>CAZGOT010000036.1:0-18094 GCA_964527495.1 uncultured Haliscomenobacter sp.
GTGAAAGGGGATTTAACATCATGTAGGCGGATTTTGGTGCCATCCCGGCGCTGCATGAGGATATCAGGGGCAATTTTGCCCAAAAGAATAGGCTTTAGCGTCTGTGCATTTTCAATGATTTTCTTCAGTTGTTCTTCTGAAACCCAGGAAGCATCCCCCTTGGCATAATAATTCTCAGCGAGGTGCACATAGACGGCGTCCATCCCAACCAGCTTAGAGGTTGCAAATGCATTGAGGAAGTGGACCAGATAAAAGCGGAAGGCCTCTTCGGAAGGGCGGAGGCGTGCAAGCACTTCGTCAATAGCCACTGCCAGGGAATCCGGGTGCTGATAATGCAGCTTGTTGACGAAATAATCCAGTTTTTCGAATAAAAACGGCGTGCGCAGCATACCAGTAGCTGCGGGATCCAGGCGGTCCCAATAATGCTCGCGCAAGTAATAGACAGCTTTCAGCGTTTTTTCTTCTTCTGTACCCTCAAACTCCGGCATATCATCGTTAATATTTGCTGCCACAATCCGTGCAACAAAAGCTCCCTGGTTTTCTTCAATAAAGCGCAACTGGAAGTCTTTCACTTCTTTACTCAGTCTATCCAGCTCGTCCTGGAGCGCTTTTTTCTGCTTCTCATCGGTCGTTTCGCCAAGTTGTTTTTGAATAGGCTCTGCTTTTTGTCCCAGGTCAGCCAAGAACTGGAGGTAGCGATAAAACCGCTCATTTTCCGTAGATCCAACAAAGGAAATATTTTTATTGAGGTCCTCTATAGCCGT
This sequence comes from uncultured Haliscomenobacter sp., assembly GCA_964527495.1. Taxonomy (GTDB): domain Bacteria; phylum Bacteroidota; class Bacteroidia; order Chitinophagales; family Saprospiraceae; genus JADJPL01. The sequence continues at coordinate 765 of CAZGOT010000036.1, forward strand.
CTGCAGAGAAAAATGCTGCTCTTTTTCGGTTATCAGGATCTGAAACCAGCGGTTGTCGGGTGGCAAAACAACAAGATAGACTCCGGCCCCCAGACTTGCGGTGTCTTTGAATACAAAATTCCCCTTTGCATCAGCAACTGCGGTATCCCGGAGGTACTGTTTGTCTCCCAGGTAGTACCCCAGGTAGATTTCTTTCTGGGTGAAATCCTTGATCCGCACAGAGATAGAGTATCCATTTTCTTTTGCAACGCCAGCCATAACGGAAGCCAGCAGAACGAGAAAGGTTAGTTGTAAACGCATATCTGAAATTTTCAATTCTATTATCTGTTGTTAACGAAAAAAAATATCCTGGTGTTTTATGAGCTGCCCTCAGAGGTACTTTTTTTATTGCGATGCGAGTAAGTAAAGCACTGCCATGCGAACTGCCACTCCATTTTCCACTTGTTGCAGGATAATCGAGTGCTCGGAATCAGCCACATCGCCTGTCAATTCCACTCCCCTGTTGATCGGGCCGGGGTGCATAATTACCACTTGCTTGCCCAGGCGGTCCAATACCTCCCGATTGATTCCATAGAAGCGGGCATATTCCCGTAAGGAGGGAAAATATTTAATCTGCTGGCGTTCGAGCTGGATGCGCAGCACATTGGCTACATCACACCACTCCAGCGCTTCATGTAAGTTGTAACCCACATCCACGCCCAGTTTTTCGATATGCCGGGGTATCAGGGTGGGAGGCCCACAAACGCGCACTTTCGCACCTAGTTTTTGCAGACAGAGGATATTACTCAGGGCGACACGGGAGTGCAGGATATCTCCGAAGATCGCAATCCGCTTACCTTCCAGATCACCTATTTTTTCCTGCATAGAATACGCATCCAACAATGCCTGAGTAGGGTGCTCGTGCGTACCGTCGCCGGCATTCACTATTTTAGCCCCGATATGCCGGGCGAGGAAAGCACAGGCACCCGGGGCAGGATGGCGCATGACAATCATGTCCACCTTCATAGCCAATATATTATTGACGGTATCGAGGAGGGTTTCGCCCTTTTTGACCGAAGAGGAAGATGCCGAGAAGTTGAGCACATCTGCAGAAAGGCGTTTCTCGGCGAGTTCAAAAGAAATGCGGGTACGGGTAGAATCCTCAAAAAACAGGTTGGCAATAGTAATATCGCGCAGAGAAGGCACTTTTTTTATCGGACGGTTAATGACCTCCTTAAAGCTGTCGGCAGTATGAAAAATGAGGCGGATATCCTCGACAGTCAGATCGCGGATACCCAACAAATGCGGTGTACTAAGCTGCTGAACAAGATTGGCCATAGTCTATTGGGCTGCTTTTTTATCTGCGAATAACAATACGCGGTCTGCTCCGTGGGTTTCTTTCCATTCTACCCGCACATAGGCCCGGTCCAGCGCATCCACCTGAATCCCTTTAAAATTTGCAAAAATGGGCAGGTGGCGGTTGAACCTGCGGTCAACCAGGGTCAAGAGTTCGACTTTCCGGGGGCGGCCATAGTGGTTCAGCGCGGTAAGGGCAGCCTGTACGGTACGCCCGGTGTAGAGGACGTCATCCACCAGAATGACATTTTTATCTTCTACCAGAAAATCTATTTCTGTCGTATTGGCAACTATTGGCTGGTCGCGGCGACGGAAATCATCGCGATAAAAGGTAATATCCAGTTTGCCATAGGCGATAGACCCGATACCCATGTGCCCCGTCAGGCGGTCATAAATCCGCTGGGATAGGGCGATGCCCCTGGGTTGGATGCCAATCAGACAAGTATCGGCAAAATCATCGTACTCCTCCACTAATTGATAGCACAATCGGTCGAGGGTGAGGGCAAAATGTTCCGGGGTGAGGATTACTCTGCTATTCTCCATCTGTTACCTATTTTGCGCAGCTAAAAAGCTGATACCTGAACAATCATCCCTTTTTCTCTTTTGTCCAGGAATCCTTAAGCTGAACCGTCAGGTTGAACACCGGGCGGTCGGCGGTTGAATCTGGATCTGCTGCAAAGTAGCCTTTGCGCAGGAACTGGAACTGATTTCCGGCACGGGCATCTTTCAGACAAGGTTCACCAAGGGCATTGCTAAACGTTACCAGGGAAGCGGGATTGACAAACTCCAGAAAATCCCTGCCCTCGTGTTCCGTAGGCGTCGGGTCTGTAAAAAGCCTGTCGTACATGCGCACCTCCACAGGAACGGCGTGGGGGGCAGATACCCAGTGTATTACGCCTTTCACCTTTAATCCGGAAGTATCGGAACCGGATTTGCTTTCTGGAAAATACGTGCAGCGCAATTCCGTGACCATTCCCGTAAGTGGATCCGTGACTGCTTCTTCGCAACGGAGGATATAGGCACTTTTCAGTCGGGTCATTTGGCCAGGAGAGAGGCGGAAAAAGTTTTTGGGGGGATTTTCCATAAAATCCTCCTGCTCGATAAATATCTCCCTGCAGAATGGCATTTTGCGGGTACCTCCTGCCGGGTCTTCAGGATTATTTTCTGTTTCCAGGTATTCGACTTGCCCTTCCGGATAGTTCAGGATAACCACTTTAAGCGGTTCGAGCACGGCCATTGCCCTGGTGGCAGTCTTATTCAGGATTTCCCTTGCGGAAAATTCCAGCAGTTCAATTTCTATGACATTATCGCGTTTGGCCACCCCGGCGCGTTCGCAGAAGTTGACTATTGCCTGCGGGGGGTAACCTCTTCTCCGCAGACCGGAAAGGGTAGGCATCCGGGGGTCATCCCAACCATTTACCACACCTTCCTGTACCAATTTGAGCAGTTTGCGTTTACTGGTAATCATATAGGCCACATTCATCCGGGCAAACTCGATCTGGCGGGAAGGGAAAATCCCGAGCTGTTCGATTAACCAGTCGTAAAGTGGCCGGTGGTGGCGGAATTCGAGGGAGCAGAGGGAATGCGTAATTTTTTCGATGGAATCGCTCTGGCCATGGGCGAAATCGTACATGGGATAAATAACCCATTTATCGCCAGTCCGGTGGTGATGAGCATGTTTTATCCGATACAGTAAGGGGTCGCGCATATGCATATTGGGAGAGGCCATATCAATTTTTGCACGCAGAACCCGGGCGCCATCGGGAAAAGCTCCTGCCTTCATCTGCTGAAACAGCTCCAGGTTTTCTTCTATGCTGCGGTTGCGAAAGGGGCTCTCCACCCCGGGCTGGGCAGGGTTGCCTTTCATCGCGGCAATCTCTTCTGCAGTAGAATCGTCCACATAAGCTAACCCTTTACGGATCAAATCCAGGGCGAATGCGTATAACTGGTCGAAATAATCCGAAGCATAACATTCGTTTGCCCACTCAAAACCCAGCCAGCGCACATCATCGCGGATGCTGTCAACATATTCTACCTCCTCAGCAACCGGGTTGGTATCATCGAAGCGCAGGTTGCATTGGCCGTTGTAGCGTTTTGCGATGCCGAAATTTACCGTAATAGCTTTTGCGTGTCCAATATGCAGGTAGCCGTTGGGCTCGGGCGGGAATCGCGTATGTACGCGCCCTCCGTGCTTACCGCTTTCCCTGTCTGCTTCGATGATTTCCTCGATGAAATTAAGGGATTTTTCTTCCCTGGATTCTGACGTTGTCATACCCTTTTATTATATCGCATTGGTTATTAACGAATATACGTCCGGACAGCTTCCGGCCAGGATTACATTTTATCCGGCATTTCGATCCCCAACAAGTCCATGCCCATCTCGAGCACATTGGCTACGGCAGTACTCAACTGAAGGCGAAAGGCACCTGCTGCGGGGCTCTCTGCTTTGAGGATAGGGCGCTCGTGGTAAAAACGATGGTAGGATTTAGCCAGTTGGAAGCAAAAATTAGCTATGGTAGAGGGATCATAAGCCTGTGCAGCTTCCTGGATACTCTCCGGGAACTGAAACAACTGCACCAGTAACTCTTTTTCTTCGGGGAAAAGACTGGTATATCCAGCGGATTGCCCCTCCTGGAAAGCCTCGTGTTTTCTGAGTACAGACTGTACGCGTACGTAGGCATTCTGGATATAAGGCCCTGTCTGGCCGTGCAGGTCCACTGACTCCTTTGGGTCAAAGATCATCCGCTTTTGAGGATGGACCTTTATCAGAAAAAATTTCAAGGCTGCGAGGCCTATTTTGCGCACGATAGCGTCTTTCTCTTCATCACTGAGGCCTGCGGTGGTTTCCCTCTCCAGGCTATTGGCTCTCGCCTCTTCCATGACTTCTACAATCAGGTCATCGGCATCCACTACCGTACCTTCCCTGGATTTCATTTTGCCACTCGGCAATTCCACCATGCCATAGGAAAGGTGGTATAAGCCCCCTGCGTAGGGCGCTTTCATCCGCTTCATGATTTCAAAAAGGACCTGGAAGTGATAGTTTTGTTCATCGGCGACCACATAGATCATTTTCTCTGCCCCAAAATCCTGGTAGCGAAGGTCGGCGGTGCCAATATCCTGGGTGATATACACGGAAGTACCATCGCGCCGCAGGACGAGCTTTCTGTCCAGTCCGGCATCTTCCAGGTTAATCCATACGGAGCCATCATCCTGGCGGTAGAATACGCCTTCGGCCAGTCCTTTTTCAATGGAATCCTTCCCCAGGAGGTAGGTATCGGATTCGTAGTACCATTTGTCATAGGTGATACCCAGACTGGTAAATGTTTCCTTAAAGCCTTCATACACCCAGCCATTCATTTGTTTCCATAGTTCAACGGTAGCTGGATCATTTGCTTCCCAGCGGCGGAGCATTTCGCGGGCCTCGCGCCCGAGGGCGCTGTATTCGTTGAAATAAGTATCTTTAAAAGCTTTGAAGAAAGCCTCTTTATCCTGTCCCTCCGCAGCCTTGGAGACAAACAGGCTTTCCGCTTCGGGCAGGCTTTGCCATTTTGCGTATTCTTCGCGGAATTTTTTCTCAAAAAGCACATAATATTCCCCCACAAAATGGTCTCCCTTGACCCCTGCCGTTGCAGGCGTTGCCCCTTCCCCGAATTTTTCCCAGGCGAGCATACTTTTGCAAATTGCTACCCCCCGGTCGTTGATAATCTGAACGCGGACTACATCGTATCCGGCTGCATCCAGGATTTTGTAAACAGACCAACCCAGCAGGATATTCCGGATATGGCCCAGGTGCAGCGGCCTATTGGTGTTGGGCGAGCAGGATTCCACTAATACCTTGGAATGGTTGCGGGGCGCACGCCCGTAGTGTTGCGTTTTAGAGACTGACCCAATAAAGTCCAGCCAGAATTGCGTGCTTAACTCCAGGTTCAAAAAGCCTTTGATCACATTATGACCGCTGATATAGGGTATAACCCCTTCCAAATAGGTCCCGAGGGTGGAGCCAAGGGCTTCAGGATTCGTTTTGGTGTAGCGGGTAAGCGGAAAAACCACCAGGGTGAAATCCCCAGTGAATTCTTTTTTCGTTGGCGTGAGCGTCAGTGATTCCGGGGCAAGGGTAACCCCATGGTTATGAAGCAGCCATTCCGCGGTGTGTTGCTTGATTTGGTCGAGGATATTCATGATATGCAATAATAAAAACGGTGCAAAATTAACGGAAAAGCTGAAAAAAACCCCCTTTTACCCGGATAACAGTAAAACGGCTACTGTGGAGTCTTTTTTCCTGCCTGTTTAAACTTTGGGGACGGTTTTTACCAGGTACACCTTTCCCGGGATACAGGGGCCGAAAGGGGAGTTGCCTGACCAGGACCCTTCCAGGCGCCAGGTACCTGCTTTTTTATTCAATTTCAAAATACAGCGTTTAAAGCACCAGGCCATTTCTTCCAGGCGGGTATAGCGCAGGATTTTATCTTCTTTGAGCACCAGCTCTTCCCCGTTGATAATCCCCGAAACGGCCATTTCTGCATAAATGTCTTCTACGCTCGAATAGGAAGTTCCCGTCACCTTATTGCCTTTCTGCTCGAGTTTGAGTTCAAAATAATATTTAGGCCGGTACCCGCCCGTTTCCTGGGTGAGGTAGCCTTTCCAGTAGCCATCGAAAGGATTAGCCTGGGCCAACAGGCGGGGCAGTATGGAAAGGAAAAAGAAAGCCAGGAGGAAAATTCGCTTCATCTGGTGTTAATTTACTGTACATCCGACCTGAGCCTTGAATTTCGGGACGTAGTGCTTGTTTAGGATGTGCCCTTATTCAGGCAGGGGCTTCGAAAAAGGTAAATATAGTTTTTCCGTAGTTCCGCTTCATTAAAAAACGGGCATGATCTTCAAAATTATGGTGTGGATTGTGTTCCACAACCAACCAGCCCTTAGGCCGTAAAAGGGAGTGGGAAAAAACCACATCAGGGATTTCCTCCAGGCGTGGCAGGCCATAAGGAGGGCCGGCAAAGATAAAATCGTAGTCTTCGGTACAATTTTCGATAAACCGGAACACATCGGACTGAACAATTTGCAAAAATGGCCCGATATCCAGCAAGTCCCGCATCTTACGGGCAAAACCCACAGCCGGGCCAAACTTATCCACGTAGGTTACCTGCGTGCAGCCGCGGGAGATAAATTCGTAGCTATGGCTACCTGTCCCTCCAAAGAGGTCAAGCACTTTCAGTGTTTCAAAGTCCAGCGTATTCGAGAGGATATTGAACAAGCCCTCCCGGGCAAAATCCGTAGTAGGCCGCGTAGGCCAATGGTCGGCGGGCGGGTTAAACCGCCTGCCCTTGAATTTCCCTCCGATAATGCGCATAACACCTTATCTTATTTGCCTAAACTGCATGATGGCGTTGAGGTCGTTGAAAAAATGGGGCGGCTGCGAAGACATTTTTTTTCCGTAAGCTACCGGATTGCCCACGGTAACGAAGCGCAGATTACGGATGTACTTGCCCAGAAGCTGAAATACGCCGGATTCGGCTACAATCGTACCAGAAAGCCCTACCTCCTGGTTTTCAGGATCGAGCTTAAACCGGTCGAACACCAGCAACAAGTAGTACAGGAAATCCTTGGTATCCCGGCATACAAACCAATTTTCGAAAACGAGGCGACTCCCTTCTATATAAAACAATATCAGGCGCTTATCCCAGAAATGGGCAAGTACCTGTTTACCAGGGCCTAAAGTTGCCAGCGCTTGCTGCAAAATCACTTGGCTGAGATGGTGCACCTCCAACGCGGGAAAATGCCGGTTCAGCCAGGAATCGAGCTTTGCTGGAAGCGCAAAAACCAAATGTGCCGGCAATTCAGAAACAAAAGCGGAACAAATCCGGTCTTCATCCGCTACCCTATTGCCGTGTTCCAGATAAACGCGGGCAGCAGCAGGGTCGAAGAGCCGGGAAGGCACAAAAACATGGCAGGGCGACCCAAAGGCAAGACAGATGCTCGAATAGGGCAGAAATAAAAGCGGATTCTCCTGTTCAACTGCTTTTAGGTCGGGCGTAAAGTTGGAGGAAACCGGATATTCCAGACGCCGAAGAAAGACTGGCTGGCCATCGGCGTTGTAGATGCTATAACAAAAACTGTCCATTCCAACGAGAATGGACAGTTTTCCTGAAGCAGTTTGTTGGGCGGAAAAAAAGCTTTCTGTTATGTCCGTCCTGATTATTCCCAATTTCCAGAAAGGTTAGGAGAGAACATATTTCCGAACTTGACCAAAGATTCCGGATCGTATTTCTGGTCATAGCGGGCATAACGCTTATCCGCAAAACGGCCCATGAACAACTTGCGCTGTGCCCCCACTTCTACTACCGGCACCTTGGTGCTTTGGTAGTCAATGACGGCGGCGGCAATACTGAAAGTCTTGCCTCCGCTGAACGGCACATAGCGAAGCGAGTCAAAATTGTTCATTGCCAACATTTTGCGCATAGAATCCTGCGCAGGCACCAACAGGGTGTCATACGTGATTTCCCCGGTGAAGTTCGGGTCATCAGGATCACCAAAAACCTGGATAACCTTAAACTGCCCGATATTCAGGATTTGGGTCAAGGTATCAAAGTTGGGAGCAAATGCTCCGGTGATATCGCGGAACGCTTCCTGAGCCTGCCGGATTTTCATCAATTGATCCACTACTACGCGCTCACGACGTTCTTTCTCCGCCTTGAATGCGATCGGTTCTTTGATGCTGTTGTACAGTGCATAGAGCAGGAAAGCAATGATCGCTACAAGGACCAGGTTAATGACTAATTTCATTGTGTCGGATTGTTTTGACTTAAAATAGGTTGAAGTTTCCAGGTGTTGTTTAAACAACGCAATTTTAGGGAACTTCACGCACTTAGTAAAAAAATGCTATTGAAATTTTTGGAATAAGGCAATTATTCCATCCCCACTTTGCAATTTCCATCATATACCGCTCCATCTTCTATGCTCAGGACCCCTGCGCTGATGTTCCCACGCACCACTGCATGCTTATCCAGGTGCAGCGAACCGATAACGGTAATGTTGCCAGTCACTTTCCCCATGATCACGGCCTCCCGGGCTTTAATAGCTCCCTCTACCCTGCCATCCTTTCCCATAACCAACTTTTTTTCACAGGAAAGATCCCCGATAATATGCCCATCGAAACGGATATTTTCGCTGCATTGAAAATTACCGTCAAATTTTGAGCCCGGGGAAATCACGGTGGTGGTTATCCCTTCCTGGTTGGGATTTGCCCCAATGCCGGCATTTTCTTTGGCCGAACGAGAAGAACTGTTTGGCATATCGTTTTGTTTTGCGTTTTTTGTGCCAGGTTATCTGTTACACAACCCAAAAGGGCCCTCCGCCATCCTAACGAAGCGTGAAACAAAAACCCAGTGACGAAAGTATAAGGTTTTCCCAACATTTTAAAATATGGCCGTAACTATTTTGGCGATTGAATCTTCTTGCGACGATACCTCTGCTGCGGTAATCCGTGACGGGGTAGTCCTGAGCAATATTCTGGCTTCGCAGGAAGTGCATCAGCAGTATGGTGGCGTGGTGCCAGAGCTTGCCTCACGTGCCCACCAAATGCACCTGGTACCCGTTGTGGACGCTGCCCTACGCACTGCACAAACAGCCAACCATCAAATTGATGCTGTTGCATTTACCCGTGGACCCGGGCTCATTGGCTCCCTCATGGTGGGGGTTTCTTTTGCCAAAGCTTATGCCCTTGCACTACACAAACCGCTCATAGGGGTTCACCACCTGCATGCCCACGTACTGGCCCATTTCGCAGAAGGCAAAGGCCCCTCCTTTCCCTTCCTCTGCCTGATCGTTTCAGGTGGACATACCCAGATAATGCTGGTGAAAGATTATCTCCGAATGGAAATCATAGGCCAAACCCTGGATGATGCCGCAGGGGAAGCTTTTGATAAAACAGGAAAAATGCTGGGACTGGGCTACCCTGCTGGCCCCCTGATTGATCAGCAGGCAAAAGAAGGAAAGCCGATGTTCGCTTTTGCCCAACCAGTAGTACCAGGACTGGATTTTAGCTTCAGTGGGTTAAAAACTTCTGTATTATATTTCTTGCGCAAACAGGTGCAGGAAGACCCCCTTTTTATCCAAAAACACCTTAGTGACCTCTGCGCCTCCATCCAGGAGCGGATCGTCAACATCCTGATGCAGAAGCTATGCGCCGCAGCCGTAAAATACCAAATTAAACAAATCGCCATTGCCGGCGGAGTAGCAGCTAATTCGGGACTGCGCAATGCCGTAAAACTGGAAGGAGAAAAACGGGGATGGCAAACCTATATCCCCAAAATGGAATACTGCACCGATAATGCTGCAATGATCGGCATCACCGGCTATTACCAATACCTGGGAGGGGAATTTGTCGGTCAGGACGTAGCTCCACTGGCCAGATGGGTATTGGACTTATCGTGATGGGCATTAACCCGCATCAGTATTGTTCCAGCAAGCGTTTCTTCATCCGGTTAAACTCCTCCTCGGTAAGGATGCCTTGTTCTCTCAAATCGGCCAGCTCTTTCAAGCGTGCCACCACATCCGTACCAGCACCTGCAGCCGTGGCTGTTTTACCTTCCTCATGAAGGTCAACCACAATCGTATTGCCCTTGCCATCTTCCGCTTTCTGTTGCCGGGCTAAGTCCTCTGCAACCTTTCTCCCCTTTTCAAATTTTTCTTTGTACAGCTTCTTCAGGCGCTCCGGATCAAAATCCAGTATCGTTCCGCCCAGCTCAAAGTGCTTTTTGAACACTTCCCCCAAAGCATACGTGGAAGCCCCGGCAAATACAGAAACAGTAACCCCGCCAAGATACGTGCCGATAACCGGGATCATTTTGGCTACACTACCTGCCGTAATACGGGCAACCGTAGAACTCGTAAGCGCCGTTACAATGGCTTTACCCTGGGTCTCAGAAAAATTTACCTCATACACCCGGCATAATTGCCGGATCATATCCAACTGGACTGCCCCAATAGCAAAGACATCTGCGACTAAAACGGGGATAAGACCTGCCCCCATGGACCACATCACATGGTTGCGTATTACAGTTTCTGCATGCTTGTGGCGGTCCTCACTCGAATTGCTCTCGCTCATATTGCTCTGTTTTATTACATATACAACACCCTTGATCGCAGGAAGTTGACCTTTGGCATTTTTTTGCCAGTAACATCCCTACGGCTTTTACCCGCCTCAAATCTTTATCTGGGGGCGGGAGGCAACTATCGTTGCTGGTCCACAGCCATTCTGCCACCGGCGGTATGGCTGCTGAACTCCGGTGCATACATACACTGAATTGAGCTAATCCCATTAGAAAAATTACCGCTATGGTTTACGCGAAGCGGATATTCGAAAACATAGGTCCCACGGGGGAGGTAGTCTATAAAGAAGTGCGTAGCGAGGTCACCCGGGCTTTCGTAGTAACCCAGTCCATCCCGCCAACGGTAGGCACTCAGAGGATTAACCGGTTCCATCCCACTGGCCCGCATATCTTTAAGGTGTACGAATTCCATCTGGCGGTCCACGCGCAATTCCAGGCGCACCACGATTTTATCCCCGGGTTGAAGGGAGCTCCCATCGCGGATTTCCTCGAGGTAAGCACCGCGGTCGCCAATACGTTCCTTGAAGTACTTCTTCTTGAGCGTAAGCGGTGTTTCTTCAAAGGATTTAATCTTGTCCAGTTGTTCGAAATATTGCCAGTACAATCCTCCCCAGGCAATACCCGGATTGGGGTTGCGCAAGGCGACTACAGCCATATCGGGTTGAATGTCCTTGCTCTCCCAACGGACTTTGTAATAGCCTGTTCCGGGCTCGGCCGATTGCTGGCCAGCCGCCAGGGTTGCAGCAGTGGATTGGGCATCTTTAAGCACAGGAAAGGACACCTGCACAGGTTTGGTTTCCGTCAGCCAGCGGTCTGAACCCCCTGTTTTCAGCAAGGCATACACTGCATCGGCGGTAGCTTTAGTACTTGGCCAGCTATTCGTTTGTTTGTTTTTCAGCAACCAGATTTTCATTTCTTCCACATCGCCAGACGCTTTTCCCACTTCGTCAAAAGCTTCGATCAGCAAGGACTGGGTTTCGACTGGCAACTGGTTCCAGAAATAGCTGCGGGGAATTTTCCAGTACATGCCGAGTTCTTCCGACCGCAGCGCCCGCTCGCGCAGGGACGCCAGGATACGGGCCGGGGTTTCCCTGTCCCCCAGACGAAACAGGGCAAGGGCGATCATCCCCTGCTCCATAACCCCCTGCTCCGTCCAGTACATCCTGGCCTGACGGGTATAAAAGTCAAAAGCCTGTTTGGACGGCTTATCGGCACGGTTAAAATAGGAACAAGTATAGAGGTAATGGATATCCAGGGAACGCAGGTGGTTATCTTTCTCTTTGGCCCTTCCGGCTTTAATCTCTTCCATTAGCCCTTCATAATCCCTTTGGGCTTCGCCATCGAGGTACTCAAGGGCGCCATTGAGGAAATCGGGGACTTCGTTGGACGTTGCGCGTAGAAATGCCAATTTGCCCATACCTGCTACGATATGCTGCGTAATATAGCGGTTTTCGGGACCTCCGGCGAACCATGGGAAGCCCCCATTAGGTGTTTGCAGGTCGCGGAGTTTGGTGAGGGCATCCGCTTGTTTTTGAGCCATATTATTCAGGTCAAATAATAAGGCGATATTTTTCTGCTGTGCCTCTTCACCTTCTGCCTCGAACACCCAGGGGGTTTCTTCCAGCAAAAGGGATTTGAGCTCCTGGTTTTGCGACAGGCGGCTGGTCAAAGTCCCGGCATTTTGCCACTGCCTGAAAATAGCCTCGATTTTTGGGGTGCTGCGCACGATGGAGCCGGCAATCGCATTGGCATAATACCGGCTGAATAACTGCTCGGCACATTCGTAAGGATATTCAATAAGATAAGGCAGTGCTTTTACGGCAAGCCAAGCCGGATTGGACGTCATTTCGATACTCAGGCGCAGGGGCGATAGCGACGGAGAAGCAGAAGCAGTTTTTAGCGATTCCAGGGTAAAGGTTTTGCTGCTTTCCCCCCGGACATATAGGGGAAGGGTTTCTGTGACCTGCATGCGATTAACCAGCACTGGCAGGGCGTTCTCTTCAGCATCAGAAAAGTTTCCCGCACGGGCACTGATGCGCACAACTAATGCCCCGGCCCCATTTTCCGGAACTTTTATGCGCCAGGCCAGGGGGGCCGATTGTCCGTTTTCTGCTAAAAAAGCCACCTCGCCGATTTGGTTGCCAAAAGCGGCATCCACAGGTTGCATACTCAGGGCATCGAAGAGTTGCAGCGTTGCGTTACCTTTCAAAACACCCCCGCTCAGGTTTGTTACTTTGGCACTCAACACGATCTCGTCCCCTTCCCGGACGAAGCGGGGTAGATTAGGAAGCACCATCAGATCCTTTTGTGTAACGACCTCCCGGAGCTCCAGGGCACTTTCCAGATTTTTGGTATGCGCCAGTACCTGGAATTTCCACCTGGTAAGTGCTTCGTTCATCGTGAACTTCAGAATCACGGCACCCTCCTTATCGGTCATTAACTGGGGATAGAAAAACACCGTTTCCTTGAGGTTGGAGCGGACAACTGGACCGGAGCCTACAGGATTTTCCTCTGTTTTAGCGGATTTAGCTTCTATTCTATCTGCTTTTTCCTCCATAGCGTTCATTACCTTTGGAGGTGGCATCATAGCGGGTGCCGCCATAACCCCATTGGCCATTGCACTCCTCATAGTTATTCCGGAATCGTAATTCATAGAGTAATACCCAGTCCTTAGTAAGCCAAACCATTTGAAAGCTGGATATTTTCTCTCCATGCTAGAAAGAAGTGCACCGAAACGCGCGAAATCGCGGTAAACGGATGAAAAGCCTTGGGCAGAGCGGAAATTATAAGGCAAGCCGTATGTTTCAAAAAGATTGAAACCCCAATTTTCTGCTGCAAACTGGTCCAGGGAGGCATCGTACATCGCTGCAAGCACCTCGGCTGCGACCGAATCGCTATTGGGACCGGAGATACGCAGGCGCCATTCCTCTTCCTGCCCCGGGAGCAGCTTGTCCCGGAACGTCTGGAGCTCTATTTTCAGCAATTTATTTGACCAGGGAACACTTAAAAGCAGTTTATTGGAATATATGCGGTTATAGCGGATCAAGTTAAACAGGAAAAACTTGTTGCCGCGATCTGCTTCCTGGACTTCCACTGTCTCTTCCGACCATCCTGTAAGTTCTTTCCAGGATCCGCTCTGTACCTTTCCTCCCCTGCCAATATCCATAAAAACGCTCAAAGGCCCATCGGCCGAAGCCAATAAAAGGCTGGGGCGGTCGCCTGGCTCTGCTGTTTCCTGGGAACAGGCGGAGTAGAAAATTTCTCCTTTGGGCACCGCTTTACCGGCACTATCCAGCACTTTGACCAGTTTGCGCAAGGAAAGAGGCTTCCCACTGGCATCGACAGTTTCCAGTTCCACCAGGTAATAGCCGACAGGAAAAGCCCCTGCAGGGACCTCGACCTGGGTATTGGAAGCCGTATTGAAAGCGGATTCCCATGCCGTCCCTTTCACTGGCCAGCTCATGGGGTTATCCTCACGTCCATAGGCCAGCATCGGGAAATCTCGCCGGAACTCTGCTTCCGGAATAGAAGGGCGGTCCGGAGCAGCCCAGTAGCGATTTAAAAAGATCTTCTCCGGACTCTGGAGGGAAAGGAAACGGATTTTACCTATCGCCCCCACGGGCTGGTCATCGAGGTTTTTCGTCAGGATGCGGATTGCTTTGGGCTTTGCAATATCCAGCCATTCTGCAACCTGGATTTCCGCACGCATTTGCACATAACCGAGATTTATGGTCTTATTGGCCGTATGGGTTTCCCCCGTCACGTCGGTAACATCCACTTCTACCTTGAACATAAACTCGGGCAAGTCTTCGGGGTTGAGTGTGGGATCGGGCTGGGCCGGAAATTGGACCTCGAAATTCCCGGAGGCATCTGCTACTGTTTCTCCGGAAGCCACCAAAGTCTCCCCGGAGGCAGGTAGTGGCCGCCACCAAAACCACCAGGGGAAGGTAGCCCTACGGATAACGCGGTACGAAACTTTTGCTCCGTCTGCAGCGCTGCCTGCATACATACGCGCCTCTCCTTTTATCGCAACCACGGAACCGAGGGATGCCTGCCCTGCGAGGCCTTGTAAGTTGACCTCAAAACGCGGGCGGGTGTATCCTTCTACCAGGAGGACAGCCTGCGATTCCCCAAGGCTGGAGGAAATCGTCATTCTGCCCCGCAACCCTCCGGCGGGAGCGGTGAAAGTGCCATTGAAGGAGCCAAAAGCGTTCGTCATCAGGTCTTGCTCGGCGACTACCTTATAATTGGCATCGCGGAATACAAGGCTGACCCGTTGGTTTGGCAGTATGCTGACATCCCCGGGCTGCTTCCCTGAGCGGGTAACAATACCCTTATAATAGATTGTTTGTCCTGGACGATAAATGCCCCTGTCCAGGAAAAAATGGGTTTGTACATTATCCTGGTCAGTTGATTCCCTGTCATAAACATAAAAACCTGTCGAATACAAAACATCCTCCCCTTTGGCAAAGCGACAGGCATAATTTCCATTTTTTGGTTCGAAACGCACCCGGCCATTAGTATCGGTTTTAAGGCGCTGTACTTCCTTGCGCTGGGTTCTGTTATTTTGATAATTATAGAATTGGTCATACAAGGTAACCTCCACTCCTTCAATCGGGCTGCCTTTGTCGCGATGGGCCAGCAAAAATTCTAATTTTCCATTGCCATTCGAATGCAGGAATGCCAGTTCGGAAACAGTGAACGAAATCCAGGAAGGCTTGGTGTCTTTCCCTACCGCAATAGGCGAGTCCTGGAACAAGAATATGTAGTACCCCAAAGCAAGCGGATCGGTTTTTATTTCGGTGCGATGTTCCTGAAAATCACCATCGTCGGGCAGGGTGGGGTTTAAAGAGCGCAAAGAGGGAAGGCCGAGAAGAAATTTCATAGTCTCTTCTTCCGAGAGGACTTCCAACTCCTCTCTTTGCTTTTCTGTAAGCTTTACCAATCGCAACCATGCGCGAGGGGTATTCCGGAAAGTAAGCGACACCAAAACTGGTCTATTGGGCAACACCGTTTCTTCCAGCTCCACTTTTAAGCTGGAGGATGTTATCCTTTTGGACAGGTTACGGCATTCGCCTGCACCGAAGGAACCCGGGAAGCGCTGAATGGCCTCCTCGGCTATGGCTTTGGCACGTTTTTTATCCAGGCGGAATATTTCACCCTCAGCGGGATTATATTTTTCACCGTTATTAAACAATAGCTGTGCCCTGCGGTACATCGCCAGGGCAATACCAGGCTCGTTGGGGAAACGGGATTCGATACGCTGCAGAGCCGCAGTATAAAGACTATCTTTATCCGTCCGCACACTCTTGTCGTGCACAAATTCGATGCGCATCAAATCGGCATCCACCAGAGCAGCAACATTGCCAGCTGCAAGTTTTTGTTTTAACCAGGATTGAAAAAGCAATAATGCCTGGTATTCGGCCGATTGGGTATCTTTTTTAGGGAAAGGAAAACCGGCAAAGACCTGTGTTTCGGCAAAGGCTTCCGGCTGGTCAATGTAGAACCGGTAGACCGGACTGGTCAGGGTGCTGCTGCTGTTGGAAAAATATTCCAGTGCCCGGTGAAGGAGCAAATCCTGCAGCGAAGTCCATAGCCCCTGGGTATTTTTGCCGGGGGAAAGGATGGCATCATAATTCTGCAACGGCAGGGTGCCCATGCGGGAATCCTGTACGGAAGACAGATAGGCATTTGCACTGGCTGCCTCGAAATCGGCAACCGTCCAGGTTTGGATGTCTTCGCCTTGTACCCCACCCTCCAGTCTTGTCCGCCCTTTGATTTCCCAGAGGCGTTCCTGGAGATATTGGGCATAAAATTCGCCGAGCAGAGAAAGCAGAATGGCTTTGCGGGGGAAGGGGGCGGCTTCGGTTTCCTTTCGGACAAAGGCAATAGCTGCTTCGTTGCCGTCTTCTTCCAGACGGAGTAAAAACTTGCCCTTAAAAGCGATTGCTTTGATAATTTGAGGGGAATTATCGGCTTTAGTAGCCAATTGATAAAGGGATTCCGTTTTCTCCAGGGCGGATTTATACAATCCCTCTTTTTCGAGCGCTTCAATCTCTGCCCAAGCCTTTTTAAACTGTGGGTCGTTGCTCATATTGCCGGAATTTTGGGCAGAACAGGGCATCAGAAAAGCGTATGCGCCTAAAAATACTGCCAGGAGGATTTTTTGGAAATTCATATTGTGGGTTTTGCTACACTTGTAGGCAAGCTACTGAATTTGCATATATGAAATAACGTTTTTTGGTCTGAAATATTTCAACCAGGCGGGATTGGCGCTAAGCAAAGGGAAACCGGTTGATATCCACTTCCGGATCGAGGGAGATATTCCCCACCAGGACTTGTGCGAGGTGATGCGCCCAAAAAGGGGCAAGCGAAGCACCCTTTGTACCCATACCATTGAAAATAGCCAGCCGGGGATATGTTGGGTGAAAGCCCAATAGCGGCCGCCGGTCTTTTACCGTAGGCCGCACAGCAGCCCGGTGTCCCACCACTTCAAAGGGGAGTACGAGGATTTCCCGTAGCTGGTTTTCCAAAAAAACAGCCTGTTCCGGGCTTGGTCCGCTATTTGGAACCGCCCACTCGTCCGTTGCCCCTACCCAGCATAACTCCCTTCCCAGGGGGGCGATGAAAATTTTGTGCTTTAGGACAGCATCCATGGGGAATCCCGGAATCCGGACAATCAAGACCTCCCCTTTGGCCCCTTCCATAGGTAATCCCTGAAAAAAGGGATTGCCCCTTAACCCGAACCCTTCACAGAAAACGACGTAATCAGCCTTTATATCGCGATAGCGGACCGCTTGCGGAGTGACCTCCAGGTCTGCATGTACATACCTTTCCTGTAACAGCCAGCCTTCCCGTACAGCTTTTGCCGCAAATGCCTCCAGA
>CAZGOT010000037.1:0-17966 GCA_964527495.1 uncultured Haliscomenobacter sp.
GGAAAAATGCGGCTGGAGACGAGCCGGCCTTTCAACGCGATTTCAGTTTTAATGAAATTGTCCAACTGGTCGAAGCGGAAGGTATCGAGTTGAAAGAAAAAGGAATCCCGCTTATATAGAGTATCCTTAGCGAAGGGCCCGTCATAAAAAACAAAACTCGGGGTGGTACTGCGGAGGGAAGGGTATTTCGGGATTTTTTCGCGGTTACCTTTGTTATCAGGCGCATCTATGTACAGGGTGGCGCCGAAGTTTTCTATCTGGGAGGTCAGTTCAAAAGGTTGGATGTCCGGGGTTTCGGAAGGCCTTGTTTCCGGGGCGAAAAGGCGCAGGGTTTTGATGGAATCCATTTTGACGGAAAACTCCGGGTAGTCAAAACGGAACCTGCTGCCTTTGATTTCGCTAAAGCCTGCCTGGGCAATTCCATCGAATCTAAAGGAACGGTTGTTGCCGAGGACAATCCTGCCGGAGTCGGGCAGGACCGCCACTTGTTGCCAGGGGCTTAGGGGGATGAGGCTTAATCCCTGGATCCGGATATTTTTGTTGCGCAGGTTCATTACGGCATTGACGCTATCGGTGTTGGAAACGATGCGCAGGATATCAAAATCGCTTTTCCCTTTATCTGCGTTGACAAACTGAAAGACTTTATCCTTTACCTCCACCACTTGCTTTTTGCTGTCATAGCTGATAAAACCGTCAGCGGCGAGATCAAAAAGCAATTTGGAAATATTTTCTGCGGAATAGTTGGGATTGATCCCTTTTGCGAGTTTTTGAGGATCCAGGATGCGGGACCCTTCGCGTTCTGAGGTAATTTTGATAAGTGCAAGCGGGTTTGCAGAGGCAATTCCCTGTATTTGGCCATACTCCGATTTGCTAAAGAAGTCCAGGGACTCAAACCGCACAGGCTCTTTACGCGCTATGCTAATACTTGGCCTTCCGATGATAACAGAGTCGGAGGCGAGGTTGGCAATAATATCGTCCACATAGAGGTTCATTTGGTGAAAGGAGCTGAAGAAAGGATTGCGTGCATTGCCCAGGTCCCCGCGAAAAAGACGGAGTTGGCGGGAAGCGAAGTTGAACTGGACATTAGCGGAAGGGTGGGTGATAGAGTCGCCCTGGTTGAGAAAAACAGCCCGGATCCCTTCGCCATTCAGAGATTCGCCTTTCCGTACCTGGAAACGATCGCCTTCTCCATATAATACAAGGGCTTTTCGGGCATTATAGATTTTAACCTGTGCTTTGCGTTCTCCTGCAGCGATACCTGTGAAGGTTTTTCCATCGAGGCGAAAGCTCCCCCCAAACTGAATGCCGTCACCCAGGTCGTTGATTTCGGTAAAAGCTCCATCGGCTTCAAATTTGGGGTAGGATCCTGCTTGCTCTCCGGATTCGGGGGAAATGCGGTCTGTAAAAGTACCCCTGATTTTTCTGGGGCCCAGGAGCTGTGGATAAGAGAGCAGGGCATTTCCGGTGCTATACGAACCCCTCCGGGTATCGAGGGAGTAGGTGTCGAGTTCTACGAAAACTTCTGGGCCCAACCCGGTGCGCTCCCAGGTAACTTTTCCGGATTTTCCTTTCCAAATGGTTTGAAGCGGAAAAAAAGTTCCGGAAGTGGCGGCAATGCGCAGGGAATCTTTAACCCGCCAGGCCTGGAGCGTGGTTTTTTCTACCTCTAATACGGGTTCGCCGTCCAGCAGGCCCAGTTTCCAGGTTGGGGTTTCCAGGCGCCATTGCAAAGAGGCACCACTGGCCAGGGAAAATCCTTGCCGGGTGAAAAAAGCTTCGGAAAAATTCAGATAGTTGCTGAAGTCGTTGATACTTCTGCCAAGGTCCGGATTTAGCAAGGCTTCGAGGGAACGGTGCCATTGTTCCATGACCTCTGTACCTGCTTGTGCAGCCTGGGCCGCAGGAAGTACTTCCAGGTATCTTTTGAAATGCGGGCTTGCGCTCATCCGCCGTTTGCGCATGAGGGAAAAAGTGTGGTAGAGGAGGGTAAATTGCTCTGGGTTATTGGAGGCGGTGCGGATCAAGGGCTCCGCAGCCTTGAAAGCCTGGATTGTCGCT
This sequence comes from uncultured Haliscomenobacter sp., assembly GCA_964527495.1. GTDB lineage: Bacteria > Bacteroidota > Bacteroidia > Chitinophagales > Saprospiraceae > JADJPL01. Next base: position 2,059 of record CAZGOT010000037.1, read on the forward strand.
TCGTTTTTGCTGGCATTAATAAAATCGCCTAAAGCAGCAATAAAAGGCCCGGGACTGGACGGGAAGGTATCGACACTTTGTCCGCGAAGAGGATTAGCCCCTGCGAGGACGAATAGGGAGACTGCGGTAAAAACGGCAGTGGTGCGCATAGTTTTTATTTGCTGGAAAGGGGGAGGGGGCGCGTCAGGCTTGCGGCAATCCAGTTTCCCTTTCCGGTATAATGGTTAATGAGAAAACCCGCTTCCCGGGCTGCTTCCAGTACCTGCTCGCGGTCAGTATCGAGAATGCCTGAAATCAGGAGCGTTCCTCCGCCGCGAAGCCGATTGTATAACGCAGGCAGGGCACCTAAAATTACGTTCCGGTTGATATTGGCCAGGATGCAATCGTATTGCCGGAATGGTACTACATCAAGGTCGCCCAAAAAAACCCGGACTTGCCCGCTGGTTTGGTTGACCGTGGCGTTTTCCAGGGTATTTTCTACCGCTGCCTCCTCAATATCCACGGCATCCACAGAGGTCGCACCCAGTTTTGCGGCGAGAATGGCAAGGATGCCAGTTCCACAGCCGAAATCAAAGACATCGCTGCCCGAAAAGTGCAGGTTTTCCATCAATGCAACCATCATAAAGGTGGTTTCGTGATGGCCGGTCCCAAAAGCCATTTTGGGCTGTATGACCAACTCATGGAGCACTCCCTGGAACGGTTGATGGAAGGTGGCCCGTATGCCACAGAAATCCCCAACGCGCACCGGACTGAAATTTTCCTCCCAGAGGGCGTTCCAGTTTTGTGCAGGAAGCAGCTCCTTCCGGAAAGGGATACCGATATCCTCCGGAAGCAGGCTTAGCTGTTCTTCGACCGATTCCGGGCTAGCGCCTGGGGCAAGGTAGGCAAACAAACCTTCTTCGGTTTCCTGAAAGGCATCGAAAGGAAAATCTTCCAGCCATGCCAGGAGTAGTTCACTGCGTTCCGGACGCGCCGGAAAAAAAAATTGCCAGGTACCCATGTGTTTATTGTTGATCTACGCGGTATCTTATGGTTGAAGGTGCCACACCGAAATATTCCGGCTTGGCAATATACGGGCAATGTTTCTGTATCCCAATATTGATCATGGCCAGGTGGTGGATAGCATGATCGTGCACAAAAGTCATCTCCCGGCCCGCCGAAGAAGTATATAATGGCCTATCCTCCCCCTGTACATGCAGGAAATCGGCCCGCATGTGCAGGACAGCCTCTTCTTTCATGCTGTCAATCTGCCCTAATATCCGCTGAAAGGCTGCTGTAGCATATTGGGGGTCGGCCTCCACCCTCTGGTCCCTTTCACGCTGTGCATAATCCACTATGCCACTCTCCAGGGATTGCCCGAGACAATGAAAAAAATCCAGGATATGCCGGAAATGCTGGCCCAGGCTTGCTCCGTTAAACAGCTCAAGGGGAGTTGTATAGTCCTTGGGGTTGATTTGTTCCAAAATGCCGGCAATTTCCCGGCATATATTCAGTAATCCTTTTTTTGCACTCATGCAGATCAAAAATTAAGGTGAAACAAAAGGTGTTTTGGTGAAACACCTTTTACGGGGCTTTGTATTATTTGTTGCTTCGCATCCGGAAGTATGAGGTTGTGTAAAAAATATTCTGAGGTTGTGTAAAAAGCCCCTGGTATTTCATTTGGCGGCTGGCGCCGCCAAATGTTATTTTGAATGAACGACGTTTTGCCTCATTTTGCAAAGCAAAATGAGGCAAAACGTCGTTCATTCAAAATTTTCTTTCGCCGCCGAAGGCGGCATAATACTTTTTTCACAACCCCAGGACGGCCTGCGGTCTTTTGCAAAACTTCATACTTTGCATACTCCAGTTAAAAAAATACATTTTTTTCACTGGCTTTGAGCGTATTCTGTAATAAGGACATCACCGTAAGCTGCCCAACTCCGCCAGGCACCGGGGTGATCCAGGAGGCTACAGGGGCCACACTTTCAAAATGTACATCGCCGGTGAGGCGATATCCTTTGGGAGTACCTGGGTCTTCTACGCGGTTCATCCCTACATCAATGACGACGGCGCCCGGTTTGACCATATCCCCGGTAACCATTTCCGCCCTTCCGATTGCGACGATCAGGATATCCGCGCGACGGGTATGGGTTGTAAGGTCGGCAGTCCGGCTATGGCAAAGGGTTACTGTCGCATCACCGGGGTTGCCCTTTCTGGAAAGCAGGATACTGATAGGGGTACCTACAATATTGCTGCGCCCCAGGACCACGACTTCTTTTCCGGCAGTGGGCAGGCTGTAGCGTTTCAGCAGTTCCAGGATGCCCATGGGGGTAGCGGGTAAATAGCAGGGGAGGCCTTGTGCCATCCGGCCGAAGTTGACCGGATGAAAACCATCCACGTCTTTTTCCGGACGGATAGCGAGGGTGATTTTTTGTTCTTCTATGTGTGGAGGCAACGGCAGTTGAACAATAAATCCGTCAATATCCCTGTTATTATTAAGTGTTTCCACGATTTCGAGCAACTCCTCCTCGCGAATGTCTGCCGGGCGGCGGATTAAGGTGGATACAAATCCAACTTCTTCGCAGGAGCGTACTTTGTTTTTGACATACGCATGGCTTGCAGGGTCGTCTCCTATAAGTACGGCGGCCAGATGGGGAGTCTTACCGTTCCGGGCTTTTATCTGGTCCACTGCCAGGCGAAGTTCTGCTTTTATTTCCTGGGCGATTTTCTTGCCATCTATAAGGTTCATATTTATGTAGGTTGTTCAGCGGCTAAAATTAACATCTTTTGACCATTCTATGTAACACTGTCAATGCGCATTTGTATGCATAGACTGGAAAAACAAGTAAGGTTTGTCTGAAACGCCAGATAAAATACGCGCTAAATTTTCTCCAGTACGGGAAATTAAAGGGTATAGTTGATAACTTTGTTCAGGATTGAACAAAAGGCCAGTTAAGTTGCATACTGAAACACGTACGAATATTCGATTATGAAGCACGCGCGTTTGTACGCCCTGTTGATAATGATTTCCCTCCCCTTGTCTCTACTTTGGGGACAGCTCCGCCCTTCTTCGGATACCACGGTGAATACCTGTTCCGGACTTTTCTTCGATAGTGGAGGCCAGGCTGGCAGTTATGCGCCGGGGCAACGCTATGTGGTGCGTTTTTGTCCGCCAGCAGGCAGTACTGCCATGCGCCTGGCTTTTGGCGGATTGGATATCGGGCCTGGCGACTCGATTTGTATTTATGATGGCAGCGACACCGGGGCCGCCTTATTGGGTTGTATAACAGCGGGACGTTATCCCGACACGCTTTACTTTCAGTCCACCGTCAACAATCCCGGTGGGTGCCTTCGGGTAGAATTTTCTTCCAACGGGGCAGGGGAGGGAAATGGCTGGGCTGCAGTGTTTAGCTGCGGCTTGCCCTGTCAGGATATGCGTATCCGGCTCGATAGTATAGAAGGTCTGCAGGATCGCCCCGGCGGGGTTTTCGGAGCTTGTCTGGGCAAACCCGTAAATTTGCGTATTGCAGGGATATATCCACAGAATGGTATTCAATATGTCCAATCTGATGCCGGAACGCTGTTTACCTGGTTCCTGGAAGGCGATTCTATTTCAAGGGGCAGGGAGTTGTATTACGTTCCGGAACGCGCAGGAGGGGTTAATTTTTATCTAAAGGCGCAGGATTCCAGGGGTTGCCGGTTTCAGTTCCCCATCCAGGAAATCCTCGTACCTCCCCGTCCGGTTATCTCTTTTCCGCGTGCCCTGGACCCGGTCTGCCCAGGGGATACTATCCGGATAGGGGCAGCGATAGGGAAGTCCGATACTACACGCCTGGTCAACGTATTGCCACAGGAGGTCGGCCTTGGAGATGGCAGGGTCCTGAAGGCTCCGATATCAGCTTTGCGCTGGCGGTTTCAGCCTGGTGTGCTGTTTCAGTCCAGGGATTCGCTTGTTGCGGTGGTAGATACGGCCGGGCTGACCACTTTTCTGTTTTCTGCCGAAGATGATTTTGGCTGTATTGAGGAGGCAGGTATTGGATTCCCGGTTCACCCGATTAATAGTCCGGCGTGCGGGACTTGCCGCACAGTAGTACCTTTTTTGACGGGAGCACAAATTTGTGCAGGCGACTCCCTTCGCCTGGATGCCAGGCTGGCATTGCCAACAGATAGCCTCTTTTATTTTAGGGCTAACCCACAATATGCCCTGGGCTTTGCCAATCATCCCCATACGCTTCCCTACGCTGCTGTTCTTCCCGTAGCATCCGTTCCGCTGGCTCTGCTGAATGACCCGCGCAACCAAATCCGTCAGGTTTGTCTGACGATTAGCACCGATTGGGCGGAGGATCTCCATATTTTTCTGCGTTCCCCTGACGGACGTTTGCTGGAACTGAGCACAGGCAATGGTGGAGGGTTTGACGACTACCGCAATACCTGTTTCACGCCTACGGCCTCTGTGCCTGTTACCAGCGGGGAGGCTCCGTTCAGTGGCACCTTTCGGCCGGAGGGCAACTGGGACGTTCTCCGCGGTGCTGAGGTGAACGGCCACTGGGCATTGCTCGTATCAGATGGTTTTGATCCACTGCGTTTTGGCAGGGTCGAAACGTGGAATATCACTTTTGCGGCAAAAGACAGTATACAATATTTATGGTCGCCGGCACAGGGGTTGTCGTGTGCCGACTGTACCACTCCGGTGGCAAGACCAGTACGGTCAACGGTCTATTACCTGCAGGCAAAAAATGCTGCAGGATGCAACGTGCGCGACAGCATCCGGATGGAGGTACTGGACAGCCTCGAAGCTCCGGTGGTGCAGTGCCGTATTTCCAATAGCGGCAGTGCAGCTTTTTCCTGGGGGGCAATTTCGGGTGCGATATCTTATGCAATCCGGATTACTCAAAATGGCCGCGACAGTAGCTTTACTTTACCTGTATCCCAAACGGATTTTGTGCTACCAGCTTTACTCAGACCGGGGGAACAACTCGTCGTTCGGGTTCGGGCAGATGGTGGCCCGTGTGGAGGAAAAGAAGGAACGGCTTCCTGCACATTCCGGGCTTGTACCGTTGATATCCTTGTAGATTCCCTTTCGGAAATCTCCTGTTTCGGAAGGCGGGATGGGGCAGTTTTAGTGCGGGGAACGAATGGCAATGGGGATTTGCGCTATCAACTGAACGGCGGTGGTAGCTACCAGTCCAGCCCTCGCTTTGGGGGACTGGGTCCAGGCCGCTATTTTATTACGGCAATAGATAAAGATTTGTGTGCCGATACCGTTTTTATTGAACTCACAGAACCTCTTTTGCTTCAGGCAGAGGTGAGGCTCTTAGCCCCCATTTCCTGTGCTACAAAGCAGGATGGGGCCATGCAGGCATTTGTGCGTGGTGGAACGGCCCCTTTCACATTTAGCTGGTCGAACGGAAGGCAGATGGCTGCCCTCGACAGCCTTGCTGCAGGGGATTACCGTGTGACGGTGAGCGATGTAAGAGGTTGCAGGGACAGCAGTAGCCTTCGGGTTCTAGCTCCTTCCCCGATCACCCTGGAAATTTCTGGTACTGCGCCTTCCTGCAACGGAAAACTGGATGCAACACTGAGTGCTACCGCTTCTGGTGGTACGGGCGCATTGAAGTACCTGTGGAATACAGGAGCGGCCACCCGAACGATTTCCGGCGTTGGTGCCGGCCAGTTCTGTGTAGAGGTCAGTGATGCCCGCAGTTGTAAGGTAAACAAGTGTCTTGACCTTGTAGAGCCTCCTCTTCTGAGGATGGATTCTGTAGTCCTGAGCGCGGTAGATTGTCCGGGGGGCAGTAACGGTACAGCTTCGGTATTGCCGTTGGGGGGCACAGCGCCTTTTGCTATTATATGGTCCGACCCCCTGGCCCAGGCAGGCAGACAAGCGACCAGGCTTGCTGCAGGTCCTGTTCAGGTTCGGGTTACAGATGCCAAAGGATGTACCCTTGTTCAGGATTTGAGCATACCCAGTCCGGATTCTATCCGCCTGTCCCTGCTGCCTCAGGCGGCCAATTGTTTTGGGGAAGCCAGCGGGACCATAAAGACGACCGTGTCGGGCGGTACGGGTCCCCACACTTTTTCCTGGAGCAACGGGAGTAACAAGCAGAATCCGGAAGGGTTGATTGCCGGGGAGTACCGCGTGACCACAACGGATGCAAAAGGGTGTAGTACAGTTGCACTGGCCACGGTAGAAGCACCGCAGAGTGCCCTAAGTGCAGAAATTATCCAGGAAATCCGGGGATGTATCGGAGAAAAGAAAAATGCCGCCCGTGTGCGTGCTATGGGGGGCAATCCAGGGACCTATACTTTTCGTTGGTCTAATGGAATGCAAACATCCGGGATATCCGGCCTCGATTCGGTGACCTATTCCGTAACGGTTACGGATGCAAAAGGATGCCTGGCAAACGCTTCTCTTAAAATAAACGATCTCCCCCCCATTGATCCCAATATGATTGTCAGCCTGCCTTCTTGTTTCAACGGGAGCAACGGAGCGATCGGGATAAATTTTATCCGTGGAAGGCCGGGGGCGGACCTTTCTGCCTACCGCTTTTCCTGGAGTACGGGCACATCCGGTACTACCATAGGCGGCCTGAAAGGGGATAGAGAATATACTGTTACCGTTACGGACCCGCAAGGCTGTACGGCAGTAGTAACGCGGTATTTGAGGCAACCTCGCCCACTGGCTATAACCCTTGGCGCCTCCGATGCCACCTGTCCAGGTGCGCGCGATGGTAGTGTCTCGGTTGTCGCGATTGAGGCCGACACCCGGAATTTCTCCTATACCTGGAGTCATCCCGGCAGTGGCAATACCCGCAGTCTTTCCGGCCTTGCTGCAGGCACGTACCGGGTTACGGTGACAGATGAATTCAATTGTACCGGAGAAGCACAGGCGGTTGTGGGTCAGCCGGTTGCATTGTCTATACAGTTTGTTCTGACGGCCAACCGTTGTTTTGGTGACAGCACGGGGGCTGCGCAGATTTTTGGCAATGGAGGTACACCGCCTTATCGGTTCACCTGGCCCGATGGCAGTATTGGGAATGCCCGTACCGGGCTGAAATCTGGCACCTATGAGGTACTCCTTACCGATGCAAAAGGGTGTAAAGTTACCAGCCCGGCCATCCTACCCGCTCCAGCCGCTATGAACATCCGTCTGGGGATCCAGCGGGTTACCTGTTTTGAAGGCCGCGATGGGGTTTTGCAGATTGCAGTTTCTGGTGGTAAGGCGCCATATCAATATAGTACGGATGGCAAAAACTTTCGCTCTTCTCCGACCATTATCGGACTAAGAGCAGGAAAATATACCGTAGCTGCCCAGGATGCGAACGGATGCACGACCTCTGTTGAAGCTGTAATAAGCGAACCACCGCCCTTCGTCGCAGATGCCGGTCCACCTGCTGTCAGTATTAAACTTGGAGATACCCTGGTGCTTAAGGCCGTGACGCAGGGAGCGCAGGGGAAGGTGAAATACACCTGGATTCCCGATTTTCCGGGTACGTTGAGTTGTACGCAATGCGAATCGGCCATTGTTCTGACGCAAAACACCATTTCCTATGTCCTGCAAGCGGTGGATAGTGTAGGGTGTGAGGCCAGGGACCGGATTACTGTGAATGTCCGCAAAGACCGGGACATTTTAGTGCCAACTGGTTTCAGCCCCAATGGCGATGGCAATAACGACCTTTTGCTGGTCCATGGCCTGAACGGCACCCGGATTTTGAGTTTTAGGGTATTTGACCGCTGGGGAGAACTGGTTTATGAGCGGTCTGATTTCGTGGTCAACGACCCTGCAGTCGGCTGGGATGGTACCTTCCGCGGTCAGCCGCTTAACCCAGGAGTTTTTGTCTGGTATATGGAAGCGGAATACATTGATGGCTACCGGGAAACGAAACGCGGGCAGACAACCCTGATAAAATAGGGCTGATTATGGGATAAAGAATAAGGTTAAGCTGATGGCCCAAAAACCCCGGTTGAATGATGCTTAATAAACGCCATATTTTACGTGGACAAAAATTATAAAAATGGGCACCTGGAGCAGAACGATTAAAATTTGGGCGGTAGTTTGCGGCGTAGGTGCAGCCTGGGCGGCAAGCGGGCAGGACCCAAGGGTGTCGCAGTTTTATTCCGCGCCCTTGCAGGTAAACCCTGGTCTTTGTGGGGTATTTGAAGGGCGGTTCCGGGGGGCGATGAACTATCGCAGCCTGTACTCTACGATATTATCCGACAGGTCTTTCCGGACGTACTCGGGCAGTTTTGAATGGAAGTCCAGGGTAGTGCAGCAGGATTATGTCGGGATTGGGATAGCTGTCCAGCAGGATGAAGCAGGACCGGCACGTTATCAGCGCGGAAATTTTATGCTGGGGGCGTCTTTTTTGAAGCAGTTGAGCGGAGGCCGTGGGTCTTCCTCGGAGCAATACCTGGTAGCCGGCGTTCAGGGCGGATTTTTACAGCATAGCCTGCTGGGGGATGCGCTTTGGTTTTCCAGCCAGTACGATCGTCGGGAAAACCGTGTGGATCAGGGATTATCTTCCGGAGAGCCCCTCAGCGGAACCGTGCGCAGCCTGGTGCCCGACCTGCAGGCGGGATTGCTTTGGTATGCGGTATTCGATGAAAATGCCAGTGTGTATGCCGGTGCGGCCTTACACCACATCCTGCAACCGGAGATTTCCTTGCTGGGGGAGTCGGGCTCTCGTCTTTACCGTCGCTGGACTGCCCACGGAGGGGGGGAGATTCCCCTCACCAAAGAGCTTTCCCTGTTGCCTGCGGCGCTGGTTATGCTTCAGGGGCCTTCTATGAGCGCCACCGCGGGTATGAATGCCCGGTTTGCCAACCGCTACTGGCGGGACCTGGCGCTCCGTTCCGGACTTTGGGCCCATTTTTCCAGTCAGTACGGTCAGGATAAAGCCTCTGCCGGACTGGATGCCCTCGTATTTACCGCCATTTTTGAATTGGAAAGGTGGAACCTTGGGTTCAGTTACGATGTGACCACCTCCTCCCTCCGCCGTTCTAATTACAGCCGGGGGGCATTTGAAATTGCCCTTACGTATTTCCATCCGGCAAAGGAGCGCTATCAGGTGCGCTGTCCAAAGTACTGAAGAACAGAATTTTTACTTTTGGGGAATGTTTTAAAATAAAATTTTGTAAATTTGATTGAAACCATTACCCGAATTAATTAAAACGACTCACAGACAAAACACTTTTTTATGAAAAACTTCAAAAAACCCTTGCTATTTGCTTTCCTGGTGATTTTGGGTCTTCCAGCTTGGAGCCAGAACTCTAAGAACCAGCTTCGCAGTGCTAATACCCAGTACGAAGCCAAAGCGTATTTCCAGGCCATTGAGAGTTATAGTAAAATCCTGAAGAGCAATCCTTCAAATGAAGATGCGCTTGCCCGAATCGCAGATTGCTACTGGCACGTCAATCAAATGGAAAATGCCTACAGGTCCTATTCGGATTTATTCCAGAAAGGCAAACCCGAAGCTAAGTACCTGCTGGCTTTTGCACACGTACTCAAGTCCCTTGGGCGCTATGAGGAAGCCAGGCGCTACTACAGCGATTATGCCAAGACCGATGCAACGGTAGGCAACCATTTTGCCTCCACGTGTGATGTAGCCCGTTCAATGCAGTCCCGTCCAGGGGAGTTTACGGTAACCGAAGAGCGCGTCAATTCGAACGCCGCTGATTTTTCACCCGCATTTTGGGGCGATCAGATCGTATTTGCTTCCCAGCGCACAGATGTACAGCGCTCTAGCGGATGGGACGGGAGTAGCCAGAGTATCCTACTCGTTTCCCGGCCTGGTGCTGATGGATATTTGACCCGGCCAGAAAATATGAGCACCCGACCTGCCATTGGTCCGGTTTCTTACTCCGGCGATGGCCGCTATGTCGCTTATACCATGAACAGCTTCGTCAACGGGGTGCGGCAGATTCCCTCTGCAGGAGCAGAACTGCGGATTGTGACCGCGGAGGTGACCGCGGGAGGTTCCTGGGCGGGGGAGCGCAATTTTCCCTTTAACTCCAGGAAAAACAATACCGGGTACCCATGCTATACCGCAGACGGTATGGCCTTGTTTTTTGCCAGCGATGAGGGTCAAGGCGGTTATGGAGGATATGACCTCTATGTATCTTACCGCAAAAATGAAGCCTGGACCAAGCCGGTCAATCTCGGCCCTACCGTGAATACACCTGGTAATGAAATTGCGCCATTTTATGACGGTAATAGCTTGTTTTTTGCATCTGATTGGCATCCTGGACTAGGCGGGATGGATATTTTTCGTGCCGACGAGCAAAACGGTCAGTGGAACAAGGTGAGCAACCTGGGCGTCCCGGTCAATTCCTCCTCTGACGATTATGGTTTTATCTATGATGGCGGAAAAAATCTTGGATTTCTGGTTTCCAATCGCAACGGCTCCAGGGGTGCGGAGGATATTTTCCGCGTGACCCGGGGTATTGGCGGGGGCCAACCTCAATCGGGCACAGGAGGGCTTGTCCTACGGGTCGTCCATGCGCTGGACGGTTCCCCGGTTATTGGCGCTTCTATTGACCTTTCTGCCTGTAACCCCAATTTCACCCGTACCATTGTCACCACCAATGCTGCCGGCATTTATCAATTGCCCATGGGTGCTTCGACCAACTGTGATGTGATCGTTTCGAAAGACGGATATAAGGAAGAACAGGTTTCCTTGTACGGATCTACTGCCGGCGGCAATCGCGAAGTGGAAATCATGCTTACCCGAAAGGGGGAAGATTACTTTGGAAGTGTTATTAATGGCCAGACCCAGTTACCCCTGGCAGGGGTTGCGGTAGCTGCTCAAAACCTTTCCACCAGTGCTGTTGCCAGGGCGTATTCCAATCAACAGGGACAGGTAGCAGTAAGTCTCGCAGCGAATTCTAGCTACCAGGTCACTTTTTCCGCACAGGGTTTCAAGGATGTCACCATCAATGTCAATACCTTCAATCCCCAAAACCGCAATATTCTGGGGAAACAGCAGATGTTTCCAGTGGGAGGGTTCCCTAATGACGAAACGAACTATAACAACAATAACAACAACAATAGTATTAGCAATAATAATAATAGCATAAGCTTGTCCAGCGGGTTTTCCGTTCAGATTTCTGCAATGAACGGGGTGCCCGATATGGCAGAATTTAGTCGGAAGATAGGATCCACCGGGCCTGTGTATAATACTTTTGTGGACAATAAATACAAAATCCGGGTTGGGCCTTACCCTTCCCGTGCCCAGGCCGAACAGGTTCTTTCCAGTGTGAAACGACAAGGCTTCCCACAAGCCTTTATTGTTACCGAAACGGGGAGTACCAGCGGCACAGGTATTGCACCATCTATTTCTACGCCTATTACACCCATTGGTACAGGTGGAGATTTTATGATCCAGCTTGGTGCCTACCGCAATCCGGCATCTTTTAATCCAGGAGCGGTAGCGAGCATGGGGCCAATTATTGATTTCCGGAAAAATGACCTTACGCTGAAGTTGCTTAGTGGATTTAGGACGGTGCAGGAAGCCCGCAATTCGCTCCCTCAAGTTCAGCGATCTGGTTTTCCGGGGGCCTTTGTTGTGGAGAATCGGAACGGGGTGTTGATTCAGGTGCCGGCGCGATGAGGGATAAATGGTTTCAGAAAGCTAATTTTCTTTAATTTTTCGAAGTAAAATCAAAGAAAATTAGCTTTCTGAAAAATATTATTTGGCGGCATTCGCAGCAAGACGGCCTCCGGCCTATTTACACACCTCCCTACCACTTCACCCCATTCCGCTCATTAAACACCTCAATTGCGCGAAGCAGTTTTTCGCGGAGGGGGGCTTCTTCGCTGTCTTCCAGCAGGGAAACGGCGCGGCGTACTTCCGGGTCGGCGGAGAGGATACTCAGGAGCGATTCCTGGGAAAAGGGGAGGATTTCGCCGGTTTCCAGGACAAAAAGGCGTTCCCGGTATTCACGGGTGGTGCGGGGAAGGCGTGCCTGACGAAAAGGCTTGCCAGATATTGGGTTATAGGCGGCGATTGCTACCGTATCTATCACGCCAGCTTCATATTGAAAATAAGAAATCCGTCCAGGATAGCGCAATTGGGCATAAACTGCAGAAGAACGCAGCGTACTGTCGGCTGGGATGCGCAGGGCGGTTATACCGTTCAGACAAATAAATGCGATGGAGTCGGTGGAGAGTGGGGTGCCATTTGCGAGGGTGATCTCGGCAATAGTGGTGATTCCGGATTCGGAGTTGTAAAACCACTTTCCCCGGGTTTCCTTCCAGGAGGTCATCGGACGATTGGCCCTGAAATCTTCTGCCGAACGGTAAAGCCCGTCTTTCCAGAGCGGAGGGGGCGTCTTCCGGGGCTGGGCGGCAATCGTTGCGGCATTGAGCATCAGGACGGCCAGCATCAGCCAAAATCGGTCGGGCTTTTTCATTTTCTTACTGCTTTGCCGGCTCCTGCCGCGTGATTTGCTGGAAAATATCCTCCAGGGAGGAGTGTTCCTGCTGCATTTCCAACAGGATTAGCCTTTGCTGTACGGAGAGACGGAATACCTCCTCCCGAAGGTCGGTATCGGCTTGGGAAAATAAGCGAAAGCGGTTTGTACCTAATGGGCTGTGCCGCAGCAAGCCCGGGATTTTTTTGAAAAATTCCGCCTGCGGTGCCTGCTTCCATTCAACGGTTAGCGATCTGCCGCCCTGCAGGCGCTGCTTGAGCTGCGCTATGGGCTCATCGGCTACAATTCTGCCTTTGTTGATGATGATGGCGCGGTCGCAGACAGCCTCGACTTCCTGCATAATATGTGTAGAGAAAATCAAGGTCTTGGAAGTGCCCAACGAGCGGATCAAGGCACGGATTTCGGATAACTGATTGGGGTCCAGTCCCGTTGTGGGTTCGTCCAGGATCAGCACTTCCGGGTCGTGCATCAGCGCCTGGGCAAGGCCAACCCGCTGCCGGTATCCCTTCGATAAGTCCCGGATAATTTTGTTGCGCTCCAGCGTTAACCCGGTTTGTTCGATGAGGGCGTTAATTCGCTTGGAAGGGGAAGGGATGCGGTGGATGCGGGCTACAAAGTCCAGGTATTCCCGTACATACATGTCTTTGTACAAAGGATTGTGCTCCGGCAAATACCCAAGCCGGCGACGCGTTTCAAGGGAATGCTCCGCTACGTCCAGTCCACAGACTTTCGCCGTACCCGACGAAGGGGCCAAAAACCCGGAAATGATTTTCATCGTGGTGGTCTTTCCGGCCCCGTTTGGGCCAAGAAACCCCAGAATTTCCCCCGGCCTCGCCGAAAAACTGACCCCGTCAATGGCCCGCTGGGTGCCGTAAATTTTAGTGAGCCCTTCTATCGCTACGGACATACATTATGGTTTTTTATTGAGGCTTCTTCTTATGTATTATGCCGCCTTCGACAGCCTCATCTCGTTTTGAGGAGGCTGTCCAAAAAGTCTTTTGGCGGCTTGCGCTGCAAATAATTATTTGAGTAGGGGTTGTGTAAAAAGTATCCGCCGCCTTCGGCGGCGAAAGGATATTTTGAATGGGGTTGTGTAAAAAGCCCCCGGCTTTTCATTTGGCGGCTTGCGCCGCCAAATGTTATTTTAAACAGACGTCATTTTCATTGATTTTGCGAAGCAAAATCAATGAAAATGACGTCTGTTTAAAATTTTATTTCGCCGCAGTAGGCGGCGGAATACTTTTTACACAACCTCATACGACAGCGTACTAAACACTCTCTTTCAAAGGTTGACGCGCGTCAACCTTTGAAAGAAACAGCCCGCATCAAAATTAGTTTTTTATTCAATATACCGGAACTGCGTCTGGATACCAGGGGAAATAGTTTTAAAAAATAGTAGTCAAGCCCGGGAAAAAGTGCATTTTTGGGATGGGGAAATGACCATTGCGCTTTATCTGCTTTTTTACCCCTCAAAACGCACTTGTGGATGGACAAATTTCAACATTCTGCTTCTTTTTATGCGGCCAGGATCAAAAAAATCGAAGTGTTCCGCTTCGATATCGCACTATCCGATCCTTTTGTCATATCGCTGGAGACTATCACCCATGCCCGGAATATCCTGGTCCGGATTACTGCCGAAAACGGGGAGCAGGGGCTGGGCGAATGTAGTCCCTACCGGCGTATTGCAGGCGAGACACAGGAGGGCGCTTTTGCGGTGGCACCGCTGCTGGCAAAAACATTACTTGGGATGGATTCCCTGGCTACAGGTCGCTGCATAGAGGCGATGGACATGGCTATTGCAGGCAATCGCTGTATTAAGAGTGCTTTTGACCTGGCCCTGTACGACCTGGCGGCCCGCCTGCTTGGGGTGCCGCTTTATGCTTTGCTGGGAGGTAGCAACGATAGGGAGATTGCGACAGATATGACGGTGAGTATGCTGTCCCCCCTAGAAATGGCCTCTGCAGCGGTGAAATTTGTGCGGGAAGGCTTTCCTGCCGTTAAACTCAAATTGGGGGGCGGCTATCCGCTGGATGTGGAGCGCGTGGCAAGGGTGCGCGAGGCGATTGGCCCTGCAGTACCGCTCAGGGTGGATGCCAACCAGGCGTGGGACCTTCCGACCGCGCTTCAGGTTTTGAAGGGCATTGCACCGTTAGATATTCAATTCTGTGAACAGCCCCTGCCCGCGTATGCTGTGGAGGATTTGATCCACCTCCGCCGCCTTAGTCCGGTGCCGATTATGGCGGATGAGTCCCTTTTCGACCATACCGATGCGGTGCGCCTGCTCCGTGCAGGGGCCTGCGATATGTTCAATATCAAACTCTCCAAGTCAGGCGGTTTGCACCATGCGGTTAAAATCGCCCACCTCGCTGAAGCCGCAGGGATTCCCTGCCAGGCCGGATGTTTTTCTGAAACGCGGATCGGCATGAGTGCCCTGGCCCACTTTATCCTTGCCTTTAAACAGATCCGTTACTTCGACCTCGATGCCCCGCTGATGCTGGCCGAGGATCCGGTGCAAGGCGGACTGGAATATGCTCCTGGCGGTAAGGTGACGGTCCCCGACAGTCCTGGTATCGGTGCGGTGGTCGCTGATGATTTCCTGACCAGATTAACCGCACATACCCCCGAAAATGCCTTTTTTGTTGCATTACCATAACCTAAAACATCTTTAAATGAAGCAATGGAGTAAAATAGCATTTGTGGCTGCCCTGGTTTGCCTGGGCTGCACTTTACCTGCTTTTTCTCAGCAGGATGCTCTTCAGCAGTTGAGGGAAATCGCGATCGTGGACCAGAAAGTAATGATGCCGATGCGAGATGGTATCCGCCTCGCGACGGATATCTTCCGCCCAAAAACGGATAAACCTGTGCCAGTGATTTTTTCTAAAACCCCCTACAATTTCAATTCCTGGGGCGATGGGGAAATGCGGGGCAGGGTCTATACCGAAGCGCTTGAAGCAGTCAAAAAGGGCTATGCTTATGTGGTACAAAACGAGCGCGGCAAATTCTTCTCGGAAGGGGAGTGGGATATCCTCGGCCCGCCTACTACCGATGGATATGATGCTTTTTCCTGGATGGCTGCCCAGCCCTGGTGCAATGGTAAAATTGGTACAATTGGCTGTTCTTCTACTGCAGAATGGCAGATGGCAGTGGCCGCGCTCGACCATCCCGCACACGCCGCAATGGTGCCCCAGGGCTATGGGGCAGGGGTAGGACGGATTGGGCCGTTCTTCGAACAAGGCAACTGGTATCGCGGTGGGGCACACCAATTGCTGTTTACGGCCTGGCTCTACGGTACCCAAACGGATAGGATCCGCCCGGAATTTCCAAAGGATGCCACCCAGGAAGACCTGGTCCGCGCCTCCCGCTTTTACGACCTGGCTCCCGAAATGCCGCAGGTGGACTGGTCCAAGGGCTTGCGCCACCTCCCGCTTCAGGATATCCTGAAGAATGTAAACGGCTCCGTAGGTGTTTTTGAAAAAATGATCCGCCGCAAACCCAAC
>CAZGOT010000038.1:0-17804 GCA_964527495.1 uncultured Haliscomenobacter sp.
CAACCTGCTGGATGGAGACGGCTGGTAGGCAGGATAGCAAGGAAAAATACTTCCCAAACAACTATCATAAATGTAATACTACATGTCAACGCCCCGCTCTGTTGCTTTTTATACGTTGGGATGCAAGCTTAATTATTCCGAAACCTCTGCAATTGGTCGCCAGTTTGAAAAGGCTGGTTATCAAGAGGTTGATTTTGAATCCGGGGCGGGTATTTATGTGATCAATACCTGTTCTGTGACGGATTTTGCAGACAGAAAATGCCGTAAAATAGTCCGACAAGCTTTGCGTCGCACTCCGGATGCCCTGGTTGTAGTCGTGGGATGTTACGCGCAGTTGAAACCAGAAGAGATTGCGAACATCCCTGGTGTGGATCTGGTATTGGGGGCTGCCGAAAAATTCCGGATACTGGATTATATTGACGGTTTGAGCAAATCCCCGGGAAAAGGGATGGTGGTTGCCGGCCACGTTCGGGAGGCCAATGCTTTTACCGATGCTTTCTCTTTTGGCGACCGCACACGTTCTTTCCTGAAAGTTCAGGATGGCTGCGATTATAAATGTACCTTTTGTACCATCCCTCAGGCTAGGGGGAGCAGCCGAAGTGATACTATCGAAAACGTAGAGCGCAATGCCCGGGAAATCGGGGGGATGGGGGTGAAAGAAATTGTACTTACCGGGGTGAATATTGGGGATTTTGGGAACGGTACCGCAGTCATCGAAGGATTGCGTCCGAAAAAAGAAGCCTTATTTATTGATTTAATCCGTCGCCTCGATACAGTAGATGCTATCAGCCGGTTTCGTATTTCTTCCATCGAACCTAACTTGTGTACGGACGAAATCATTGAATTTGTTGCCCAATCAGAACGGTTTGTGCCGCACTTTCACATGCCCCTGCAGTCCGGTAGCAATAAAATACTTCGGCTGATGCGGCGGCGCTACCTTCGGGAATTGTATGCAGAAAGGGTCCAAAAAATAAAATCCCTTATGCCGCATGCCTGTATCGGGGTGGATGTGATTGTAGGATTTCCGGGGGAAACGGAAGAAGATTTTCTGGAGACCTATCATTTTCTTCATGGATTGGATATTTCGTATCTCCATGTATTTACCTATTCAGAGCGTGCGAATACTCCTGCTGAAGAGATGGAGGGGGTAGTGCCGATGGAAGAACGGCGTCGGCGCAATGATATGCTGGCCATATTAAGCAATAAAAAACGCAGGCAGTTTTATGCACAGCACATAGGACAGGTGCGTGAAGTGCTGTTTGAACATTCGAAGACACCGGGGCTCATGTCAGGTTTTACGGATAATTATATTAAAATTGAGACAGCACTTCAGCCGGGATGGATTAATCAGGTACTTCCTGTGCGGTTGGGGGAATTTAGTCAGGAAGATATATTAGAGGTGGTTCCGGAAACGTGTTCCAGTACCTGGTAAATTTCTGTTGCTGCTTTATCCCAGGAAAATTTTTCCCGCTGTGCCCGGCCTTTATGGATAAGGGATTCCCTAAGGGGTGAACTTTCCCATACTTGTCGCATAGCGTGGGCGATGGCCTCTTCATCAAAGGGGTTGACGAGCAGGGCGGCAGGGCCGGTTACTTCCGGAATAGAAGCCTTATCTGATGCAATTACCGGAGTTTCGCTGTATAGGGCTTCCAGTACGGGCAGCCCAAAACCTTCAAAAACCGATACATAGGTAAGGGCAAGTGCAGCCCCTAGTATTCCGGGCAGTTCTGCTTCCGGGATGTATCCCATAAAATGGATATCCTTTTGGTATGGGGAGTTTTTCCAGGCTTCAAAGAGTGGTCCTGTCTGCCAGGCGAAGCGGCCGCCGATAAGCATCTTTACTTCTGCTCTGCACGTTTGCCGAAAAAGGGAATAGGCCTGAATAAGGCGGTATAGGTTCTTTCGGGGGTGTAATGCGCCGAGATAGAAAAAATAGGGTTGGCCAGCTGCATAGGTATCCCGGACTTTTTGGATCTCCGCTGTATCCAGGGGCTTGAATCCCTCCCGGCAGCCATTAGGTATAGCACTAATTTTTTCCGGGGGAATACCGTACTGCTGTTGAATATCCTCTTTTACAAAATGCGAAACGGTAATAATTCTCTGGGCGTGTTCGAGGTATTTGGGGGTGAAATAGGCATAAAAAAGGCGCACTGCCCGGGGAATTTGATCTGGGAAATGCCTGAAGGCAAGATCGTGGGTCACCATTACTGTTGGTATCCGGCTTCGCAGGCTAAGGTAGCTATCAGGGGAAAAAAATACATCGGGCCTGATTTTTTTCAGTATGCCCGGAAGACGTCTTTCGAACCAAAGATACCATAAAATGGGATGTCTTGCAGGGGGGGTTATGACCACAGGATGAACGTTGGGGCCAAAAATGTATGTTGGATCAAAGGGGCGGTCAAACAGGAAAAAAAACTCATCTTCGGGATGCGCTTCTACCCATCTTTTGCAAATTTCGTGGGTGTACCATCCTAATCCTTCGAGTTTGCCGGGCAATAAAAATCTGGTATTAATAGCAATACGCATATGCAGATTCAATCATCAAGTTCTTCAATAGCGGGGTCGCTCAGGGTGGCAGGAAGGATTTCCTGCCTGGACAGGGCACACCATTGACATTCTTTTTTGCCGCAGCCCTGGTAAAAGTCATGGTTGCTTATCCGGTTATACACTTCCTGAATGAGGTTGCGAAGGGTTTGAATATCCGCGGGTTCAAAATGTATTTTCTGTATGTTAAAATGGCCATCTGGTCCCGGTTCCAGATAAACAATTTCCCCAAAAGTAACGGAGCGGGAGGAACGGTCGAGGGCCTCAAAGAGCAATTTGTAAAAAGCCAGTTGCCGCCAATAGGTTCCACCATACGGATCAGAACGTCCTGGTGGCTTGATGCGGGTATTATCAGGACGCCCTGTTTTATAGTCTATTACGCCAATAGAAAGGTTGGGGTGGTATTCAATTTTGTCTATAGTGCCGGTAAGGGGTACCCCCTCCATTTCCACTTGTCGGATGGTGTATTCTATGCTGACTTCTTTATGCCAGTGGTCGGCATAGTGTCGGTGCAATAGTTCCAGGTGGTGTTTCCCCTGTTCCAGGTAATTTTGAAAGACAAGGGGTTTTAGCAATCCTTGCTTTCTGTAAAGTGCTTCTGAAAAATATTGAACGAGTACTTCTGCTGAAGGAAATATTTTGGATTGGGTATTGCGCATGGAAAGGAAGAGGCGTTTCATTGCCTGGTGCATCGCCTGGCCGAATATTGCTTGATTGCCTGGGACCTGCGGGGCATGTACGATATAGTTGAAATAAAATTCGAGGGGGCAGTTGAGGTAGCTGTTTAGTGCGGAGATGCTGAGCCGGAAATTTTGAAGAGTCGCTTCTACGAGATTTTTTTCGAGTGGGATTAAAAGGGGGGTAGGTGACTGTTCGATAAATAAGCGTTGGGTTGTGTAGATTTCTTGGGGTGGAAGGACAATATTTTTGAGGCTATTGGGGAATTTTTCCAATAACTCATCTATAAATACAGCCCGCTGGAGGTCTTTTCCTTTTTCATTTTGGCGGGCGAAAGAAAGGAAGAGTCCCTCTTTTGCCCGGGTCATGGCTACATAAAATAAGCGTCTGCGTGCCTCCAGGGCATCTTCTTCTGCCGACCAGGAGAGTGTTTCGGGCAGGTGAAAACCTCCGGCTGGGTTATGGTTTCGAGGCTCCCAGTATTCCTTAACGCAATCGAGGATAAAGACGTCATGAAATTCCAGTCCTTTTGCGCTATGTGCCGTTAGCAACTGCACTCCGGCACCAGACTGTGTTTGCTGGAAGAAGGGCAAGGAGATTTGATTGTCGCGCATGCGTTCCAGGAGGTCAAAAAATTCCCATAGACCCAGTGTTCCGTGCCGTTGGCATTCTTCTTGCACAAAATCCAGGAAGCTACACAACAATCCTAACTGTAGTGGTCGGTCGTATTCGTCTGATAAGGCCGCTTGCAGGATATCGGTTTGGTTGATTAATTGCTCGACTAAAGCAGGAAGCGGGATATTGGCTTCTGCGGTGAGGAGGGTTTCCAGTATGTTACTTGCATGGAGGATTTTTTGGGGGCAATCAAGGGAAAGGCTTTTGAGGAATTCTGCTGAATGGATTGCGGTCCTCCAGGGCATTGCTGCAGGATCATTGGTTTGGTACATTTTGTGCAAGGCAAACCCAATTTTTGCGAGATCCTGGGAAGGTATTCCCCAGAACCGGAAATGTAGTATTCGGAAGAGCAGTGCTTCTCCGGAGTGCGGTGCTTTTGATTCGTTGCGCAGAAAGTCCAGGATTTGTACAACTTTTTCGATCAGGGGTTCCCGAAGGATGTCAATACTGCGCTTTGCAGAAAATGGGATATTTTTTTTCGCCAGGAGCTGGCCCAGTCGTTCTGCCTGTTTGTGTTGGGCATAAATTACTGCAATTTCGGAGGCCGGGCGTCCCTGGGCAAGGAGTTGTTCGATTTCCTGGACTATATGGACGATTTCCTGCAGGCGGTTGGGATATTCCCGTATTTGTGGCAGTGCGTTGGAAACTTTGTGTGCAGGGTGGGCAGCAGAAAGATGTTTTTCGGCAGACAGGCCTGGTAAATAATGGAGTAAGCGGATATGGTTTTTTTGAATAAGGGCGGTGGCCCAATCGAGAATTCCCTGATTGGAGCGGTAGTTATCGGTAAGTACCAGGATTTCGAGGCTATTTTGAAAGCGGTGATAAAAATCGAGCAGATTTTTGAGCCGGGCACCTTGAAATTCATAAATGGACTGGTCATCGTCGCCTACAATAAAGACGTTGGGCTGTTCCCAAAAATGGAGGAGTTTCAGTAGGATTTCATTTTGGGCGCCATTGGTATCCTGGTACTCATCCACAAGAAAATAGAGGTAGCGTTCCTGGTAATTGCGCAGGAGGAATGGATGGCGCTCAAAAGCCCTAAGGACCCAGAGGATCATATCCTCGTAATCATATCGCCTGGCGGAGGCTTTTAGGTTTTCGTAAGTGGGGTAGAGATCGGCAGCGGCACAAAGTTGGGCCATTCGTTTTTGGGCTTCCTCTACTTTATGGGTCATGAGATCGCCTTTCCGGAAGTTGCCTCTGTTTTGGCGGTAGTGGAATTCGGGGCGTTGCGGCAAGTCATCCAGCCACTCCTGGGCAGCTTTTTTAATAAATTCAGGCGTCCAGTCTTCTGCATTCATCCGCTGGAATAGGCGGTGGAGGCCTTTTTCGTAAAAATAAGGGTTTTGGCCTCCTCTGAAAAGGATATGGCCTGGAGAAAGGCCGTCAATCATGGTGCGAATGAGGTCAATACGCTCCAGGTCGCTGAGGGGTTCGAGCTCATGGCTTCCAAAATATTCTGCCTGGTCGCGAATAACGGTATTACAGAATGCGTGGAAGGTGAAAATGTGTACACGGTGGGCAGCGGGACCAATAAACTGCTGCAGACGTTCCCGCATTGCGACGACTCCGGCATCAGTAAAAGTGAGGCAGAGGATATTTTCTGGAAAAGTATCTGTTTCGAGGAGGATTCTGCCAATTCTTGCTGCGAGGAGTTGGGTTTTTCCTGTGCCTGGTCCTGCGACCACCAGCATAGGCCCATCGAAATGTGCTGCAGCGCTTTGTTGAACAGGGTTGAGCTTCGCGAGTTCCTGTAGGAAAAAATCGTTATATGCCTGCCTGTTGTGCCGGTTTTCCATATGTACAGGATTCACAAGGTTTTCAGAGCCTTTTGAAGCCAGGCTTTAGATGGGTTTGCTTTTTACTCCCCATCGAAGCGCAGGTTAAAGCGTTCAGTGAGGATTTTAACGGTGGGGTTTTTTTCATACATATTGAGGAGTTTTTCCTTATTGCCGATAATTTTAGGCGGTTTTGCGGCTGCATGGGCTTCGTTGCGATGTATGGAGATTTTTAGACTGAGGTGTTGGGCATTAAAATGTTCACGGAGCATACTCATGAGCTGCCTTTCCTCCTTGAGGGTATTTTCAATGAGGGCAGAGGTAACCTGAAAGTGCACATGGTCACCCTCGAGGGTAGGTTGCAGACCGTACAGTAAATTCCGGGTTGTTTCCTGTGGGATATTTTCGATAAAAGTTTTCCAGGCTTCGAGCAGGTTTTCCTGGTTGAGGGGGATTACTTTTTTGTTGCTGTCATTTTGTATTGGTATTTCCTGATTAAGGGCATACAGTTCATCTAGTCTGGGGGTAGCGCTGAGGTGGCTGGCCGAGCTCCAGGTCGGGTTAGGCGGGTCGGTACGGTCCTCGGCATGGTTTTCAATTTTCCGGGTAGGCGTCGTTTTGGGGGCAACGGGAGGAGGAGGGGAGGTCTTTGGGCTTTCTTGTACTGTAGGGATTGCAGGGATTACGGGAGGCTTGGGTTCAGGGTTTTTTTTTTCTTCCGTTGCCGGGGCGAATGGGGTGGTTTCTACAGCCCGATGGATATAGGCGAGCTTAATCAGGCAAAGTTCGGCATGGAGGCGTTTGTTCCTGGCGAGTTTATAATTGACTTCACATTCATTGAGCAGGTTCAGTGCGCTGAGTAGAAGGAAAGCGGGAGTGATGGCGGCCTGACGGGCATATCGTTCGCGCAGTCCGGTACTGACTTCGAGCAGACCAAGTGTTTCCGGGTCCTTACATACAAGGAGGTTGCGCAGATGTTCGGCGAAGCCATTTAGGAAAAGGTCGGGTTCAAATCCTTTTCGGAGGATTTCGTCGAAAGTGAGGAGAACCGTAGAAAGGTCTTCGATGAGTAGGCTATCGGTAATTTTAAAGTAGTAATCGTAATCGAGGACGTTGAGATTTTGTATAACATGTGCGTAGTCAATTCTTTTATCTGCGGAGGTTGCCATTCGGTCAAAAATGGAAAGGGCATCGCGCAGGGCACCGTCTGCTTTTTGTGCGATGATATGGAGTGCTTCGGAATCTGCCTGAATAGATTCACGGTCGCAGATGTGCTGGAGGTGGGCAGCGATTTCGGGAACCTGGATGCGTTTGAAATCGAATATCTGGCACCTGGAGAGGATGGTGGGAAGGATTTTATGTTTTTCTGTAGTAGCGAGGATAAAAATAGCATAGGGTGGTGGCTCTTCCAGGGTTTTGAGAAAGGCATTAAACGCCTGGGTAGAGAGCATGTGTACTTCGTCAATGATAAATACCTTATATTTTCCTTGCTGGGGTTGGAACCGGACCTGATCAATGAGGGTGCGGATATTTTCGACACTGTTATTGGAGGCAGCATCGAGTTCTATGATATTAAAAGAGGCATTTTCGTTCAAAGCCTTGCAGGAAGCACATTGGTTGCAGGCTTCGAAATCATTGCTTACGTTGGTACAATTGATTACTTTGGCAAGGATGCGGGCACAGGTCGTTTTGCCTACTCCCCGGGGCCCGCAAAACAGGAAGGCGTGGGCAAGCTGACCATTGCGCAAGGCGTTTTTTAACGTCTGCGTAATGTGTTCCTGCCCAACGACATCTTCGAATCGGGCAGGACGGTATTTTCTGGCGGAAACAACAAATTGGCTCACGCTGTGGTTAGATTTTGTCAAAGGTACGACGATTCGTTTTAAAACACAACTCAATATGCGTATAGCCCTTGCACAGATTAATGTCCACGTAGGCAATTTTGCTGCTAACGTGGAAAAAATGAAACGGTACATCGAAATTGCCCGGGACAAGGGTGCTGATTTAGTTTGTTTTCCGGAGCTGAGTACCTGCGGGTACCCTCCACGGGATTTTCTGGAATTCGATGATTTTATTCAGGAAGCGGAAAATAGTATTGTTGCATTGGCAGAAGCGGCCAGCGGCATTGCGGTAATCGTTGGTTCGGTAACCCGCAATCCCAGGATTGAAGGTAAGGATCTCTTTAATTCTGCGTATTTTCTAAACGAGGGGGCCGTAAGGCAGGTGCAGCACAAGGCACTATTGCCTACGTACGATGTTTTTGACGAATATCGCTATTTTGAGCCGGCAACGGAATTTCACCTTATAGCATTCCAGGGTAAGCGCATCGCGCTGACGGTTTGTGAGGATATCTGGAACGTAGGCAATGAAAACCCCCTCTATACGGTGTGCCCAATGGATGAGCTACAGCGCCAGGAACCTGATTTTATGATCAATATCTCGGCTTCCCCCTTTGCGTATGATCATGGGGAAGAGCGCATTCAGGTAATCCGCGCGAATGTTGAGCGGTATCAGCTACCAGTATTTTATGTCAATCCAATAGGGGCGCAGACGGAGCTGATTTTTGAGGGGGGCTCCATCGTCATGTCGCCAGATGGGCAGGTTTTCGACGAAATGCCCTATTTTGAAGAATGTCTGCGGGTTTATGATCTTGCAGAAGTAATGAAAGGCGGAACAGAAGCTGCGCTGCCAAAAGAAAAAAATCAGCTTATCCACGATGCGCTGATACTTGGTATCCGGGATTATTTTGCCAAAACAGGGCTCCAACGCGCTATTCTGGGACTTTCTGGTGGAATTGACTCAGCCCTCACGCTCGTATTAACGGTTAGGGCAATAGGTGCGGATAATGTGCGCGTGCTGCTGATGCCTTCGCCTTTTTCTTCAGACCACTCCGTCAACGATGCCCGGCAGCTTGCAGAAAACCTTGGAGTGCAGTACGATATCGTCCCTATAGCTTCGGTTTTTTCTGCTTATGAAGCATTGCTTGCTCCGTTTTTTACCGGCAGGTCGTTTGATCTGACAGAAGAAAACCTTCAGGCCAGGATTAGGGGCATGTTGCTGATGGCATTTTCCAATAAATTTGGCAATATTCTGCTCAATACCAGTAATAAAAGCGAGATAGCGGTAGGGTATGGTACCCTTTATGGAGATATGTGCGGCGGACTTTGCGTTATCGGGGATGTGTATAAAACGGAGGTCTATGCCCTGGCGCGGTTTATTAACCAGGAAGGGGAAATCATCCCTGAAAATATCCTGATAAAGCCCCCTTCCGCTGAGCTGAGACCTAATCAAAAGGACAGCGATAGCTTGCCTGATTACGATTTGCTGGATCAGGTATTGTATCAGTATATCGAAATGCAGCGAGGCCCCCGCGAAATTATCGAACAGGGATATGATGAAGTGCTGGTGCGCCGTGTGCTTCGTTTGGTAAATATCAACGAATTTAAAAGGCATCAGACGGCCCCAGTGCTGCGGGTTTCCCGAAAGGCTTTTGGTATGGGGCGGCGTATGCCCATCGAAGGGAAATACCTGAGTTCCTGAATGGGTTTTGGCTTGTGCCTTTAGAAACAAACCAGATTTTTTCGGATATTTGCGGCTAAAATAAAAAATTGCATGGCAGGAGAAAAGGTTATTTTTTCAATGGAGGGAGTGAGCAAAGTGTATCCTCCAAATAAGCAGGTGTTAAAAAACATTTGGCTCTCTTTCTTTTATGGGGCCAAGATTGGTGTGCTGGGCTTGAATGGTTCCGGTAAATCAACCCTGCTCAAAATTATTGCCGGGCTTGATCAAAACTATCAGGGGCGGATTACTTTCGATGGGAGCTACCGGATTGGGTATTTGGAGCAGGAGCCCTCCCTTGAAGAGTCGAAGACGGTACGGCAAATTGTCGAAGAAGGGGTACAGCATATCGTGGATATGTTGCGGGAATATGAGGAAATCAACCTCAAGCTCGCTGAGCCGATGGACGATGACGAGATGATGCGGGTCATCGAACGGCAGGGCGAGTTGATGGAGCAACTCGACCATGCGAATGCCTGGGAACTCGACCATAAGCTCGAAACGGCTATGGAAGCGCTGCGCTGTCCGGAAGAAAATACCCTGATCCAGGTGCTTTCGGGAGGTGAACGCCGCAGGGTGGCCCTCTGCCGTCTTTTGTTGAGTAATCCGGATATTCTGCTCCTGGATGAACCCACCAACCACCTGGATGCAGAATCGGTGGAATGGCTGGAGCAGTACCTAAAGAATTTTCCTGGCACCGTTATTGCTGTAACGCACGACCGTTACTTCCTCGACAATGTGGCGGGCTGGATCCTGGAGCTCGACCGAGGGGAGGGTATTCCCTGGAACGGAAACTACTCCTCCTGGCTGGAGCAAAAAGCCAAGCGTTTGGAGCAGGAAGAAAAATCCGAGAGCAAGCGCCGCAAAACGCTGGAACGGGAGTTGGATTGGATCCGAATGGCTCCTAAGGCCCGGCAGGCAAAAGGTAAGGCCAGGTTAAACGCGTATGATAAACTCGCTCAGGAAGAAATTAAAGAAAAAGAAGCCCGGCTCGAACTTTTCATCCCGAATGGCCCAAGGCTTGGGGATAAAGTAGTGGACCTCAATGGGGTAACCAAATCTTTTGGCACGCGGGTATTATTCGAAAACCTCCAGGTTTCCATTCCTAAAAATGCGATTGTAGGCATCATTGGTCCTAATGGCGTAGGAAAGAGTACCCTGTTCCGCATTATCATGGGCCAGGAAAAACCTGACAGTGGGGAAGTGGTTATTGGGGATACAGTCAAATTATCCTATGTTGACCAGGCGCATTCTGAGCTTCAGGATACGGAAAAAACGGTATATGATGTGGTTTCAGGTGGGCAGGAAATTATTACCGTTGGAAAGACCAGTGTCAATGCCCGGGCATATTTGAGTAAGTTCAATTTCAGTGGGCCGGATCAGCAGAAGAAGGTCGGTGTTCTTTCCGGTGGTGAACGCAACCGCATTCACCTGGCCATGACCCTTCGCGAGGGGGGTAATGTCCTTCTGCTTGATGAGCCAACAAATGATATTGACATAAATACCTTGCGTGCCCTGGAAGATGCCTTGGAGGATTTTGCCGGCTGTATCCTGGTCATTTCCCACGACCGTTGGTTTATTGACCGCCTCGCAACCCATATCCTTGCATTCGAGGATGACTCCCAGGTCGTTTTCTTCGAAGGAAACTATACGGATTATGAAAAAGCGAAGAAGGAACGGCTAGGAGATGTGACTCCTCACCGTCCGCGGTTCAAAAATGTAATCAACCGTTAAGAGCAGGATTATTTTTTCCATTTAATATTACAACCTCCGCTGGGATATTGGATTGTTGGGAGCGGCTGCCCGGATAGCAGTGCATCCAGGGCGTTGCGCAGATCGGTTCCTGTCAGGGGAATATCATTGCCTGGTCGCGACCCATCCAATCTACCCCGGTACACGAGGGTGAGGTCGGCATCAAAAAGGTAGAAATCGGGCGTACAAGCAGCGTCATAGCTTTTTGCTACTTCTTGGGATTCATCATAGAGGTAGGGAAAAGTATAGCCTACCTTTTGTGCGGTTTCTTTCATTTTATCAGGGTCATCAGCAGGGTATTTTTCCACATCATTGGAGCTGATACCTATAAAGCTGACGCCTTTGGGCTGGTAGTCCTTTGCAAGGCGGGCAATTTCAGGATTGACATGCAACACATAAGGGCAATGGTTGCAGAGAAACATGACGAGTGTTGCCTGCTTGCCCCGAAGGTCTTCCAGGCGGAATATTTTACCGGAAACCGTGTCGGGAAGTTGAAAATCCGGGGCTTTGACGCCCAGCGGGAGCATGGTAGATTCTGTAAAGGCCATAGTATTGACTTAATTTTCACAATCGTGGTTGATACCCAGGACATATTTTCCGACCACATCAATTTTGGTAGCAGTAGTGGCCCCTTCAAAGCCGGAAATCATATCGTTTTTGAGACTTTGTTTGGCTAACGCGGTCATCTTACTGGCAATAGGCACATACGACCAATGCCATTGTTCTTCGTTATAACCGTATGGACGTTCTTTCCCTTTGGGCGAGTATGGCTGGCAGAATCCGAATCGCGGGCCATTGGCGGTGAGCCAGTCGTGGATTTTTTTGCCCTGACCGGATTGGAAATAGGCTGGGTTGAGGTCGTTTAAATCCATATCGGTGCCCCAATGATGGCGGGAAGAGCCGGGCATGGAGCTGTATTCGAGTATTTTTAGTGCTCTTTCTACGGGATTAGGGTAGGCTTCAGCGGCATTGGTACCGTTTTCGATTTTTCTTGTTCCTGTCCATTTTGCTTCCCAGATGCCTTTTTGAGCCTCGAAATTCCTGGTTGCGGAAATAATCCGGAGTGTTATGCTGTCTTTAGCCGCTGCTGCGTGCATTTTTTTAAAAGCTTCATAGGTTTCTTTGCGCAGAAACATACCGCTGCGGTTGGCATAGCGGATTTCGATGGCGACGAAATCGGGGTGTGAGGCAGGGTCAAATTTTCCCATAAGCTCCTGGAGGGAATAGTCTGGAACAGGTAAGGGCGAAGTAGCCAGTATCTGGGCCGGCAAAGTTTTCTCTTTGGGATGCTGCATACAAGAAAAGAGCAGCAGAAAGAAGATGACAGATAATAAGCGCATAGAAAAGGTTGATGGGTTAGGGTATGGACGGTTAATATTCAAAAGTCATTTGTTCACAGGGATATCCAAAGAAAAATTTTTCCTTGATCAGGTTTGCCGTCTGGGCAGGAACCATGCTGACCCAGTCACTGCGTCCAGCGCGGATCATGGAGAGGACTTCCTTTGAAAAAATGTGCAGGACATTTTTGTCAAAATGGATGATATCTATTATTTGGCGGTTTTCCTGCAGATGCTGAACGAGGAATTTAACACCTTCCGGCACGGGCATATTTTGGGCGGTCATGAGCTCTCCACTGCCTTCGAGGAGAGCGGGATAGACCAGTATCCGCAGATTTTTGGAAAATAGTTCTCCAAAAGCGGCGAGTAAGCGGCCTTGCTGGTTATTTTCATAGGTAAGCGCGATGCGTTCCAGGAGCGGCTGTACTCCAAGTACGAGGGCTATACTGTCGGTGCGGAATTCAGAAAAATATTCTGCGACCTGCTGATGGGAATCGAAATTGGATACCATCACCGTTTGGCCCAGGGCGTTGAGTAATTCGGCTCGATCGAGGAAATCACGTTCGTCCAGATCGCTGTTTTCCAGGAGGTTGTCCAGGGTAATTTCTGTTAGGGCAACCATACGTCTGGGGTCGGCCCCTGGTTCCTGGCGAAACTGGCGCTGGGCAGATTGTATCATATCCACGTTGACCAGGGTTGGAGGGCGGAAACTGCCACGAACGATGAGGAGTTGTTTTTTATAAAGGAACTCGGACGGGTGGATATTTTTGCCATCCGGGCCAAACATGGCGATATTGGAAAGCTGGTTTTTGACCAGGAAAAGACTCAGGAGTCTGTTGTCCACTTCGCGAAAATCAGGTCCGGTGAGGCGTACCATATCTATTTGCACCCTTCCCTGAAGGCCATCTATGAGGGATTGCAGGAGGGTTTCGGGGTTTTTGGCATAGCGGAAGCAAGCGTAGATGAGATTGACTCCGAGTATCCCAATAGCTTGTTGCTGGAGTTTGTTGTCGTTGTCGAGCATTCTGGCGTGAATGACCAGGTCATTGGGGTTTCCGCCTGGGCGGAGCTGAAACCGGATGCCGAGCCATCCGTTTCCTTTGATAGTTTTTTGGAAGTTGATTGCTGCTACGGTATCTGCAAAAACGAAAAAATTGCATTCAGGGCGTTCGTTTCTCAGGCGTTTGTCCATGAGGTCGAATTCGTGTCCCAGCATTTTATATATCCTGCTTTCGCATACGTAGCGCCCGCTGGGCTCCGGGCCATAAATTTCATCGGAATACGTTTTGTCGTACGCCGACATTGTTTTCGCGATAGTCCCTGCCGCAGCACCTACCTGAAAAAAGTAACGGGCAACTTCCTGGCCAGCGCCGATTTCGGCAAAAGTGCCATAGATGGAAGGATCAAGATTGATTTCCAGAGCTTTTTGTTCGGTTTCAAGTAATTGGCGCATATCTTGGCAGGATGATCATTATTAGCAATATTTGAACGTTTTTAGGGGCGAAGATGTTGAAAATCCATTCGGGTTGCAAGTTTGTGTTTTATACCCTGGACCAACAGATTTCGTGCAAATTTTCAAGACAGGTCGGATAAAATGCATAAAACCCATTGGTTCGAAGTATAATACGGCCTTGGGAATAGCTAATTATTTTAAGGAATAGATATGTTTCCGGAGTATGATGTGATAGTAGTAGGTGCTGGCCATGCCGGCTGTGAAGCAGCAGCGGCAGCGGCCAATCTGGGTTCAAAGGTGTTGTTGCTTACGATGAATATGCAGACTATTGCCCAGATGTCGTGCAACCCTGCAATGGGAGGTGTGGCTAAGGGACAAATTGTTCGGGAAATTGATGCGTTGGGGGGGTATTCCGGGATAGTCACCGACCATACGATGGTTCAGTTTCGTATGCTCAACCGTTCGAAAGGGCCGGCGATGTGGAGTCCGCGTGCACAGAGTGACCGCATGTTGTTTGCCCGCAAATGGCGCAACATGCTCGAAGCCCATCCCAATATTGATTTCTGGCAGGAAATGGCTGCTGGCTTAGTTGTGAAAGACGGAAGGATAGCTGGTGTACGGACTGGCATGGGGCTGGAAATACCTGGAAAATCGGTAGTGCTTACCAATGGTACCTTTCTTAATGGGATAATTCATATCGGCGAGAAGCAACTTGGCGGAGGAAGGGCAGGGGAGAGCGCAGCACGGGGTATTACAGAACAATTGGTTGAGTTGGGATTTGAAGCTGGGCGTATGAAAACAGGTACCCCTCCCCGGGTGGATGGGCGCTCTATTGATTATACTGCTATGGAAGTACAGCCCGGCGACGAAATGCCTGGAAAATTTTCTTACTCCGATACCCCGGCGATTACCCGACAGCTTCCTTGTCATGTTACCTACACGAGCCCGGAGGTACATGCATTGCTGCGCACGGGGTTTGATCGGTCTCCAATGTTCAATGGCAGGATACAAGGCCTTGGGCCCCGGTATTGCCCTTCGATTGAAGACAAGATTGACCGTTTTGCCGACCGGGACCGCCATCAATTGTTTGTGGAACCAGAAGGATGGGATACTTGTGAAGTATATATCAATGGATTTTCCTCTTCTCTTCCTGAAGATGTGCAGTTTAAAGCACTGCGCAGGATTCGGGGTTTTGAGGAAGTTAAAATGTTCCGGCCGGGGTATGCTATTGAATACGATTATTTTCCGCCCACGCAACTCAGCCTGAGCCTGGAAACACATTTAGTCCGCAACCTTTTTTTTGCGGGGCAAATCAATGGGACCACAGGGTACGAAGAAGCAGCATGCCAGGGGCTTATGGCTGGTATAAATGCGCATCTGGCAGTACGGCAGGAAGCACCCTTTATTCTGAAGCGATCGGAAGCCTACATTGGCGTACTGATTGACGACCTGATCAATAAAGGCACAGAGGAGCCGTACCGCATGTTTACTTCCCGGGCTGAATACCGGATCCTGCTCCGCCAGGACAATGCCGATTTGCGCCTTAGTCCTCTCGCCGCACAGCTAGGCATGCAGGGTATGGAAGCACGTATGGAACGGGTGCGCAGAAAATCAACTACGGCAGCGGATATTACCGCTTTCCTGGAAAACCTTAGCGTTGCGCCGGACCAGGTGAATGGGTTTCTTGAAAGTATGGGTAGTGCCCCAATCCGGCATAAGGTGAAACTGGACAGTATTCTGCTGCGGCCGAATGTTAATCTGCATGATCTCCGTTCTTTGATCCCCGAATTAGAAACTTTCTTACAGGGTATTGATCCGGAATTCTCGGAATTGGCAGAAATCAATCTAAAGTATGCAGGCTATATCCGGAAAGAGCAGGAAATGGTGGATAAAATGAACCGTTTGGAAGAGTTGCGTTTACGCGAGGATTTCGACTATCGGGGTATTGGTTCTCTTTCCAGGGAAGCGAGGGAAAAATTGTCGGCAATCCGCCCCCGTACGATTGGCCAGGCAAGTAGAATCAGCGGTGTTTCGCCTGCGGATATTAGTGTGTTGCTTGTGCACATGGGAAGATAATATCGTATTATTAAAATTCTTAATATATACAAATGCTTTACACGATACTCAAACACGCACACTCCGGTTTCAGGTGGATTGTTCTGCTCTTGCTGGTTGCTGCAGTCGCCAATGCTTTTTTAAAGTGGCGCAAAGGGTCGGTTATGACAGGATCTGACCGGAAGCTCAATCTTTTTACATTGATTTTCACCCACGTCCAGTTTCTGGTAGGTATTGTATTGTACTTCATCAGTGCCCGGGTTGTTTTTTCCCCGGAGTCTATGAAAGATGCTGTTAACCGTTTCTTTCTGGTAGAACACCCTTCGCTGATGATTACAGCGGTCGTTCTGATTACCGTAGGGTATAGCAGGGCCAAGCGCTCTGCTTCAGATGAGGTAGCTTTCCGGCGCACGTTCTGGTTCTATCTCGTTGGTTTACTTTTGATTCTTTTAGGAATTCCATGGCCAACGCAGGGTTATGGAACGGGTTGGTTTTAGATAGGTGGAAGGTAGTAGTAGCGACAGAGATCGGGCTTAGCCGCCTCGGCGTAATGGGCTTGTTTGCTACTATTTGTTCTGAACAACAAGAGATTTAGAATAAAAAATAATGCCTTTTGAAAGAAAGGCATTATTTTTTTTGTATCTTTAGGTCAGGTTTTGAGTATTTGCTTCTACGGCCCTCCTTTTGCCCTTTCCAGATAGGGTTTCCATTAAATGCCCTATTGTCGGTTGTGTAGGAAGCGTTTATGTTCACGGGCAGTTCCCAATTTTTTTCTTGTACTTCAGCGCAGTATTTGGGTACTGTATTTTAACAGATAAAACATATTCTCTCATGGTAGTGCATCGGTATTTTGCAAGGACATGGGGGTTGTGCTGGATTATAACTGCAATAATTGCCAGTATTGCCACATCTTCTGCTGCTTTTTCAGGAGGAGGTCTGCCGTTTCATCAGGGCAGTGCCTTTTTATCGCATCATTTCGACTTATCTACACCTAATCTGATGAGTGTGGAGGCACGTCGTTATGTTGAACGGTACCTTTTTGACATTCGGACGGAGACGGAGGCTGTTCTTGGCAGGACGGAAAAATTTTTTCCGGATATTGAACGCGGGTTGAAGGAAGCGGGTCTCCCGGATGCGTTAAAATACCTTCCTATGGTAGAATCTACCTTGCAGCCAGAAGTAGTTTCCCCTTCGGGCGCTGCAGGTCTTTGGCAGATTATGCCATCCACAGCGCGCTATCTTGGCCTTAGGGTGGATGGGGTGGTAGATGAGCGCCTGGATCCACAGCTATCAGGCAGAGCGGCAATTAGGATGCTGCGGGAATTGTATGCGGAATTTGGCGACTGGTCGCTGGCACTGGCGGCATACAATTGTGGGCCGGGAAGGATGCGCAGGGCAATAGACAAGGCTCAGAGCAGGGAGTATTCCCGGCTTCGGTTTTTTTTGCCGGCACAGACCCGGGCACATCTTTCCAAGTTTGTAGCTATGGCACATATTTCCCAGTACTGGCAGAAGTATGGGCTCAAGCCACAAGCAGAACTTTTGGATCCGGTAATCCGCCTGAAAGAAGTACCAGCGGGTGACTATCTGGATTTTCAGGAAGTAGCAGTCCAACTAGGTATTTCTGTGGAATCGCTCCGGAGATTGAACCCTGGCTATCGCTTTGGTAGGTTCCAGGGAACAAACCAGTACATGCGCACTTTAAAGGTACCGGAACACCTGGCTGACAAGCTGATGCTCCACACCGGGAACACAAAAAAATCAGGGTCTTCGTTGGAAAATTACCGTTTGCAGAGGAGCTTTTTTGTGGAGGGAAAAAACAGGGGTGTCGGGGGGGCAATATGGCAGATGGTGACGTTTAAAAAAGAAATAGGAGAGCACTATTTTGCAGAGCTGCAGGAAGTATTACAGCGCGACGGATTAGTGGGGGCGCTGGATGGGTTTTTCTTCAAGTATTTGTCAAACGCCTGAGGA
>CAZGOT010000039.1:0-5310 GCA_964527495.1 uncultured Haliscomenobacter sp.
TACCGGTGTAGGCAAGCCCCCAGATATTGACATGGCCTCCGGGAAACTGCCCCAAGGTAACGTTAGCCTGCCGAAGGAAGCCCAGACTATCCGAAGTAGAAGGCGCCATTTGTTCACTGGCAACAAAGAGCAACCGATTCAACGTATCTGTCACTAAAAACACAAAAGGTCCCTGTGTACGGGTGCGGGCACTCAATGTCACCAAATCCCCCCGGTTTGCCGCATTAACGCACAAAGTTCCCAGCGTATCGGGTTTTACCAACCGGAGCGCGACATTGGAAGCAACGGTAGGCCCATGGACGATACGCGCAAAATTGGTACTTAATCCAAAGCAACTTTGTGAAAGGCGGTCTTTATCTGCCTGCATACCCGGCATGGCCAGAAGCGCACCGTTATAGGCAAGCGACCAGATCCGGTATTCGCCTTCTTTTAAAGAATCTAAAAGGAAAACGCCCGGGCTGGAAACCGCGAGGATTTTCTGAGATTTATCTGTAAGCAAGAAAGTACCCAATCCGCCTGAAACTTCATTTGCTACAACGCGGACGAACTGGGGCTGGGTACTTGCCGAACAGGTATAAGCGACGTCGGTACCATTCTCAAAAGCTACGTTACCGCCTGAGGGGTTGATTTTCAGAACGCGCAGGGATCCTTCCGACAGGGAAAAACACCCTTCTACCAAAGGTCCGCTTGCAGGATTAAACCCTGGCCGTGCCTGTAAATTGCCAGCATATGCAATCCCCCAGACCCGGTACTCCCCTATGGGCAGGGAAGAAAAATCAAAAGAATCCGTCGTCGTTATCCCGGCAATTAGGCCACTGGAATTGGTTATAAGATATGCGTATGATGTACCCTGCGAAGCCCCACGCTGAAATACGATTCGCTGAGCCCCGGTACCATTATCCGGACAAATATACCTGTCTTCTGTTTGGCCACCAGAAAATGCAATGACTCCCCCACGTACCCGCTCATTCTTGATGGTTATGAAATTCTCCGAAAGGGCATAGCAACGGTCTGCAATCACCGCTTCCCGGATTTTGGAATTATTGCCCAGCAAAAGCCGGCCTGTATAAGAAATTCCATAAACCCGATATTCCCCTGGAGGGGCGACACTCAAATCAATACTGGAACCAATCAGAACCAGGATAACCTGGTCGCTTGCGTTGGTCAGCACATAGCGGTAAGTCGCTCCCGGTTTGCTGTTATTCTGAAAGGAAATAAATCCAGAACTCTGCCCCAGGCAGATCGTCCTGGTCGTAGCGGTATCGCCGACAATCGCTACACGGCCCCCATCCACAGCATCAAGCGTAACCTCGACAAAGTTATCCGACAAATCGAAACACGCATCAGATAGCATCCCGGAGGTAATATTCTGCATGGGAGTAGTCAAAAAGTTGCCGGAATAAGCAACGTGCCAAATCCGATATGTTCCCGGACTGAATCCTTCAAATGCAAAAACTGAGTTGGGCTGGGCCCTCAGGATGCGATTGACCCCGTCTGTCAGGACAAATGCCGACTTATCGCCTTTCGGTGCTCTGGAGAAACGGGCTTCTACCTGCAAGGGATCCCTGGTGCCGATACAACCAAGAACGGCATTCGTTCCGCTGGCCGAAACTACTACCCCACCGTCCACTACCCTGCGCCTCACCTGTACGAAGTTTTGGGAAAGCTCAAAACATCCGTCGGCATGGGTTATGCTGGTTACAACATCCCCTGCTACTGTGCGCAATGTACCGCTATAAGCAAGGCCCCAAACACGGAAATCCCCGTTTTCTTCTGGCAACAGGACTACTTTGTTGTCTCGAAATACCCGGATCACCTTGTTCTGGGAATCCGTCAGCAGATAAGCATATTGCTGTACGGTCACAGCAGCATTGGCCATAGTCAGCTCAACCGTATTCACCCCATTGCCACAATCCAGAATTTCCGTCTTCCCATCTGATAGGCTTACCGTAGCCCCGTGAATATTTGTTTTGGTAATTGTCACAAAATTCTCGGACAAGTCGGCACATTCATCCGAGAAGGCGGTCTGGTCTATGAAGGCGCCAGAGGGGAAGGAAAGTGTGCCCGTGTAGGCAAGCCCATAAATACGGTAAGCACCACTAGGGTAAGACATTAGGTTGAAAAGGCCATCGGAGGAGATGGTCAGTATTTTTTTACTCGCATCGGTTAGCAGAAAAAGGTAATTTTCCCCACCACCACCGGTTGTCAGCAGTTTGAAACTACCGGGGTCGAGAGAGGGAGAATAACACAACTCCCGCACGACATCCCCGTTCTCAAAGCGGAGTATCCCCCCGTAGGGGTTCTTTTTCTGAATGGAAACGGAATTGGAGGAAAGCGCAAAACAGCCCTCCGCAAAACTGGCATTCGCCAGGTCATCACCTGCACGCAGGAGCAGGCGTCCCTCATAAGCCATGCCTAGCACAAAAAATTTATTGCCAGCGAAAACGGAAAAATCTACAGACCTACCCGCTGTATCTACCCGGACTACGCGCTTTTGCTCGTCGAGTATCAGGAGTACATATCCGGTACCTGCGCGGGCAGCAAGAGGAAAATTAAACGCAACGGCTTGTGACTCCGCTTTATTGGTACAAAGCACTACGCTGCGTGCCATTTTATCCCCTGCACTGATAATACCGGGGTTGAGATCATAAATTTCCAGCTGGACAGCATTGCGGGATAATTGGAAGCACTCATCGCTAAAAATCTGGTTTTCAATAGACTGCCCAGGTATTCCGCTGAGCGTACCCTGGTAGGATAAGCCCCATATCCGATAGTTGCCCGCTCCAAAATCAGCAGGTAAAAAAGAAGTGCCGGGAATAAAGCGCAGAAAACGATCTGAAGCATCTGTCAAAACATAGGTATAAGACAATACGCCAGTTGCCGTATTCTCCAGGACCTGAGCAGGAATGCGCATATCATTTACACAAAACCGTGCCGACGTGCCGAGGCCCCTTAGGCGAACTTCACTAACTTCTGGAGCAACAGGGTTGATTTCCAGGAAATTTTCCGAAAGGTCAAAACATTCTTTGGAAAGCTTTGCTGCCGTTATTGGCAAGCCTACCACCGGTGCGATAGCCCCGGCTATCGAAGCACCCCAAATGCGGAGAGGGGATTCCAGCTCTCCAAAATCATAGTTGTTCCCGGAAAGGATTTCCAGGATTATATTGTTCCTGTCTGTAAGGAAATAGCGGTAATCGCCAATTGGACTTGAAGTGGAAAAAGAAAGAACTTTTGAATTACCTGCCCTCCCGCAGACCTCGCGCACCACGCCCCCGTCAGAGAAGCTGACCCGCCCACCTTCGGGAATATTATGCTGAATGCTGATATAGTTTGAAGAAATACTGTGGCACAAAAAACCAAGACGGTCTGTAAACAGGTTCATACCCGGAGCGGCCAGCAATCCACCAATAAAGGAAAGAACATACACCCGGTAGTTCCCCGGTACCAACTGGTCAAAATCAATGGAAAGTCGGTTAGTCACCAGCTGGATAGTCCCCTGTTCGTTGGTGACAACCAGCACATAAGGCACCCCAAGGGCACTGGAACGAAATGTCAGAATACTTGGCACCTGATCTCCCGCACAGGTATAAACCGTTGAAATACTGGAACCAACCAGGGAAATCCGGTTATTCGTACCGCACTGCCCCCAAACCCGGGGTGCTGCCAGCAGAAAACCAAGGCATAATAAGGAAAAGAAAATCTTTTGTCGAAGGCTGTCCATAGAATCAAAATGAATTGTTATTAGCAATGGGATCAAAATTTCTCCAAAAATAAACCTTTAAAGGCGGTTACCCAAAAACCTGTAAGATTGACGGAATTTTTTGTTCGAAAAGATGGTATGTTAAAAAGGAATCCCAGCCTCAACGCCCCGGTTTTTTCCATTCCGGCATTGCGCACAGTAGTTTATACCGCGAAAAATAAACTCCGCGAAAGGGAATGCAACGGATCGAAAATACGGATTTTATGGAAGTCTCGCCGCTCAAAGCATAACGCCACAAGATAGGAAATAAACCTCAAAGCGTGTACTATATGTAAAGACATGTTGAATACGGCCAGGCAAAAAAAATACCTTTACCAGTAGCCCAGGGAAATTAAAAATAACGCTTAAACGCTTACTCCTCCCCTGTTTGCAACGCTTAAATTATTGAAAAAGACACCTAACTTTAATCCTTACTTTAGCTCCCGATTTCTCCTCCAGATGGCCAAAGAACTTCCATGAGGTTTTTCTTGAAAAATGTGTGCCCTTTTAGACCCGAAAAAAACCATTTTTACGTTTTAATTTTCTATATTTATTTTTAGAAAACATCCCGGCAGGAAAAGCGGGCTAGTCACAGAAAAACCGCCCCAACACCAGATTCAGTTTTTCAGATACAGAAAACCGGATAACCTTCTCAAAGATCCATCATGCGCAGCAGCTCTTTCCGGATACTCGTACTGCCTTTGTTATTGCTGGGGTGGGGCTCCCCGGCACCTCCGGAACCCCTGCTTTCAGGTATCCGCACTTCCGACCGTTATTCTCCTGCAAGTCTTGTGCAGGATATTTTTGTCGGCGGAGCTTGTAAAAATATTTCCCGGATCAAATCCATTGGAAACCAGAAAGGCATCGGCTATTTTGAAAACGGAGGCAATGTTATTGGCATTGACCGGGGCATAGTCCTCTCTACAGGGCCTATTAGTAATGTAGGCGGACCGAATGAAAAAGGGGATGAAGGCGGTGATTTTAAGGATGCAGCCGGGGATAGCGATCTCCGCATGCTTACTGCTGCCTCCGTTTTCGACGCGGTAGGGGTAGAGTTTGATTTCGTTCCGCTCGACAGCGTAGTTACCTTCCGTTACGTTTTCGCCTCAGAAGAGTATTGTGAATTCGTTGGCACCTCGTTTAACGACGTTTTCGGCTTCTTCGTCAGTGGTCCGGGTATCCAGGGCACGTTCAGCAATAACTCGGTAAATGTTGCATTGACACCCAACAGCAAGGAATACGTTTCCATTAATACTATCAACCACCTGAAAAATAGCAACCTGTTTGTGCGCAACGAGCCCAGGCGGGATGCGGAGAGATGCCAGATCAACTGGGTGCAGCACCCCAATCTCGACTTGATCGAATACGACGGGTTCACCAAAGTCCTGACGGCTTCCCTGAAACTGATTCCCTGCGAAACCTACCACCTGCGCCTCGTCATTTCTGATGTAAGCGATGGAAACTACGATTCAGCAGTTTTCCTGGAGGCAGAAAGTTTCAATATCGGAGGCAATATCAACTTACAGCAAGGAAAGTCGGAGAGACATGGTCATCCCGACATCACCGCCCCC
>CAZGOT010000039.1:5320-17804 GCA_964527495.1 uncultured Haliscomenobacter sp.
ACCCGTTCTCCCAACGGACTGGATACCTTGGTCGAAGCCTGCAATACCGGCTTTTTTGAAGTTAAAAGAAGGCCTGGGGAAAAAACGGATCAGCCCCTAACGATTGGGCTGCGCCTCGCAAAGTCCAGTACTGCAACCGCTGGCCTCGACTTTGTCCCCCTGCCCAGGTCTATCACCATCCCGGCAGGAGAAAACCAGGTCTCTGTTCCTATTCAGCTCCTGGTAGATGATATCCAGGAAGAAATTGAAAGTATCATCCTGGAGCTGGATTTCCCTTGTGCCTGTTTAAGCGATACGGCAAGATTTTTGGTAAAAGACCCTCCCCTGCTGAAATCTGCTCTTGGAGATCAGCAGATTTGTATCGGCGCTGCTGTCTCCCTCCACGCTGGTGCCAGCGGCGGGGTGCAGCCCTACACCTATCATTGGTCTACGGGAAGTACCGCTGAATCCTTCACCGTGCAACTGGAAAAGGACAGCACCTTTTCCCTCACAATTACAGATGCCTGTAACCGGAAACGGGTAAGGGTTGCACGGATTTCGCGGAAACCTCCTCCGACTGCCCGGATTTCAGGCGTAATAAATGTATGCCAGGGGGATACCGTACTCCTCCCTGTGCAGATGCAAGGCCAGGCCCCGTTCCGGATTGTCTATGCTATTGGCACCGACAAGGCCGACACCATTAACAATATCCCATTTAAAAATTATCTCCTCCCCATAAACAAACCTGGAGTCGTGCGCATAAAACACTTCTCCGATGCAACCTGTGAGGGTATTGCTCCCGATTCTGCTGAAATACGGCATTACTCCCTCTCTACGATAATCCGAAGCAGTAACCTGAGTTGCGCCGGTGCCAACGACGGAAAAATAAGCGTCGAAGTCAGCGGAGGGATTGCCCCTTATGCCTTTTCCTGGAAAGGACTTGCTTCAACCGCACCCCGGATCGAAAACCTTCCGGAAGGGGAATACGAACTGACCATCCGGGATGCTAAACGCTGCTCTGCTGCCTTCCCGGTCAAAATTACCGCTCCCCCCGCACTTAACCCGGTCTCTTTCAACTGCAACGACCTGAGAGGCTCCTTCCTGCTGCTCTCTGCCAGTGGCGGCTCTCCTCCTTATGCTTATTCTGTGGACGGCAAGTCTTTCAGTAACCAGTTGTTTGAACAACTTACCCCCGGCGAGACCTATCGCCTGATTACCCGCGACTCCAGAGGCTGCCAAATCGCGCAGGATTTCCTCATGCCCTCCCGATATGAGCGCATGGTAGAATTGGATGTAGCAGTCAAAATAGGCCTGGGCACGCGATATACCATGTCCCCAAGGCTCAATATTCCGCTTTCCCTCGTCTCCAAACTGGAATGGTCGCCTGCAGAAGGGCTGAGTTGTACCGATTGCCTGCGCCCTGTGCTCAATGCACTCAAAAACGAAACCTATATTCTGAAAATTACTGATGTCTTTGGCTGCTCGGATGGCGCCGCCATTATCGTTAAGCTCGACCGGAACGCCCCGGTTTTCGTCCCGAATGCCTTTTCCCCCAACGGCGATGGCAATAACGACAAGCTTATCATTTTTGCTGACCCCAAAGAGGTCTCCGCTATACGGCAGTTGCAAATCTTCAACAAATGGGGACAGGTCGTTTTCGAGGCCCAAAATCTCGCTCCCAACTCCGAGATCGGAGCCTGGGACGGTCGCTTTAATGGAACTTTGCTGGAAGCAGGGGTGTTCATGTATAAAGCGCTGTTGGAATTGACCGATGGAAGCACGACTCCCATGGCGGGCACCTTTATCCTTATGCGTTAAGCAGATTAAAATATTTTTTCTTCCAGGAGATAGTTCCGGACATAATCGTTGATTCCCTCCTCCAGGGAATAGAAAGGCTCCACATACCCTGCCGCCCGCAATTTATCCATTTTGGCTTCTGTGAAATACTGATAGGTGTCCCGGATGTCCTCAGGCGTATCTATGAAAGAGATATGGGGTTCCACTGACATAGCATGAAAGGTAGCGAGAGCAAGGTCCAGGAAGGAACGCGCTTTACCTGTGCCAACATTGTACAGGCCTGATACAGGTCGCTTTTCAAAAAGGAACAAAAGGATTTTTAATACGTCCATCACATAGATAAAATCGCGGCTCTGGGCCCCGTCTGTAAAGGCGGGATTATGGGAGCGGAAAAGGTGCATTTTACCATGTGCTTTGATTTGACGAGCAGTATGAAAAATGACCGAAGCCATACGTCCTTTATGATATTCGTTTGGCCCATAGACATTGAAAAATTTCAGGCCTGCCCAAAAAGGCGGCTGGGCTGTCTGTTGCAATACCCATTGATCAAAATCCTGCTTGGAAGCTCCATAGGGGTTTAATGGCCGCAGGTGGGGGACAACCTCATGGGAATCATCATAGCCGTGCTCGCCCAGCCCATAGGTCGCCGCGCTCGACGCATAAACCAAAGGGATATTGTAGCGGGCACAAAGGTGCCAGAGGTTTTGGGAATAGTGCAGGTTGAGCCGGTCAAAAATCGCAGTATCCTTCTCGGTAGTATCCGTTCGGGCCCCAAGGTGAAAGACACATGCAATATTTGCGTGCATCCGCTCTATCCAGGAGGGCAGATCGTCCCGATGTACACGGGCAATATACTGCTTGTTTTGCAGGTTCCGGTTTTTGTCAGGCCGGCTGAAATCATCTGCCAGGAGCAGGTTAATCCCACCCGTTTCGTTGAGTTTGTGTACCAGGCAACTTCCAATGAAGCCCGCTGCACCCGTCACGATTATCATAGAAACAGAAAATTAGTGCGTTAAATTTCCTTCTATACATTGCACCAATAGCTTTTGTGCAAATTTTCAAGACCAGTCAGATAAAATGCACAAAACCTATTGGTGCAATGTACAAGAGGTTGCCAGCACAAGCATGCATGGCCTGTTATGCCAGTTCAGACTGATAGGCTTCCAGCGGCGGGCAGGTACAGACCAGATTTCTGTCGCCAAAAGCATTATCAATACGACCTACAGAAGGCCAGAATTTGAAGCCTTGCCGGAGGTAAGGCAGTGGGTAAACGGCTTTTTCCCGGTCATAGGGATAAATCCATTCATTGGCCGTTGCCATATCCGCGGTATGGGGTGCATTATGCAGCACATTGTTCTGGGCATCGGCCTCACCGCGGGCAATTTCGTCAATTTCTTTGCGGATTTGCAGCATAGCCTCACAGAAACGGTCCAGCTCGTCCTTGCTTTCGCTCTCGGTAGGTTCAATCATGATGGTACCAGCAACTGGGAAGGATAATGTAGGCGCGTGGAAACCATAGTCCATGAGTCGCTTGGCGACGTCTTCTGCACTTGCCAGGGACTTGAAAGGCCGCAGGTCAATAATGAGTTCGTGCGCGCTGCGGCCGTACTCGCCGAGGTAGAGCACCTTATAGTGGGGCTCCAGTATAGATTTAATATAGTTCGCGTTCAGAATAGCGTATTTAGTCGCGTCTGTTACCCCCTCTGCTCCCAGCATCCGGATATATCCGTAGCTGTTCAGCAGGATACTGGCACTTCCCCAGGGCGCGGACGAAACCGCTGGCACTCCTGCGCTGCCCCCGGTCGGCACCAGCGGATGCGCGGGCAGGAAAGGCTTCAGGCTGTCGTTTACGCAGATGGGACCCATACCAGGGCCACCGCCGCCATGGGGAATGGCAAAAGTTTTGTGTAGGTTCAGGTGACAAACATCGGCACCGATTTCTGCAGGGCTTGTCAAACCTACCTGG
The DNA here is from genome assembly GCA_964527495.1 of uncultured Haliscomenobacter sp. Classification (GTDB taxonomy): domain Bacteria; phylum Bacteroidota; class Bacteroidia; order Chitinophagales; family Saprospiraceae; genus JADJPL01. The sequence continues at coordinate 9,063 of CAZGOT010000039.1, forward strand.
GCATTCATATTGGCACCATCCATATATACCTTACCTCCATGTTTATGGACGATATCGCAAATTTCGCGAATCCGGGTTTCAAAAACCCCGTGTGTAGAAGGATAGGTCACCATGAGGGCAGCAAGGTTGCTGCTATACTGATTCGCCTTCGCCAGGAGATCTTCGACGTCAATATTGCCCTGTTCGTCGCAATTGACTACGACCACTTCCATTCCGGCCATGACTGCACTGGCGGGGTTGGTACCGTGCGCAGAAGAAGGGATTAGGGCGATATTTCGATGAGGCTGCCCGTGTGCTGCATGGAAAGCCCGTATGGTAAGCAAGCCCGCATATTCGCCCTGGGCACCGGAGTTGGGTTGCAGCGAGCAGGCCGAGAAGCCTGTGACTTCACAAAGCCACCCCTCCAGTTCACGAAAAATCTGTTGGTAGCCGAGGGTCTGGTCCAGCGGTGTAAAAGGGTGCATATTGGCAAATTCAGGCCAGCTCACCGGAATGAGCTCGGTAGCCGCATTCAGCTTCATGGTACAGGATCCGAGTGCAATCATGGAGTGCATCAGCGACAAGTCTTTATTTTCCAGTCGCTTGATATAGCGCATCATTTTGCTCTCCGTATGATAGGCATGGAAAACAGGATGCATCAGGAATGGCGTTTCCCGCCGGAGGGGTAATGGGAAAGAAGGTTCCTGGACTTCTGAAGTATCGAACATGGATTGACGGCCTTTGGCCTCTGCAAAAACCCGGACGATAGCTTCTACATCCTGCAGGAGTGTTGTTTCGTCGAGACTGATCTGTACACCGGAAGGAACGTAGAAAAAGTTGAGTTCCGCACGGAGGGCCGCTGCTTTAATACGTTCCTCTAAAGCAGGTTCAAGCTCAATATGCAGGGTATCAAAATAGGCGGGATTGAGTTGTTGGTAACCAAGGGCAGAGAGGTTTTTTTCCAGTATTTGGGCGAGTGCGTGGACTCTTTCTGCAATAGCCTTTATCCCTTGTGGACCATGATAAACGGCATACATCCCTGCCATGATGGCCAATAGCGCTTGTGCGGTACAAATATTGGAAGTTGCCTTTTCCCTGCGGATATGCTGCTCCCGGGTTTGTAGCGCCATACGCAGCGCCCGCTTGCCTTGCCCGTCCACAGAAACGCCGATGATACGGCCTGGGATTACGCGTTTATAAGCTTCTTTTGTGGCAAAATATGCTGCATGTGGGCCGCCATAGCCCATCGGAACACCAAATCGCTGCGTATTCCCTACCGCCGCATCGGCTCCCCATTCACCAGGAGGGCAAAGGAGCGCCAGGCTCAGAATATCTGCAGCAACTGTTACATAAATATCCCTGGCCTGTGCAGCTTCTGCGATAGCCCGGTAATCCCCAACGCGACCACTGGCCCCGGGATATTGGAGCAATACACCGAAGACCTTTTCATTTAACTCAAAGTGCTCGGCTTTAAGCACCTTGACTTCTATTCCCAGTGGCATAGCCCGGGTTTTAAGCACATCAATGGTCTGTGGAAAAACTTCGTCGGAGACCAAAAATTCATGCGCAGTATCGTGCCCTTTACCTTTTTTATGCTTGATACCAAAGAACATGATCATCGCCTCTGCAGCAGCGGTACCTTCATCGAGCAGAGAAGCATTGGCAATAGGAAAACCCGTTAATTCGCTGACCATAGTCTGGAAATTCAGCAATGCTTCCAATCTACCTTGGGCGATCTCTGCCTGATAAGGCGTATATTGTGTGTACCAGCCTGGATTCTGGAAAATATTCCGCGAAATTACCGATGGGGTTATGGTACCGTAGTATCCCATACCGATAAATTGGCGATGTAAGGTGTTTTTGCTTGCGATATGCCGAAGTTCGTTCAGATATTCGAATTCGGAAAGGGGATCAGGAAGGTCTAATGTGCGCTGCAATCGGATGGCAGCAGGAATTGTTTGGTCAATTAACTGGTCCAGGGAGTCTGCCCCCACTACCTTGAGCATTTCTTCCATTTCCTCCCGATTAGGGCCGATATGGCGGTTTACAAACCGATCGAAAATAGTAATCTTGTCCATGAACGGATTTACTTATGCCTGGTTAGGAAATTGATGCAAAAATATGACTAATAAACCTTTTACGGTTGCCTAAGTTGTAGCAAAAGCGGGTATTTTTTTATTTCCACCTATAATTTGCTGCACTTCCTGCCTCGGACAACAGGTTGTGAAATCCAAAAAAATATGTACTTTTAAAAAAAATTAACTTATTCTATGCGCGTAGCTGTCATTGGTGCGGGATGCTCAGGCATTACCGCTGTGAAAAATCTGATTCAGGCAGGCATACAAGAAGTGGTCTGCTATGAACAAAACGATCAGGTTGGAGGCAATTGGATTTTCTCTGCCTCCGAATCCCATTCCAGCGTTTGTGAGACCACGCATATTATCAGCTCAAAAAAAATGTCGGCGTACATGGATTTCCCTATGCCCGACCATTATCCGGATTATCCCTCCCACCAACAGGTCCTGGCTTATTTTCAGTCTTACGCCGAACACTTCGGCCTGTACCCCTTTATACGCTTCCAGACAAAAGTCATGCGTGCGACAAAAACCGAAACGGAGCAATGGCGCCTGGAACTGAGCGACGGCAGCACGGAGGTTTTTGATTTCCTGTTTGTTTCCAACGGGCACCATTCCGTTCCCCGCTATCCCGATTTGCCGGGCAGATTTGAGGGAAAATACCTCCACTCTCATCAATTCAAAAACAACCTGCCCTTTCAGCAGGAGCGGGTGCTCGTTATCGGAGCGGGAAATTCCGGGTGCGACTGTGCCGTTGAGATTAGCAGGGTAGCTCGTTTTACAGCCATCAGTGTGCGATCCCCTCAATATATTGTCCCTAAATTTTTTCTGGGCCAACCGACAGATACGTTTAACGCCGGTATGACCTGGCTGCCTGAATTCCTCGCTGAACCCCTGCGGCAGTTGTCGCTGCGGATTCAAATTGGGAAATATCAGGATTATGGGCTGCCCCAGCCTTCTTTCCCCGTGGTACAGGCCCACCCTACCATGAATTCCGAGCTTTTGTACAAAATCCGCCATGGGAAGGTCCTCCCACGCAAAGGCATTCAGGCTATTGAAGGAAAAACGGTGACCTTCAGCGATGGATTGCAGGAAGAATACGATACCATTATTGCAGCTACAGGGTATAAAATTGCCCTACCCTTTTTCGACAAAGATTTTATCTGTTATGAAGATGCCGACCGGATTCCGCTTTTTCTGCGCATGTTCCATCCACAGCATCCAAGCCTGGTATTTATCGGACTCGTGCAGCCGCAAGGCGCGGTATGGCCACTAAGCGATTATCAGGCAAAGCTGGCAGCAAACTATGTGGCAGGGCGTTGGAAATTGCCCAAAAATATTGCTGAACTTGCGGAAAGAGAAGCTTCCTCTATCGAAAAGGCCTTTCTGAAAGGTAAAAGGCATTCCGTTGAGGTACATTACCATCCTTTCCTGCTCCAGTTACAACGCGAAATTCCCCGAAATGCCCCAAACTGGCGTAAGGTCCCGGAAATGGTATCTTAATTCTTGCCTTGTTGGCATGTTCGGGATTTTCCCGCCGAGTCGCAAATACACCTGTTTTTGCGCCTGACAGAACAATTTGAACGCGCACAGAACAAATCCAATCACCAATTTTCAACCCATACATTATGTTTTCACCCAATGTCTTTGAAGGAAAAACTGCTCTGGTCACCGGCGGTGCCACTGGTATCGGTTTTGCCATTAGCAAACAGCTCCTTCTACTGGGAGCGCGCGTTTTTATTGCTTCCCGGAAAGAAGAAAAATTGCAGCAGGCAGCAGAAATCCTCAACGATTATGGTCCCTGTACGTATATGGCATGTGATATCCGCGATACCGCACAGGTGAAAGCCCTTGCCTACCGGATTATGGATGAAGCAGGGAGGCTGGATATCCTCATCAACAATGCAGGGGGACAATTCCCCTCACCTGCCGAAGATCTGAGCGAAAAAGGCTGGCTCGCAGTCATCAATAATAACCTCAATGGCACCTGGTTCGTTACCCAGCAAATGGCTAAAACCTTCTTTATCCCGCAACAGCAGGGTACGATTGTCAATATTATTCTCAATATTTACCGCGGAGTGCCGGCAATGGCCCACTCCGGAGCCGCACGGGCAGGGGTAGATAACCTCACTAAAACCCTGGCCGTAGAATGGAGTAAATACAATATCCGCATCAATGCCATAGCCCCCGGCATCATTCAAAGCTCCGGACTGGAAAATTATCCGCCTGAAATGCTCCATGGGCTTACCGACAGTATCCCAATGGGCAGACTTGGCACCACCGAGGAGGTAGCGTGGCTGACCCTTTTCCTCTCCGGCCCTATGTCCGCTTATATTACAGGGGAAACCGTTGCTATTGACGGTGGCCAGCGCTTAAACGGCAGCCCATTCAAGCTATAATATAAAAGATATTGGTTTTGCCTATCCCCTCCCCTGATGCAGGAACACCAAATACCTTAATACTATGGAAATCCATCAAGACCACTCCTTAAAAACCCTTGTGGAATATTTCTTCCACTGGGAACGCTCCCAGCCGGATGCTCCTTTTCTTCGACAGCCTCTGGGCAATACCTGGCAGACTATTTCCTGGGCAGAAGCTGGCAGCCAAGCCAGAAAAATAGCGGCAGCAATACACACATTGGGGGTACAGCCCGGGGAAAAAATCGGCATTGTTTCCAAAAACTGCTACCATTGGATTATCGCAGATCTCGCTATTATGATCGGCGGATGGATTTCTGTCCCCTTCTATCCTAACCTGAACGGCAGACAACTCGGTGAGGTCATTCGCGCCGGGGATATCCGCCTGCTTTTCGTCGGAAAGCTGGATTCCTGGCAGGAAATGAAAACTGGACTGCCAACCGATTTGCCCCTTATCCGCTTCCCCCACTACCCTGGCAACAGTCTGGTAGAGGAAGGCCTCAACTGGGACAATCTCCTGGAAACCCCTTATCTGATACCGGATTTTCCGCTCCCCAAACTCGAAAACCTCTGGACCATCCTCTTCACTTCTGGTACTACCGGTACGCCCAAAGGGGTAATGCTCCATTATTCTGCACCCGCCAAGTTGATGCAGAACGAACAGCAATTCAATACCCTGCGTATTTTTGGAGGCAGCGAACACCGGTTCTTTTCCTACCTCCCCCTCAATCATATCGCCGAGCGCATCATCGTCGAAGTAGCTGCACTGATTACCGGAGGGTCTATTTCTTTCGCCGAAAGCCTCGATACCTTCGCCGAAAACCTTCGACAAACCCAGCCTACCCTATTTATGGCCGTACCCCGCATTTGGACTAAATTCCAAATGGGCATTCTCCAGCGCATGCCGGAAAAAAAGCTGAAGACCCTCCTCAAACTTCCTGTCATTAAAGGTATTATCCGGAATAAAATTAAAAAAGGACTCGGCCTCGATAAAGCACGCATCCTCCTCACCGGTGCCGCACCAACACCAGATGCCCTCAAGCATTTTTTTGCAGCTCTAGGTATTCAGCTTCAGGAAGTTTATGGCATGACAGAAAACTGCGGCGGCTGTACCCTTATGCCAATTGACGGAATCAAATCAGGGGTAGTGGGCAAACCTCTGCCTAACGTTGAACTCCGCATCGCACCAGAAAATAGTGAGGTGCTCATCCGCGTACCCTGGATGATGAGCGGATATTACGGGGCACCGGAAAAAACAGCCGAAGTGCTGCGCGATGGTTGGCTACATACCGGCGACCAGGGCGAAATTGACGCCGAAGGTTACCTGAAACTTACTGGAAGGGTGTCTGATACCTTCAAATCGGCAAAAGGGAAATTCATTGTACCCGCTCCAATTGAATGGGGATTTGCGGAAAATAAATATATCGAGCAAATCTGTGTTACCGGGATCGCTATTCCCCAGCCGCTTGCACTGGTAATCCTATCGGAAGCTGCCCAAAAAGAACCCCGGGAACTCGTAGAGTCCGCTCTTCGGGCGAGTTTGGATGCCGTCAATGCGGAATTGTCGGGTTTCGAACGCCTGAAAGCACTCGTCGTGCTGAAAGAACCCTGGTCGGTCGAAAATGGTATCCTCACCCCTACGATGAAAATCCGCAGGGATGTGCTTGCCCGGCGCTATGAGGCCTTGTTGGAGCAATGGTATCAGCGGGAGGAAACGATTATCTGGGAATGAAAACTGTTTAAAAATATAGCATGAAAAATCTGCAGGATAAAGTAGCTGTCGTTACCGGGGCTGGCTCCGGAATTGGAAAATCACTAGCCCTCGCGCTTGCGCGGGAAGGGGTGCGCCTTGCCCTAAACGACTGGAACGCGGACAATCTGGAGCAAACCCTGGCAGCTATCCGGCAGAATGGCGGAACAGCCTATGGGAAAGCCTTCGATGTAGCACAAAAAGAAGCTGTGTACCAATTTGCCGAAGATGTCCTCCAACAATTTGGACAGGTGGACATTGTCGTCAACAATGCCGGTATTACCCATGAGCAACGACTGCTCGAACGCTGCGGCTATGAAGAATTCGAGAAAATTCTCGGAGTTAACCTCTGGGGGGTCATCTATGGCAGCAAAGCCTTCCTGCCCTTGCTAAAACAACGGCCTGAAGCAGCTCTTGTAAATATTTCCAGTATCTTTGGGGTGATTGGATATCCCAACCAAGGCGCCTATGTCACTTCAAAGTTTGCCGTGCGCGGTTTTACCGAAACCCTCCGTATTGAACTGGGTAAAAGTCCTGTTACCGTGACATGCGTCCACCCCGGAGGAATCAGGACCAACATCGCCCGGAATATCCAGTCCGAAAACCAGGAACGTGTGGAAAAATTCGCCAAAGTCTTCGAACGCATGGCGATTACTTCTTCTGAATCAGCCGCTAAGCAAATCGTGGAAGCCATTCGGAAAAAAGATAATCGCCTCGTCATCGGACCAGATGCACGAAAACTTGACTGGCTCGCACGCCTTTTCCCCTCTGCCTACGAGCGCTGGGTATTCAAAGGAGTAGATTTTGAAAAATTCAGCAGTTAAAGGAACTCCAGGACGGAAAAAAGGGTAATACCTTTATTACATTATTCACCATTTGCAGCAGGGCTGATTCGAAGCGGTCGCTTTGTGAAAGCCCCCCGGAAAACTCAATGTTATGACTAAAACGAATGCTTTCCCTGCTATTGAGGCAGATGTTCAATCCCTTTTTGAACTTCAGCGCAAGACTGCCCCGCAAATCGCAGCTACGGGTGCAAGTGAGCGCATTGCAAAACTCAAAAAAATAGAACGATATCTCCTCGATGATGCGAAAATGCAGGGGCTACTGGATGCTATGCACAAGGATTTCCGCAAACCAGAAGCAGAGGTTCGGCTAACAGAAATCCTCGTCGTCCTCCAGCACCTCCGCCATACCCGCCGAAACCTGCGTCGCTGGATGCAACCGCAAGATGTCGGGCTCCCACCATTGCTTTTCGGGGTCACTTCGCATATCCGGTATGAGCCCAAAGGCACCTGCCTTATCATCGCCCCCTGGAATTACCCTTTTAACCTGGCTATTTCACCTTTGGTAGATGCGATAGCCGCAGGAAATACCGCGATAATAAAACCATCAGAAATTTCGTCCCATACCTCTTCTTTTATCGCAAAAATGATTGCCGACCTTTTTACCCCTGGAGAGGTTGGTGTCGTTGAGGGAGATGTCGAAATTTCCACTGCCCTGCTGAATCTCCCCTTCAACCACATTTTCTTCACCGGAAGCCCTGCGGTAGGTAAAATCGTAATGGTGGCTGCTGCCCAGCACCTCGCCTCGGTCACTCTGGAGCTCGGCGGAAAATCACCGGCAATCGTTGACCAAAGTGCTGATCTGGAAAAGCAAGCTTATCTGCTCGCATGGGGTAAATGCCTCAACAACGGCCAAACCTGTATCGCACCAGATTACGTTCTATTACACAAATCCCGCAAAGATGCATTTGCAGGAGCTTTCCAAAAGGCCATTCACAAAATGTATGGCCCGGAAGGTCCTGGTAATTCCCCCGACTATGCCCGGATAAGCAGCCCACGCCATTATCAACGATTGCGTAACCTTTATGAAGATGCTATTGCCAAAGGAGCAACTGAAATCGTTGGAGGGCAGTGGCGCGAAGCTGACCGTTTTGTCCCCCCCACCCTGCTAAGCGATATTACGGATGACATGGATATCTCCCGGGAGGAAATCTTCGGCCCCCTCCTCCCTGTAGTTTATCATGAAACGACACAGGAAATACTGGAACGGGTGAATAACCAGCCTAAACCATTGACCCTCTATATCGCAGCAAAAAATAAAGACTTTACCGACCATATCCTGCGCAATACGTCCTCCGGCAGTGCTGTCGTCAATGATTACCTCCTGGGATTCAGCAATCCGGAAATGGGATTTGGAGGGGTGAATAATAGTGGCATAGGCAGATATATGGGTTTTGAAGGTTTTAAAGAATTTTCTAATCCTAAAGCCGTGGTGAAAAGAAAATTCCTGGATTTCAGCATCGTTTTTCCCCCTTACTCCAAAAGAGTTATCGGACTCCTCAAAATTTTAAGCAAATGGGGGGTTTGAATAATATTTTGGGATGCAAAAAATTATTCTGATAGTTGTGTAAAATTTATGGGGCTGTCTGAAAAGTCTTTGGGCGGCTTGCGCCGCCAAAGATTATGGGGTTGTGTAAAAAGTGTTCCGCCGCCTACGGCGGCGAAATAAAATTTTAAAC
>CAZGOT010000040.1:0-17661 GCA_964527495.1 uncultured Haliscomenobacter sp.
GCGTGTTCTTTCATCTTTTCAGCAGCATATTGTATCGAACGTACGATATTATGGTATCCAGTGCACCTGCAAAAATTGCCTTCAAGGGCATGTCGGATTTCCATCTCGCTGGGTTCCGGGTTGCGTTGAAGCAAATCTGCAGCAACCATAATCATACCAGGCGTACAGAACCCGCACTGCAACCCGTGGTGTTCCCGGAATCCTTCCTGTAAGGGGTGAAGGCTGTCCGGCGAGCCCATTCCTTCAACCGTAGTTATCGAACAACCATCTGCCTGAGCGGCCAGAACGGTACATGATTTTGCTGCCTGCCCGTCAATCAGGACAGTACAGGAACCGCAACTACTGGTATCACACCCAATATGGGCACCCGTGAGCCGCAGCGAATCCCGCAAATAATATACCAACAGGTCTCGCGCCTCAACCTCGCTGGTATATTGTTTGCCATTGACAGTAACTTGAATGCGTACGGACATAAAAAGTGGTTTATGAGGTAAAAAAATGATGGCGTTCCCCTTTTTTGCCTACTCCCGGCAGCGGATATTTTACTAAAGCAAGGCTGACCGGAAAGCTATCCGGCCCGGATTCTTCCGGCTAGAAAATTCTACGTTTATGCGTTGAAGGTATCGCATGAGACCCTAGGTTATTTGAAAAGCTATGCGTATGTAGAAAGTCCTGGTGCTATTCTTTTCTTTGAAACGAGGTTCTGTAAAAAGTATTCCGCCGCCTTCTGCCGCCAAATGACGTCCTCCGGCCTTTTCACACAATCCCGTTTCAAAAAATTTTATTGAGGCTGTCTCACTCAGACGAAATATGGCATCCTGTTATGCTTTCAACTCCTCGGCAAGGCCTTTAAAAAACTGTTCCGTCAGGGTGTTGGCCACTCCGGTCAGCACCCGCTGGCCAGTTCGGGCCAGAAGACCGGAAAGCTGTGCACTTCCATCAAAGCGCAGTTCTGTTTTTCCTCCCTCCTGTTCTTCCAGGATAATCCTTACATCAGCTGCGACATTGCCGATTTTGCTGTTTTGTTCAACATGTAACAAAAACTGCTGTGGTGGATCTTTTTCCAGCATTTCCACCTTCCCTGTAAAAGCTCCGCTTACCGGACCAATTTTCACTTCAGCAATGGCACGGAACGCATCGGCACCCGTCTTTTCCAACCGGGTAATGCCAGGGGTAATCCTGGCAAGCGCATCGGGCTCCATCAGTATCTCCCATATCTTTGCGGCAGAGGCATCAAATATTCTGGATCCTGTCAATTTCATCAATAAAATTGTTTGAAATTTTCACTTTCAGCCCATTAAAATACTAAAAAATCTGATTTTGGAAAAGATTTTGGGAATAAAAACCACATTATTTTTCGTGCGTGGTGTTGGGACGTCCCAGAGGAGAATAGGGGGGGCTGTATGCCGGCGCACGAAAGTCGAAGGAGCCGCATATATTAGTTGGGACGGCAGATTGCCGCGCAAATGCACCGCCCCCATGCATCAGATGCTATTAAACAGGAACTATTTTAACAGAAACTCCGCGGGGAATACCTTGTTCTCTCCATGCTGGTAAATGGCATAGGAAAAATTGGAACGCAAGCCGTAAGCACCATGGTGGCCATCTAAAGACAAGGCCAGCAAGCCTGACTGGGCGTTAAGACGCTCTACTTGTTCCGGGAATTTTTTTGCAATGCGCTGAATGGCGGTTTCACAAGCTTCCTGTGGTGTTGCACCCCGGCGCATTTCCTCTACGATCAGGAAAGCACTCAGGGTTTTGAGCATTAATTCCCCATGGCCTGTGGCAGTAGCAGCGCCCACCTCACCGTCAACGTAAAGCCCGGCACCAATAATGGGGGAATCCCCTACCCTGCCATGCATTTTAAATGCCCACCCACTGGTGGAACAAGCCCCGCAAAGGCGGCTGCGCGTATCCAGCGCCAGGATTCCAATCGTATCATGGGTGTTGGGCACATAATTGTTGTCCTTCTTCCATTTTTCCCATGCTTCCCTGGAAGCATCCGTCAGCAGGTCTTGTTTTTCGAAGCCCTCTTCCATTGCAAATTTCAAGGCCCCACTTCCGGAGAGCATGACATGAGGCGTTTTTTCCATCACCCTGCGTGCTACAGAAACGGGGTGCAGGATATGTTGAAGAAAGGTGACACTGCCAGCGTTGGACTTTTCATCCATAATACACGCATCAACGCTCACGTTGCCATCGCGGTCCGGGTAGCCTCCAAACCCTACCGAAGTATCTGCCGGATCTGCTTCAGGAACCCAAGCCCCTTGCTCAACGGCATCCAGGGCATAACCACCGTTTTTGAGGATTTCCCAGGCTGCTGTAGTAGCTTTTCGATTATCCCAGGTGGCAATGGTAATCGGGCCCCCTGTTCTGGAATTTGGATTATGGCGTTTTCTGCGAGGGGATGCTTTTCCTTCATTCCAAAGCCCCAGGCTTGCAGCAAGCGTTGATAAAGAAGCTCGCGTCAGAAATTTTCTCCGGTCGAAAGACATATTTGCGCTATTTTTTGAAATTATTGACTCCACACAAATTTTTCCACAGGTTTAATCCCTTGATCGGATTTTATCTTCCAATGCACTATTTGCTCCAGTAACCTCTTTTTAAGGCCTGTTACCTCCAGAAGAAGGGTTTACCGCTGCCGAATGATCGGCAGGCAACAGGTATTGAAGCACCACATCGGCGACTCCTCGTGGATTGGCCCACTCAGCATTGCACATGATTGCAATACCCAGACCGCGATTGGGATAGCAAACGAAGACTGTCCTTGTTTTATTTTGGCTTCCGCTATGGGAAATGCAAAGGTCCTGGTCGGTACCCTTTACTTCGAATCCCATTCCGTAATCCCATTCTGCCTGACGGGTCCACAGTTTTTCATAAGAGCCGGGTTGGAGTAAGTCTCTGAAGATTAAGCTTTTGACATATTTAGAGAGGTCAGTGATATTGGACTGATATCCACCACCAGGAATCTTCCAGCTAACGTCATCATCGGAACGCGGGCGAATATCCCCTATGCGGTCCCGATAGTACCCTTTGACTTCTTTGGGGTTTTCACCCCAAAGGTAATCCGGCTTGAGAGAGCCTAAGCCGAGGGGCTGCACGATAAATTGATCTACCATCCCGAGGTATCCCAGCCCAAGTTTGGTTTTTCCAACTTTTTCCAATGCAGCGCCTGCAAGTACAAATCCAAAGGTAGAATATTTATAAGAAGAATCCGGGTAAAAAATCAGGGGGGCATCTTTAAAAATACGGACGGATTTCTCCGCAGACCAGGTGCTATCAACAGGATAGAAATCCCGAAGATTTTTTTTCCACTGGGGAAAAAGACGGTCTAATTCATCGTAATGCCCGATTCCGCTCCGGTTGGACAGCAAATGGCGGATATGGACCATGGAATCCGGCCAGGCAGGTACAAATTCCCGTACAGGAACTTCGATATTCAACAATCCTTGTTCCTCCAGTTTCATTGCGGAGATAGCCGTAAGCGATTTAGCCATAGAAGCCCATCGAAATTCCGACTCCAGCGTCACCGGAACGGCATTTTCCCGATCGCTGTACCCATACGAACCCAGATAGGCAATCCTGCCAGCATAGATAATCCCTACCGACATGCCAATAATATCCTGTCGCCAAAATTCATTTTTGATTACACTATCAAGGCGCGCCTGTACAACCGAATCAAAAGACAGCTCCACCTGAGCCCTCAGGCAGAAAGGCACCAGGGACAAACCGAACAATAAAAACCGGAACAACTTCCTTTGCTGCATACTAATCCTGAACAACACCTCCGGATTATTCATCGAAAATCTTTTTTTCAAAGACATATCTTTTAGCGAAAAAATTGTAAAAAAATACCAGACCCGTTGCCAAAAGCTTCGTAATATATTGCCGCTCGTTGAAAAAAGCCATCCCCGAAAGCAGATGAATAATCCCCGAACTGATGGCAAGCCCACCAGCAGATACCGCCATGGAAAGCAGAAAAACCTGATATCCCGGCCGCTTCATTTCAAACACAAACCAACGCTGTAGGATGAAATTCACCACTACAGCAACTGAGTAAGAAACAATATTAGCCAAAACAGGTGGCAGTATGCGGTGAACCAGTGCCAGATAGAGCCCGTAGTCCACTACCGTCGCCACCAGACCGGAAGCGGCAAACCTGGCCTGCAGCAAAAACAACCGGAACAGTGCGGGGAAAAAGGCTTTCATTCCGGAGCATTTTAACCAGGGCTACCGCTGAACATCTTCCCGCACCACACCTTCACATTCCAGTACCACATCCGCACCAAATACCCCAGCCGGGGTCTGAAACCCTGGCTTTACCTTGCCCGCGAGCACATGGCGCACCGAGACGAGAGCAGCCCGGATCGTCCATACTACCCCTGCCTCAGGCCCGTGCAGGCGTGCTTCAGCTATATTGCCTGCATCGTCCCAGACTTTACCCCACACATGGACCGAGGTAGCCGACCTTTCCTCCGCCGTAGAACCAGCCTTGACGATTGCCTGTAGAAGTCGGCGCACCGGCTTAAACCGCGATAATGGCCGTATAACAGACAATAACTTCGATTGCTGCCGCGTACCTTTTGGGGCCGCTATGAAATTTTCGATGTTGGGAATGCCCGTGGTATAATAGGCAGTAAACACATCCCCCCAGTTCAGTCGAATGGCCGTACGCACACGGTTGCCAAAATCAATCTCCTGGGTATAGCCCGGATCAGGAGCATCTATAATTTTCCCATCCCGACGAATTTTTAGCCCGAAGTGCATCATTTCAATCATCGTCTTTGCCGTTCCAGGAGGAAGTTTGGCAGGCCCCTTCTGGGAAAATGCCAGTTGCAAATGGGTGGCAGAAGGCAGTTTTTCTTTCAGATAAAGTGCCAGACAATCCGTTGGTACAACATCGAAGCCCACAGCAGGCAGTATCATCACTCCTCTTTCCTTTGCCTGTGCATCGTATTTTCGCTGTTGGATATACACGCCCATTTCCCCTGTGATATCAAGGTAATGCACGCCTTCCTGAATACAAGCCTCCACCATAGGCCTGAAAGTATAAATATACGGCCCTGCACAGTGGAGTACCAGTCGGCAATCCCGGACGGCCGCACGCAATTTCTCTGATTCTTCCAGGGAGAAAACCCTATAATCTAAGCCAAGAGACTTCGCTAGCGCAGAAATCTCTGCTTCGTTCCTTCCGGCCAGTAATGGCCTGAACCCCTGTTGGACCGCCTGGGGCGCAAGTTCTTTTCCAACGAAACCGTTTGCGCCATATAAAAGAAAATCGTATTTCATCATCCCATGATTTTATTCGGCGTTAAACTTAAACATTTTTTGTGACTATTATGCTTCGCCCGGCGCACCTAATTGTCGCCATTCCCATAAAAAAGCTTATTTTTACGCTTACCCATTACAATAAGACTAATGAACTCTTTAAAAATAGCAGGCCACACCAGCACTGAAAACCATCATGCTATGTCAATGAACTTCAAGTACCCCCTTCTGCGTTCCCTCTTCTTTGCTTTTTTTTTGGTATTTGCCATTTCCCCCCAGGCGACTGCCCAGAACCCCAAGCATGAAATGCGCGGTATTTGGGTCGCAACGGTAGTCAATCTGGACTGGCCGGTACGCGGGGCCTCACCGGCAGCACAACAGCAGGCCCTCCTCACGATGTTCGACAAACTACAAAAAGCTGGGTTCAATGCTGTTTTTTTCCAGATTCGCTCAGAAAGCGATGCGATGTACCCTTCGCCTACCGAGCCCTGGTCGTATTACCTGACCGGCACACAGGGCCTCCCGCCTAACCCCACCTGGGACCCCCTTGCTTTTGCCATTGAAGAAGCACATAAACGCGGTATGGAGCTCCACGCCTGGATTAATCCTTATCGGGTAATCCGAAGTATCAGCGCCACTTATCCCAAAGCCTTCAACCATCTTTCTGTACAACGTCCAACCTGGATGCTCCCCATCAAAAATATCCTGCTGCTCAACCCCGGGATACCGGAAGCCCGCAGGTACCTGGTTGACCTGCTCACTGACCTGGTAAAGCGGTATGACATAGATGGGCTTCATTACGACGACTACTTCTACCCCTACGAAGGTATTACCAATGAAGACCAGAATACTTATGTCCTCTACGGCGGAGGCCTCAGCCTGAACGCCTGGAGGGAAGACAACATCAACCGCTTCGTCCGGGAATTGGGCACGGCAGTGCTGGAGATCAAACCCTGGTTAAAATATGGTATCAGCCCATTCGGCATCTGGCGCAGCGGCGTACCGCAGGGTATTACCGGGCTTTCAGGAGCAGATGTCACTTATGGAAATGCGGTGCGCTGGCTCCAGGAAAAGTGGATTGACTACCTTTCTCCTCAACTTTACTGGGCCTTTGGAGGCAACCAGGATTTTGCCAAACTTTCGCTTTGGTGGAAAACCCAGATGAACGGCCGCCATCTTTATCCGGGGCTTGCTGCCTACCGTGCAGAGCCCTCCATGACGGCAGCTACCTCACTATTTACCCCGTCAGAAATCCCTCGGCAAATCCGTTTTTTGCGGCAAAACGATGTCCCCGGCGCCTTGCATTTTAGAGCAGCCAACATTACTGCTACGTCTACCCAGGGCCTGCCCGACAGCCTTCGCAATGACCTATACAAACGCCCCGCAATTACTCCGGTGATGACCTGGAAAGACACGAATGCCCCTGCCATGCCCCAACAAATGGAAATACTACAGGTAGCCGGAGGCAGTACCTTGCGCTGGGTACAGCCAGCACCGACAGGCAAGCAATCCTCCCCCCGGTTTTTCGCTATCTACCGCATTCAGTCCGATACCCTGCCTGACTGGTCCCAACTGACTAAAACATCGGATTACCTCCTTGCCGTTACTGCTTCAATGGAATATACTGACCTCACAGGGCCTTCTTTACCTCCCTATCGCTATGCAGTAACCACGATTAGCCGCAATGGCGTAGAAAGTCCGCCAGCTTTCCCTTCAACACCTACAGCCATCCGCGAAAAAACACCACTCCCCTTTCGCTTTATCCAGATTTTCCCCAATCCCTTTGAGACCGAACTCTTCATCCGGTTTAACCTGGAGCGCTCCATGCGTATTTCGGTACGCATCACTGACATTCAGGGCAGGGAAATCGCCAATCCCGTAAATAACGAACCCTTTCCCGCGGGTATGAACGAAGTCCGCTGGATCCGCAACGGGATTTCCGGACCAGGCAGGCAGGTGTTTATTTGTGTGCTTGAAGGAGAAGGGAAAAGAATGGCAAAAAAAATACTAGGCTTTTGATATTAGATTTTTTAAAAGGCCGACCGTGGGGTTGTGTAATAAGGCCGGAGGCCGTCATTTGGCGGCTGACGCCGCCAAATTTTATTTTGAATAAACGACATTTTGCCTCATTTTGCAAAGCAAAATGAGGCAAAATGTCGTTTATTCAAAATTTTATTTCGCCACCGAAGGCGGCGGAATACTTTTGGGACACCCCATTAATTGATGCGAAGCTCGTCCACAATATGTTTGGCACCTCCCAGCTTTTCGATACACCAAAGCACATAGCGGATATCCACACAGATTGTGCGGACCACATTTTTATCGAAGGCTAGTTTATGGCTAAGGGCTTCATAGTTGCCATCAAAAGCAAGTCCGATAAGTTCCCCTTTGCCATTAATCACGGGCGAGCCGGAGTTTCCGCCGGTAATATCGTTATTAGTGACAAAACCAACGACGATATCATTGTATTTTGGGTCAATATAACGGCCAAAATCCTTTGCCTTATACAGGTCCATAAATTTGGCCGGAAGGTCGAATTCATAATCTCCTGGCTTATATTTTGCCATAACGCCGGATACGGTTGTTGCATAATCATACATGACTGCATCCTTAGGTTTGTAACTCTGTACGCTACCATAAGAAACCCGCATGGTGAAATTGGCATCGGGATAAGCAGCCTTCATTTTATCCGGAGTCATTTCGAAGAGTCCGTCCATATATACGCGCTGTAGCTCCTCATTTTTGGAAGAAAACTCGTTAAACCTGGGCAAAACGAGGTTCTGATAATTTTTCATAAACGCTGCCATAACCATAAATGCCGGATCTGCCCGCAATCCTTCTATAGAGGGTTTTTGACGGAAAGCATCCCACTTTTTGTCGTCGAGCATCATACTATTGAAGAAGACATCTTCTGCAACTGCGGTGAATGGGCTCTTATCGAGACTTCCATACTGGCGGAACAACTTGCTGTAAAAACCCTCCGGTTGTTGTGCAGGATCAATATCGTTCAGGAACATCAGGAGTACATTGGCGAGGATACGCTGATCTGCCCGGGCGTTGTTGTTGGCAATATAGCGCTGGCGTGCAACAGCAATACCATCCAGGCTGCGCTTCAATTGCTCCGAGGTATTATCCTGGCGTTCCAGGAGGGTTTCGAGTTGCAGCAGACCGGTAGAGGCTTGCAGGAGGCGGCAACCCATAATACCTTCATTAATATATTGCCTGTGCATAGCATACGGTCTCCATTTGTCGTAGGCTTTAGAAAACTCCTCCATTAACCCTGCATATTTTGGCTTTCCAGCCGCCCAACGCACAAAGGCATCTTCCGCATTTTTTTTCTGGCCGTAGATATCGTATTTGAGCAGTTGTTTGGTCTCGCCATCATAAAACTTCCAGTAATTCGCCACACTTGCATATTCTGAGGAAAGTTGAAGTTTCACCGCAGGATCTTTGATCATTTCCTCGAACATGTATTTTAGGCGCATATCCCGCAATCTGACCAAAGAGGGGTTGTTGATATCTGTGCTGAGCTTTACCCCATAGGAAGTTTCATAGCGATTAGTGCTTCCCGGATAACCAAACGTCATGGCATAATCCCCATCCGCAAACCCTTTGATACTCACTGGCAGGAAGTAACGTGGCTTTAGTGGTACATTCTGTGCGTTATAATTAGCTGGCTTGCCATCCGGGGACATATACACCCGGAACACAGCAAAATCCCCTGTATGCCGGGGCCACTCCCAGTTATCTGTATCACCCCCAAATTTTCCGATACTTTCCGGCGGGGTTCCTACCAAACGAACATCGCGATATACGTCATATATATAGAGCAGGTATTGTCTGCCCCGGAAGACCGGCATTACAGCCGCCCTTTTGAACTCGTCACCGCCAGTTGCCTCCCGAGCGATTGCCTGGCTCACTTCAGCTAATTTACGGGCTTTTTCTACCCCGGAAGAACTGCCCAGCGCTCCCTCAACACGGGAGGTAACATCCTCGATTTTATTAAGGAACTGCACGCTCAGCCCCTGAGAAGCGATTTCCCTGCTCTTATCGGCAGCCCAGAAACCATCCCGTAAATAATTGTTTTCCAGGCTCGACGCTCCCGCAATGGCACCATAGCCACAATGGTGGTTAGTAAAGACCAGTCCCTGATCGCTTACAATTTCGCCGGTACATCCCCCGCCAAAGATGATGATAGCATCTTTGATGGAGGCCTGGTTGATACTGTACAACTGCTCCGGTTTGAGTTTCAACCCTTTTTTCAACATTTCTTTATACACTTGTTCTCCAAGCAGCATAGGTAGCCACATGCCTTCGTCAGCATATCCCCGCAGGGTAAGTAAGACGAGCAGAAGGATAGAGGTGATTTTTTTCATTGCAATTGAATTTGGTTCGCCACTAAAATACGTTACAATAACCGGAAAAGAAATATTTTTGCCCAACTGTATTTTAACGCTGTATTATGCATGCCCTTTCGCCTGAAGATATTGACCGCATAATTGAAATGGCCTGGGAAGACCGGACGCCCTTCGAGGCTATTGCCAGCCAATTTGGACTCAGTGAATCGGATGTCATCCACCTGATGCGCAGGGAGATGCATTCCCGTAACTGGAAGAAATGGCGCGCCCGGGTCCAGGGAAGGAATACGAAACATTTGCACAAGCGCAACACATCAGTACAGCGGTTCAAGTGTGACCGCCAGCGGCGCATTAGCAATAACCATATCAGCAAGCAGCGAGGCCAGTGAAGATGGTCAGAAAAGGAGTGCGACAATAAAAGCAAGGACGGACAACACCATCCCTGACATAAAGACCGCATAGCCCAAGCGCAGGAAACGATATTTTTGAGCCAGCACTTTTCCCAAAAAATAGATGTCGCGTGTCATAGAACTATATAAAAAGTCGCTGTCGCGGATCATTTCCATCATACCCCAATGAAAGTCCTCTATCGGCATTTTATAAAAATTCCCAAAGAAAAGCAGGTTGGACTTTTTTTCCAGAATATCCTGACGGGTAAAACTTCCGTGGGTGACGTTCGGACGGGTGGCAAGGACTGCGAAAACCAGGGTGACCAGACATACCAACAGCAGGAGTAGTGTGGGAATAATCAGACGGTGATCCGCACCGAATTTGGGAATCAACGAAGAAATGGCGATAGAAATAATAATCGCGCTGATAGTGAGCAGGATATTCGCCTTATTGTCGGCAATAGCACTTAGGTTGATGTGCGTTCGGTATGTTGTACGGAACATAGTCTCCACCCCACGGCCAAGTTCCAGATCATTTATTAATCCGCTAACTGGTTTTTTCTTTTTTTTCTTTTTCGAAAAATCCGCTTCCTCCCCTGGATGTATTCGCTGGCGGTATTTTTGCAGTTGCCGGATATTTTTTTGTTTGGTGTCTTCGAACAGCTGTTGTGCCACCTCAGTATGAAAATGGTGGCCCATCATAAAATCCAGTTCAAAATCAACCCATTCTTCCTCTGGCATAAAATTGTGCCGGGTCATGAGCAGTTCCTGGCGGATCCTGCTACTGCGATCCCAATATAGTTCGCTACCCAGATGGCTGTAATCGGCATCCCGAATAATTTGCTCGAGTAGGTTTTCAGGCTCCGCAAAGCGACGGGTTGCAAGAATGAGCGATTCGATTTGCCGGATGTGGATTTCCGGATATTTTTCCGCTTCCAGAAAATCCCTTGCATTTTTGCAACTATTTTCCTCATGCTTATCGGCACCATAGCGGAAACCCGTGTCGTGAAACCAGGCAGCGAGCTCCAGGATTTCCATTTCTGTTGGCGAAAGGCCATAAATAATACCCAGGCGCCGCACAGATTCAACTACGTCCTGTGCGTGCTGGAAGTTGTGGTAGAGATAATTTTCATCAACGAAATCTCTGTAAATCCCGGCAACAAACCTCTCCGACTTTTCTTGAATAGGAATAACTGCATTTTGCATAGTTCCCTGGCTTGTGGCCGAAACTACAAAAAATGCCCTGATTTTATTCCAAAAAAATTAATTTTTCCGAAAAAATGTGCGTGCCCGCTTCAAGGGTGATAAAATAAATACCTGGTGCGGGAAGCTGGCTGCGATACAACTCCATAGTATGTTCCCCAGGTCCTAATATCTGGTGTGCCTCCACAAAGGTGCGGTTCCAGGTATCACGGACGAGTACGCGGATTTCCGTTTGATGCGGCAAATTCCAGCGCAGCAATGCGCTGCCGATTGCTGGATTAGGTACCACCGGATACAGTAGAGGATGAGCCAATATTTTTGGTTCAAACGCAATCTCCATCTCTACCGTTTCCAAACTTCCGTTTTGGGTATGCATATAGGCTTCGGGCATCATACTTCGGCGATCCAGAAATAGCGCTTCTGAAAGTGGTCCTGAAACCCTGGCTTTTGCCCTGATCTTCAGCAAATAGTCCCCCGTTCCTGCTGTCGAGGCATTCGGTTTATCCCAGCTCAGCATAAGCCGGCCTTCTCCAATTTGCTGTGCATTGATATGCTGCGTACCAGCTTTTCCGAATACTAAATCCCGAATATCAAGCTTCCCGGGATCTATAAAAAGGGCGAACTGACAACCTTCGACCAGCGCATT
The DNA here is from genome assembly GCA_964527495.1 of uncultured Haliscomenobacter sp. GTDB lineage: Bacteria > Bacteroidota > Bacteroidia > Chitinophagales > Saprospiraceae > JADJPL01. Next base: position 11,865 of record CAZGOT010000040.1, read on the forward strand.
CACCCTAACAGGAATTTCTACTTCCATTCCGGGCAGTAATTCCATTTCCGGAACTGCAAGTAACCCAGTAGGACGATTTGCACTGCGAGGGGAAAAATCACCAGGACGCTGAAACGCCGGGGCACTTTGATTGAGGTCGCCAATTTTGACGGCCACAAAATCTGCATCCCGAATTACCGACCGTAGGTTATTGAAATTGCGCACTTCGGAGAACAGGGTTTTCCATGGATTGGCAGGATTCGCAAAACGCGTACCAGCATCTATAAATCTCCAGGTTTTTCCGTGTGGAAAGCGCTCGTCAAAATTCAAAATCAACCGCCGAAGCAGTACGACATCCATGGTTGTAGCAGATCCTGACATATTCACATCGGCTGCAATAAGCGCGTAAGGAGAGCTAAGCGGCCGAACACCCAGGATATGCTGAGTAAGGATAAGAAGATCATAGGTCGTCACACCTGAAGATGCCACATCTGTTTTGGTAGGGAGAACAGAAAAATCACCACCTTCTTTCAGGCCACCGAAATAAAACAAGCCTTGCCCATCTGTTTTTACAATGGAATTGCCCCCATTGAGGTAGATTTCCGCCCCGATCAGGGGAGTGCCGTTTTCAGAGCGAAGCCTTCCCCCAATACCGTACCCATTGGAAGCCGCTATTACACAGGAGCTCCCGGGGTCATCCTGAACCAAGATATGGGATATGCAGGTACTCTTGTTCCTTCCATCGGTATCCTGCGCTCCAGGATTTTTTGCATTATCCCAGGCATGGACCTCCACCGGCAAAAAACCCCGGTCTTTGCAGGTCAGGACCAGTGAACTATTATTAATATCCACGGGCTCCCCTACCCTGTTGATGGAATAACGCAAAGGATTAGAACAGTCATCTGATGCCCGTTTGATAAAATCACTAACCCATACCGTAGCAGATGCCCGGTCGGGTACTTTATCCCCATTGACGTCCAAAGCAGGATACAGGGGTGATAACTGCGTAGATAACCCTTCCACGCATACCAGGGTGGGATTGGTACAATCTACGACTTTGAGTCGGATTTCCCTTACAGCCCTGTTTCCACAACCATCTCTTGCCTGCACTTCGATCAGATAGCTGCCAGCCATGAGTACACCGGAAAAGAGATATTTCGGGTATCGGCCAAAACGTTCCCATTCCGAAACTGCGAAAAAGGAATCTTCCCGTATTTGTTCTTTCAACTCAAGGGATACCTGTGCATCCTGGCTACAAGTTTCTTCAAGGCCGACGGAAAGCAATACATTTGCTGAACAATCGCCCTTTTCCAGACAAACGGTCACCTCTTTTTCCATGATAATCCTGGGAGGAATGGTATCATGGACCGATATTACCTGGGTATAGCGCCAGATCCCTCTGGAGCGGATAGTAGGATCGAGGGAATTGCTTGTCCAGTACCCCAGAGGGTTAGGAGTACCACTGCATCCTGCTCCTCTTGTACCAGCCGCAGGGAAGTTGTTTTGCTCATTGTCATCGGCATCCAGATAACTGCTCCCGTCAGGGCGGACCAGTACCCACACATTATTGTCACCAGCCACACCGTTGCAATCAACATCCCGGGGTATTTCTACGGGGGCCTGCATCCCATCATATTCGCACCAATTGATAACATCGAAAGTCCGGTAAATCTGTTTGCATGTCTTTCCGTTGCCAGTATATTGTTTTTCCGAAACCTTTACGGCCAGGAGATCACAGCCAGAGCCAAAAGTCAGAGCCGTTTCGGGTTGTGCTTTTCCACACTGAAATTCCACATCTTTAGGAAACCGGATAGCATAGCGATGGGCTTTTTCCAGCGTAATCGTTTGTACGCAAACATTACCCGAGCGGTTACCTGCCTTATCCACTGCCTGAAACTGCCGTTTTATCGTGCCGCTACCACACTGCTCTATTTGAATAACGGGAGGAAGGGCAATGAAAGTAGCCGAACAGTTGTCTGATACTACCGGATTTCCAAAGGCATTCGCCAGGAATAGGCTGTCGTTAGGCGCAAAACCTGGTGGCAGATCGAGACAATTGACCGAAATATCTTTGGGGGCAAAACATGCAGGAAGTATCTTATCTTCCACTGATACCGTTGCCTGGGTAATATTGGAATTCCCGGACGCATCGGTTGCGCGCAGTTCTACGGAAATATTTTTTCCAGCATCACAGCAGGAAAAAAATACCTCAGGTCCCCAGGAACTGAAAAAAGGCGCAGTTGGGGTACAAGTCAGGCTGTCGGTATCAAATCGCCTGCGCACTTCCAGCGCTACAAGACCACAGTTGTCGCGGCTCCCCTTGTCCAGATCGGAGGGAAGTAAGCGTGCAAAGCCCCCACCGTCAAGCGAGATATTGACCCGGTTTTGGCTGATAGCAATCGGGCTGATTAAATCCGAAACACATATCCTGCACGTAATTGTCGTTTTATTTTGACATTCGTCCATCACGGTATAGACCAGGCGATGACAACCTGCCGGAATACCCGTAACAATCCTCGAAACAGCCCTAAAAGGAACTTGCGCAACGCGGAAAGTATCCGGTATGCGTATAGGCATTCCAGGGCCTGACGGCATCCATCGCACGGTATCCACCCAGATTTCTGCTGCCCAGGAATAAGCCCCACAGGCCTCTTTTACCACTGGTGCTGGAATTTCGAGCGCCGCCTTGCAATCGAAAGGCGAAACAGAAACCCGCAGGGTATCCAGTATAGCCGGACAAGTGGCCATTGGAGGGGTGAGGTCTCCTATGGTAATATGCTGTTCGACACTGCGTTGCTCTTGCCGGCACCAGTCAAAGATGGTCCAGTAGCGAATGATCTTTTGAGTATTCCTGCAAAAGGTAAAGCGTTCGTCCCTGTAATCTGCAGAAAATCCACAGCCCCCCCCAGGAGAGAGCAATGCCGTGTCCCGGATACCTGTCACTATAAAAGGAAAACCCGACACCGTAGGGGAAATATTGCCGTTGGCCCCTACTGCCAAAGCCTGGCCGCAGCCAGAATCGAGCAAAACATTGGCAACTATCTGGATATCGCTCAGAGAGGGCCTCACCAGGGCAATTTGCTGCACTGCTTCTGCGAAGTTTCCTGCCCGGTCTCTTCCACGGAAAGTGCGTCTAAGCTGAACGGTATCACAAAGGTTATCATATACTATTACATCCCGGAATTGAGTCACTGTATCAGGTGCAGCAGAACAATTATCCTGCATCAGTGCTTTCCCGCCATATACGAGGCTTGCTGGGTTATTGAAAAAAGATTCCGGGAAGGCACAAAAACTTTCTATTTGTATGTCTGCAGGCGGGGTGAGGACTGGAGGTGTTTTATCCTCGGCGACAACGATGCCCTGGCAGGACTGAAAAGAACCACAAGATGCCCCGGGGGCAAGGAAAGCGGCAAAGCGGAATATCCCAGGCCCATCAATACGATCCCCGTTTAGTGGGTTACTGTCCGAAACCACTATGCGCACGGCTGTGCCCAACGCGCAGGCAAGCGGATAGCCGGATAGCGCCATTTCAGGTGCCAGTACGGCCTGACAATCCGTTCCGAGGTTAATCCGGACGGTATCGGGACAGCCAATAGCAGGTGACCACCAAGCGTACGCCTGACGCGTTGGGGTCGGGGATACCTCTCCCGCGCCCGGACGCAACATTGCCCATTTGCCAATTCCGGGCAATAAAAACAGGGGTAACAACAGGTAGAGTTTGTTCATGATCTTCCTTCCAGGTTATTTGGGACTGCATAAAACCGTGCAGCACACGGATGGACCGCATCGGTTGTTCTTACCGGCAATTACGTCAGGATTTTACCTCTCGCGACTTGAAGTAATAGGGATAAAGCAGCACATGCACCATAGTGGCGTTCAGTATGCTACCCAAGTCTGGGTTGCGCGGATTAGCGCATTGGAAGGATTTCTTGGCAGTGTTGCCTCACGAGGATAATACGTCTAAAGCTCTTTTTGCTGTGTCAAAATTAGCAACTTTTATGAATACCCGCACAATTTTAGCGCACAAAGAATTTTTTTCCCCTTTTTTTTACACACATTTAATTTTTATACATTTTAAAAATTGTTTACTTTGTGAGTTGATTTTTTTTCAACGCTATGAAACACTACACACAATGGCTAAAGTAGCACTTATCCAGGAAGAGGGTGTGCTTGCAGGCAAGATCCAATCCTTTATTAAAAACCAACCCGGACTACAACTGATACACGCTTCCAATAAAGCAGCATCCCTTCTGGAAGAGCGCATCAGAAGTTTCCCCCCAGATATCCTCCTGATTGACATCCCCCCCGAGGGAAAAAACAACCTTGAGATACTCCCTGAAATCAAACTGGCGTTACCCCATGCCAAGTTTATGGCAATGACCTGTCATCTGGATCCGGAGATGGTCCTGGAGGCGGTGAATAAAGGTGCCGATAGCTATTTTATCAAAAACTCCGGGCTCCAGGAGTTAGGGCAAGCAATCCAGGTAACCATTGACGGAGGGGCTTATCTACATCCACAGGCTGCGAAGGTAATAGTAGGTTTTTGTCAAAAAATTTCTTCCGACAAGTCACGCAAAACACAATTTCCTTTGGAAGATTGGGCGGGAAAGGGTATGTTTGTACCAAGGGAAGTACAAGTCATCAAAGGCTTACTAGACAACCAGTCTTATAAGGAAATCGCATCAACCAACCACGTTGGCATTAATACGGTGCGCTATTATGTAAAGTCAGTGTATAGGAAGCTCGATATCAACAGCAAATCTCAACTCTGGTTAATTTTCCGCAATCCTGTCCCCGAATGAGGCCTTCCTGAAAGCCATACGGCATAGGCTATCCCCTGTAGCATCACAAAAAAGAAACGCCCCACTTGTTGGTGAGGCGCCCCCGAAAATATGCGAGCATTAATTCTTAACAGGATTTGTTGAATAATCTTTACTGGCCTGATCAAAAACAATGTAACTCTTAAGCCCCTTACGCACAACTGGATACCTGCCCGCAGATATCCGCACGGGGGGGAGTTTTATCTTTTGGCAAAGTGCATATCCCAGGTAAAGGTCTTCCTTTAATCCGATATAGCCCTTTGAAAAATACTTATCCCAAAGGCTCCTGCAGAGCCCATGACGATCGAACATCAATACCAGGCTGCTATCTGAGTAAGCCAGCTTCGCAATTGCCCGGTGGCATTTCGACCTGGCCCATTCGACCCGGTCGTTGATATACAAATCTACCCTACATATTCCGGAACCTCTGCATTTTAATGCAGCTTGTCCAAATTGTACTTGGGCAATTACATACTGATCGTGAAATTCAAAAATTTCTACTGACTCCTGCCTGAGCAACGTATCGGTGTCAGGCGCTGTACTGAATTCGGGCATATCCTTTTTTCTTTCAACTTGGCAGATCAAAATTTCGGGAAGAATCCCTGTTTTCTCGTAAGTTGATTGGGGTGTTGGATAGCTCCTGCATATTTTCGCGAGTACGATAGTTTTGCTTACACAAAACTTTATTTCAGGGTATTCTCCTTTGGGATAACCCTATTCCACATAGCAGTGAAAAGTCCGTTCTAAAGGGTTGAACTTCGAAAACGTTCTCCCCGCCTGCAGTAAGTTCTGCAAAATTATCGCCTTCCCAACAAAGAATTAGCGACAATTACACTCGTTTTTTTTGAAAAAAACCTGGGTTATTTTAGCAGATTATAATTGCAACAATCTTGCAATGAGTTTGTTAGAGTTTCTAATTCCAGTATAAGAAACACAACGCTGATGAAAGACAGCGCTTACGGTGGTTTTCAGGCATTGTTATTCCGGGGCAATAGTAG
>CAZGOT010000041.1:0-17522 GCA_964527495.1 uncultured Haliscomenobacter sp.
TGAATTTATCAGCCAAAACAGCATCTATTCCGAACTGGATAACCTACCTTAACCTTAACCTCAACCTCAACCTTAACCTTAACCTTAACCTCAACCTTAACCTCAACCTTAACCTCAACCATACTAGAAAACACTAAAACACACATTGAAATTTTCAATTAAAAAATTATTCCTGAATACCTTAGGCAAGGTTGTCCCTTCGGATTTGTTTGCTTTTAGGCATCCTGTGTCTGTTAAGGGAGTTTGCTTGATTGAAGGAAAGCTGGTACTGCTCAAGACCGAGCACGGGCGATGGGATCTTCCCGGGGGAAAACTGAAAAACGGAGAACATCCGGAAGATTGTCTGGCGAGGGAAATAAAAGAAGAAATCGGAATAGAAGTCGAGGTGGAAAAGCTGCTCACTGCCGTACCTATCGAGGTAGACAGGAAAGTCAATGTGCTGGTGCTGGTGTATTTGTGCCTTGCCCGTGAGGGGGCAGCCCAACTACGGATAAGTGACGAGCACTACGGGATTGCACAGTTTAAAGCATCCGAACTGAGGAGTCTGAACTTGCCACCTTCCTACATCGAAGCAATTCTGGAGGTATGGAAAGAATAAGACGGGGTACATACCTGTATTTTGTACTTTCGCTTCTGTGCGGCTGCACCGTATCGGTCTATTCCCAGTTCGCATACTTACCTGTGAATCAAGAAGAGCGCTGGTGGTATGAAAACACCTTGCTTACCAGGCCGCATAGCCTCCATACAGCTATCTGGCCCTACAACCGTGCCGCAGTGGACTCATTTGACCAAAGGAAGGAGCTTCTTCCTATAGTTTTGGATTCGTCAAAGGGCATGGCTGGGTTTATAAAAAGAAAGTTGTTTCAAGCTCCCCTGATACAGTTCAGGGAGGCCGAGGGTAACCTAAATGTGTTCCCGGTGTTTGCTTTGTCGGCGGGTAGAAACACCGGAGGGTCCGAACCAGCTGTTTTTCAGTCTACGCGGGGCTTGCATCTCGAGGGTTCCCTTGGGAAGAAATGGAGTTTTTATACGACGATAGCAGAGACCCAGGCCCGGTTTCCGGCGCACGTCACCCAACAAGTACAGGCCTCTTCGGTAGCACCGGGATACTGGCGGGTAAAAATTTTGAGTAGGGATCGCTTTGACTTTGCCTATGCAGCGGGGGAGATTGCTTTCGAACCCAATCAAACCTTTCAATTACGTCTTGGTCACGGCAAGCAGTTCATTGGCGAAGGATACCGTTCGATGCTTATTTCAGATAATGCCGTCAACGCCCCTTTTTTCCGCATAGAAACCGCATTGGGAAAGCGTTTCCGGTACATCAACCATTGGTCTGTGATGAACGATATCCGGCCTGAAGTGGAAATAGACGGGGTGTTTGCCAAAAAATATCTGAATATGCATTACCTCAGCTTCCATCTTTCCCGCTCGATCAATGTAGGTTTTTTTGAGGGGCTTATGTGGGGCGATGAGCAAGGGCGATATGGGTTCAATTTCAATTTCGTGAATCCAGTAATCCTGTTTCGCCCGGTGGAATTTATGCAGGGGTATAAAGGGGGCAATGTCTTATGGGGTTTTCAGGGCTCGTGGCAATCTCCCTGGGGTATAAAACTTTATGGCCAGATGGGTATGGACGATTTCCTTTCCGAGAAAGTTTTCCAATGGGGGGAAGGTGCCTGGACGAACATGTTCAGTTGGCAGGCAGGGGTTAAGGCTGGTAATGCATTTGGGATCAAGAACTTATTTCTGAGAGCCGAGTATAATATGGCCCGTCCATATATTTATAGCCATTTGAAAGTCCTGACCAACTGGGGTCATTATGCCCAACCGCTCGCACATCCCTGGGGTGCTAATTTCAGGGAGTTGCTCTTTATGGGGCATTATCGCTACCGGCGACTGCAGGGCAGGCTCGCCCTACACGCCGGGGTAATTGGTCGAGACCTGTCTGATCAAAACTGGGGTGGCGACATCTATAAGTCGTATGATACCCGTTCGGTTTCCTCCGGTACATTTGTCGGTCAGGGTGCCCGCAGCCAAATCCGTTTTATGGAATTAGACGTATCCTATCTGCTCAATCCCTTGTATAACCTGAGATTAAAAGCAGGTTACATGTCGCGGTCCGAAACGGGTCCCAATCCAGCCTGGTCCGGCACAAGTAACTTGTACTTAGGTATATTTACCAATTTGTACACTTCCTATCAGGATTTTTAGATTTCTCCAGGCGGCAGTGGTACCTTGCATCAGGTATCCAGACGATATCTTTTTGCTGCAGGAAGGTTTCATCGCAACAAGTCAAATTATGGCATCCTTTATTTTCATGCGCGTCAACTGGTCCAATATTTGCACTATAGGCTATGTATGCAGTGTTTTTCTGTTGCATATCCTGCCTGCTGTTATCTTTGATGCCGTTCAACCCAGAAGGGAGTTGTTTATTCCTGCCGACTTGCTGGTCCACGCCACTATGTTTTTTCCCTGGATGTTTATGGATGGTTCTGTTTTTATAGAAAAGGTATCAGGCCAACGATCTAAGTATCGCTTATATTGGTTAGCCTGCGGGAGTTCTGCATGTATTATTTTTGAGTGCCTGCAACTGCTAACGGCCTCCCGTTCGTTCAGCTTTCTGGATATGGGGTGCAACCTCCTGGGCGTAGCGTTAGGTGCCCTGGTGGCGGGTTGGTTGTACCGTACATGAAAAACGGCAGCGGGCCATTCCGGGCAAAGGCTTATTTCATGCGCTGGTCAATCACATAGAGCGCGTTGCGCCGCAGGCATTCTTCCAGGGTAATACCTCTTTCCTTGGCCTGGTCATTTACGGAGTTCAGCCAGCCTGCATCGGCTTTGATTTTGGCAATTTCTGCTTGTACGATTTCTTCCGGGATTTGTATGATTCCATATTCGGCCTGGTGTTCAAAGAGGAAAAAGCGGGCATCGTCTTTGAGTTGGATAGGTACAGGCACGTTCCCCGTCGCTGCTTTGTCTTTGATTTGCTGAAACCATGTTGGGTCAGCTTCGATCATTTTCGCAATTTTTTCCACTTCTGGGAGGGGAATGGCGTTGATATCCATCCTTGCCGGAAGGTTATCGGCAGGGGCAGCAGTTGGTGTTTGTGCCGTTTGTTCTGTTCCTGTAGCAGGATCTTTTTTGCCGGAACAAGTAAGTAAAAAGGAAAAAAGGAAAATCCCGGCAATCAGATAAAGCGCTTTCCGGTTCATATTTACGGTTTTGAGTTTTAAAATAGCTTTTTAGGCTTGTTCTTTTTTTGGGAAAAGGAAATATTTGGCTGCAAATATCCTCAAAAATAGCAACAATAAAAAAGAACCGTTTTACCCAGGTGAAAAAATCTCCAACATGCTTAAAGGGGGAAAAGGAAATAGCTTTTTTATTGTACAAAGGGGACTAATAAGGCAGCACGACGAACTCGGTGCGGCGGTTGCGGCTGCGATTGGTGGGGGAGTCGTTGGGTAGCAGGGGCTGGGTTTCACCAAAACCTGCATATTGCAGCCGTTCGGCTTTGATACCTTTTTGGATAAGAAACTGGTATACAGCTTCGGCCCTGCGGGAAGACAATTGCAGATTGTCTGTAGCTGAGCCAACATCGTCGGTATGGCCATTGATTTGTATGCGCAGGCGGGGATTTTCCTGGAGTAGCTGCAATAGTCGCTGCAGTTCGGGTAAAGAAGCGGGCTGAAGTTCAGCGGAAGCCGTTGCAAAGAAAATATTTCGGAGGATTACTGGTTCTCCCGGCGTGGGAGCTGCTGGAATATTTTTCGGGATTGGCAGGAGGGGAATGTGCAGGACGTAGGGATCGGAAGCTTCACGGGCCTCGCTGAGGGAAAAGAATTCGGAAAAAAACAAATAGCCCTCCTGTTGGATGCTAAAGGAATAATCGGCACCTATGGGCAGACAGACCAGGAAGGTACCGTCTGTGGCCTGGAGGCGGTAAGTGCTGCTTGAATCCCTGGTATTGCCAATTTCGACCGTCGCCTGTAATGGTTTTTGTGTATGGGCATCTACTATGGTCCCCGAGGCGTAGGTCACAGGAGTAGGCCGGGCTTCGGGATAGAGTTCGAAAGTCCAAATATCGGTAAGGGGAACTCCAGGACGGGATTTTTCTTCCTGGTCCCGGGCGAAATATGCAGTATGGCCATCGGTGCTGACTACCAGGGCGCCCTCATTGCGGGTAGAATTGATGGGAAAACCGAGATTTTGAGGAGGATCCCAGGAGCCCTGGGCATTTTTTCGGGATACAAACAAGTCGAATCCGCCCATTCCGGGATGTCCTTTAGACATGAAATAGAGGGTGCGTCCGTCGGGATGCAGGAACGGGGCCTGGTCGTCTTCAGGGGTATTAATAGTGGGTCCGAGATTGTGGGGTTTGCTCCAGGTCCCATCGGTTTTTTTTTCTGATTGCCATAAATCGTTATTGCCTGTTCCATCTGGTCGCCGGGCGGTAAAAAGGAGGGTTTGCCCATCTGCGGAAAGGGAAGGTTGCGTTTCGTAGGCATCGGAATTGACGGGGCTACCCAGATTTTGGGGAGGTGTCCAAGTCCCGCCTTTGCGGTAGGAGATATACAGGTCGCAACTTCCTTTGCCCTCGGGGCGGTTACAAGCGGTAAAGATTAGGGTGTTGCCGTCTGCGGAGAGGCAGTGTGCACCTTCGTTCAGGGGGGTATTGAGGACGGTAAGGGGAAGTGCGGTTTGCCAGGGGGCATTTGATGATGTGCGCTGGGCGAAGAAAAAATCTTCCTGATTAGCTATTACCCGGGTAAAGACGAGGGTTTTGCCATCGGCGCTCAGGGAGGGTAGATATTCCGGAAGTGGAGAGTTGATTTCTGGACCCAGGAGCTGCGGGGAAAAGGGAACTGGATTTTGGATTGCCTGGGCAGAAAATATCGCCTGGCGCAGTAGTTGTTGCGCACTTGCCCGTTGGCGTTCGTTTTTGGGGTTGAGGGCGAGAAAAGCACGAAGTTTATCTGCGGCAAGATTATAGCGCTCTAGGCGCATAGCCACAGCAGCAGCGGAGAACCATACCAACTGTCGGGATACGGGGTCTATTTCGAGTGCTTTCTCGTAGGCATTCAGGGCGGGTAGAAAATCGCCCCGGGCACTTCTCAGGTCCCCGAGTTTTACCCAGGCATCGCGGTATTGGGGTGCAATCTGCACCGCTTCCTGCAAAAGTGTCTCTGCCTGGGGCGACTGTGTTTCCTGAAGTGCAACCGCCTTGTCGTAAAGGCGTACAGCTTTCTGGGGCAAAGGGGAGACCTGCTGGGCAAATGCGTAATTTCCCACGAGCAGCAGCAGGTTACAAAGCAACCAGACCCCTATTTTGAAGCCCCTACTCCAGGCATATATCATTTAAACGGACTGTTTGGCAGAGCGTATATCCTTTTTGGAAACAGGAACCTTTTCCAGTTCCTGGAGGGCAAGGTCGCGGAACTGAAGCCTTTCGCTAAAAGGGATTGCATCCTTGGCCGATTCGATAGCCAGAGCTTCATCGAACGCATCAACGGCTTCTCTGAGTTTGCTGGTTTGTAGCAAGGCACGGCCATAGTTGAACAAAGCTTTGCGCCGCCAGCCAAAGTTAGGATCGCCCTGGTTAAATTTGCGATTCAGAAAAAAGCGAAGTTCTATTTCTGCAAACTGGAACTCATCGCGTTCCAAGTGTGCTTCACCTTTTAGCCGCCGTGCTTTCCAGTAAATAGGCTGATGGGGGATGGAAGATTTTATGGCCAGATCCAAGTCTTCAACTGCAGACTGGAATCGGCCCTGTGTCATCAGGACCAGGGCACGGCCCACATAGGCATCCGGATTATTGGGGTTAATCCCTATACTTTTACTGAAATCATAGTGGGCATCTGCCAGATTGTTCAGCAGGAAGTTGACGTGTCCACGGCGCTCATAGGCCAGGGCATGGCGTTCGAACTTTTCGATAGCCTCGCTCAGTACTTCCCGGGCTTCTCCTTGTTTGCCCTGGATAATCAGCTCCCGGCCACGGAGAAAAGACTGTACTGCTGATTTGTCACAGTTCGGTTCCAAGATGATTTGCTCGGCAATGACGCTATCCTGAAGCTTCCAGATATGGATATTTCCGGCAACGGCAAACTGAGTGATACTCTGCAGCATACTGACCGTATTCCTCCAGGTTTTTTCTGCTGTTTGGCCGATAAAACGCGGGATGTCAATGGCTGTATGCCCTTCCCCGATATTTTCGTCCAGTTTGAAAAAAACATCCTGTTTGTAGTACGTCTCCAATCGCTGTTTGTAGGATTGGAACATTTTCTCATAGCTGCGCGTGTTTCCGAATTCCAGATGGCCGGAAACAATTACTTTGTAGTTCATAAGGGGGGGTGTTTAACGCTTTCTCTGAATCATTTGGTCATATATCTTTCTAAATCAATCTAATATTTAAGTGCAAGGAAAAAATAAACGTCTTTCCTAAGAAATAGTTCTCACAAAGGGGCAAAATTTTCTGCCACCCGCGAGGCTGTCAAATTTTCAAAATATTCCGGTTTGCCTTTCGGGTTGGCGCAGACAAATCGGGAGGACGTACAACAGGATCTCCTTGGATATCCCTGGTAAATCAATGACTTGAAAGCACAACAGCAGTATCTATGGGGTACAGCGCGGGACCAGTTACGGTACTCGCAATGCAACTACGACAAAGATGAGGTCGTCATTAGGGTTGTACGTACAAAGTAGCATTTTAATTCCACACCTGACCCGGATGCCTGATTGAGCAAACACTGGCCGGATGGGTCATGGGATTGGGGTGGATCACGGCGTTTGCTGTAGGTGCAACGAGCGCTGTGTTGGATAAGTTCCGGAAGGAAGGAAATTATGCTTAATTCCGGACACCTTATCAAATCATGGGAAGATAGGATAGAGATAAGATTAGTATATAGTCAGTTAAAACAAATTTACAGGTAAATCAAAGGGAAAGCAAGTTTAATTGTGGAAAAATCTCCACAGTAGGATGCAAGTTTTCCACAAAAAAATGTGGAAAACGTATTTAATTTGAAATTTTATTGTTGGATAGGATTTTAATCTCTCCAAACGCTACATCCTTCGCTGCAATTGGCACAAATATCTATTTCCTTTCTTCCGAGGAGAAGTTGCTTTCTGAAGTGGTGGTAGGGTTCCCCATGCCAGATTTGGTCAAAAGAGGCTGTTTTCAAATCGCCAAGGCGGTGTTGAGCGTCTTTATCGAAGCAGCAAGGTACGACAATACCGTTCCAGGTAATGACGCAGGCATGCCAGAGTCGCCAGCAATGGTTGAGCAAGGCGTTTTTAATACGGTAAGTCCCATCGGGGAGCTTTTTATAGCGGGAGTATTTGTCCAGCGTAGGGATAAGGGGGTTGCCATGGGTGTAGGCATAGACTTGAGCGGTTTTGAGTTTCACTTCATCTACTCCGATTTCGGCGGCTAGCTGGTAAAGTGCACCGATTTGATGTTCATTAGGCTGGACGACGAGGAGTTGGAATATCAGGTGGGGATGTTTTTTGCCCAGGCGTTTTTTCCATTTTACGATATTTCTCGCGCCCTGGAGCACAGTCTCGAGATTTCCGGATTTTCTGTATTGGGCATAGACATCCTGTGTGGTACCATCTACGGAAATGATGAGGCGGTCGAGTCCGGAGAGTACGGTTTTTCGGGCATTTTCTTCGTTGAGGAAATGACCATTGGTAGAGGTAATAGTATAGATCCGCCGGGAGTGGGCATAGCGGACCATTTCGAGAAATTCCGGATTGATATAGGGTTCTCCCTGGAAATAAAAAATGAGGAAGAGGAGATCCTGATGTAGTTCGTCAAGGGTTTGGCGGAAAAAGTCGCCACGGAGGTTTCCGGTTGGGCGGGTAAAGGACCGGAGGCCACTGGGGCACTCGGGGCATCGCAGGTTGCAGGCGGTGGTAGGTTCAAAAGAAATAGAGAAAGGCTTTCCCCAGACAACGGGCCTGCGCAGGGCACGGGTGAAGAAATAAGAAGCTGTAATGGCGAAGAGGTTACGTATTTTACGCGGGGTGAGGGATTTAAAAAGCCGCAGGGCATCGTGCCAGTGCCATTTCCCCATGTGGTACGTCGGTTAGTTTTTAGAATTGGGGCTGGAATCCATTTTGAGGACTTTCACTTCGGTACGGCGGTTGAACTGGTACTCGCTTTCGGTGCAATTTACCCCATCCACACAACCATTTCGGGGAACGCTTTCGCCATAACCTTTTGTTAAGACCCGGTTGGGATCAATACCTTTGCTGACGAGGAAAAATTTTGCGGCTTCGGCGCGCTGTCGGGAAAGCTCGAGATTATAATCGGCAGAACCCCGGCTATCGGTGTGGGCCCCCAGTTCGATTTCCATTTCCGGGTACTGTTTCATCAGAGCAGCGAGTGCTTCCAGGTCACGGGCCTGCCCTTTTCGGATAACGGCCTGGTTAAAATCGTAGTATATATTGTCTAGGACGATCACGACTCCTTCGGCGAGGGGCATTCTCGAGGACATCTCGTCAGCATCCGGAGAAGCAGTTGAAGGCCCTGGGAGCGAGAAGTTGACGTTGATAGTCCTGGAGATATCGGTATTTTTAAGGGATAGCTCCGTACGGCGGGGTTGAAATCCTGCCTTTTCAGCAATAATCTGAAACTCGGCCCCGGCTTGGAGGCAGGAGGTGTAGAGCCCTTCTGCATTGGCGGTCAGGGTTTGCTCGCTACCATCGGTCGTGTTAACAATTCGGATGGTAGCATTGGCGAGAGGCTGGTTTTTTTCAGCAGAAATTATCCTGCCGGCTACGGAAACACAGGAGGTGGGTTCCATGGAGACTTCCAGTGGTTCGCCCGGGCCAACATCTTTTGGGCTGAAGGTGATTTCGGCGGTAGAGAAGCCTTCCCGCTCTACGACAACCAGGTACTCGGCATTTGGAGGCATTTGAAGGAGGGAATTGCCCCACCTATCTGAAAGGGCATTAGGCCTACCGAGGTTTTTGCCAGTTTTGAGATTCATCCGCATGGACACGCCGCTATCGTCCGGAGCGAGTTCTACGGTGTAGGCAGAATCGTTGACGACAAGGCCATCGGGTGAGCGTTCGAAGAAGAAGACTGAAGCCCCTGCCAGAGGTTGGCCATCGGTTTTACTCCGCACCTGAAGGCGTACGGTGAGAATTTCCGGGCCTTTTATACCTGGCAGCCCACGTGGGGCCTCGAAGGAATAGAGATCGTCTTTTCCCATTCCCCCCTTTCGGTTAGAGGAAAAGTAGCCTTTTTTACCGCCACTGTCCATAATGAAGCCGAAATCATCTGAGATAGAATTGAGCGGTGCCCCCAGGTTGGTGAGCTGGCCCCATCGGGAACCACTCAGGTCAATGGAAAAAATATCCATGCCGCCTTGTCCTTTGTGGCCGTTGGAGGAAAAAAAGAGGGTACCGTTTTCATGGAAAAAAGGAAATCCTTCCTGTTCGGGAGTATTGATTTCCGGCCCGAGGTTAATGGGTTCCGACCACTGATTATTAATTTTAATGACCATGTACAAATCCATACCTCCATACCCACCGGGCATATTGGAGACAAAAAAGAGTTTGCTGCCGTCGGCGCTGAGGGAGGGGTGCATACAGGAATACTCGTTACTATTGAACGGCAATTCCTCAACCCGTTCCCAATCGTATATCCCCCTGAAAGCGCTATATACCTTCAAGCGGACCATGCCGCTCTGATCGGCTTTGGCGACTCCGGATTCCTGGTTGCTGCGGGTAAAATATATGGTGTTTTCCGGACGGTCGAAGGTGACTGGCCCTTCGTGGAGGGCAGAGTTGATTTCGAGAGAGAAAGGCCTCGGCTTTACAGGTAGGCCGTTTGCCCCAAAAGGGGCATGGAAAAGCTCATAATAGGTTTCGCGGGTGGAGGTATTCACAAAACCGCCTTTATTCCTGGAGCTCACAAATACAAGTCCGTTGCCATAATACGCGGGGGAAAAATCTACCGACGACGAGTTGATTTCCCGTACGTTTTGAATAGTAACGGGGATTTCAGTTCGGTTTTGGGCAAATGTTACCAATCCCGGCAGTACTGCAACGGCCACGAGCGACCACCTATATTTATCCAGACTGCCCATGTTTTTTTCGGAAAATTAGAAAAAAAATCTTGGATCTTCAACGCTTTTGGAGGAGCTCTTTCCAGCAAAAAAGAAGCGCACAACAGCTTCAATGGAGCCGTTGCTGTATCGTCTGAGCTCGGAGAGGGTTGCATCATAGGAAAATCCTACGAGCATCCTTTCCGCGACCAGGGCACTGAAAAGAAGCGATACGGATTCACCCAGGCCATTTTCTTTCGATCCTCCAATGCGATAAGATGCCCCTGCAATGAATTTTTCCATAAAAATCAAGCTTAGGTTTATATCCGCATCGAAAGGGGCGCCTTTTACATATTTGAAAAGTGCCTGAGGCTGCAGTTGTATATTGTCGGCAAGGGGTACGATAAACCCACTCATGAGATAGGTATGGCGCACCTCTCTGGAGATAATCCCTCCATCGTCGCTAAGGTCAATATTATTTTGAATTAAACGGGGTATGGAAATGCCCAGGTAAAAGTTGTCGGAATAATAATAAATCCCGGTCCCAAAGTTGGGCACCAGCCTGGATTGCAGGGTCTGGGGAAGCGCAGGGTCCTGCCCGATGGGCTGAGTACCCCGGAGTTTGGAAAAATCGGTTCGTATCATGCGCGCAGAAGCCTGAAGACCGAGGTGCAAATAGCCTCTTGGCGCAGGTAGGCGATAGGAATAGGCCGTTTCCAGAGAATAATTCGAGGTGACGCCAATAGTCTGGCGCAAAATGTTTGCGCCCAGACCTACATTTTCCCCCCAGGCTATAGTAGAAAAGGAAACGAGCTGGGTCTGCGGAGCTCCTTCGAGGCCAGCCCACTGGTTGCGTACCAGGCTGGCAAAAGAAATCCCATCACCAGCAGAGCCGGCATAAGCAGGGTTAAGGCCAAGTTTGTAGTGCATAAACTGGGTGTACTGCTCTTCCTGCTGGGCAAAGAGACTATGGAAGGTACAGCATAGTATCAGAAGGGTGGTAGAATAGCGCATAGGCATTTCGTTTTTGGGGCATTGTTTCAACGCTGTATTACAATATAACCGCGAACGGGCGTACTTCCATCCCCCAGATCGAAGATGTAGAAATACGTTCCGACGGGTAGTTCCTCTCCATTATAAGTCCCCGACCAGTTGTTGAGGTAAGGGCGGCCAGAGCGGAATACCTCGTCCCCCCAGCGGTTGAAAATCATTAACTGGGCATTTTTATAAGTATTTTCCTGAAGCAAACAAGGGATGACCAGGGCATCGTTAATGCCGTCGTTGTTGGGTGTGATTACGGTCGGCACGGCACAGCCTACGTCTTCCCCAATTTGGAGGGATACTTCAGCAGTGCTGCACTCACACCCCCGGCTGCAGAGCTCGTATGTTAACTGGTCTGGACCGACATAGTTGAAGTTGGGTTTGTACCATATAACGGAATCACCCTGGATCTGGATAGTGCCCCGTCCGGGGTTCTTCACTATCCTGATACGGACGGTATCGGTAAATATATCATTGAGGAGCACTGGGAGTTTGATAGCCTGGCCAAAAGGTACTGGCAGGCGGTCTGCGTTGGCTTTTGGGCTGGTGCGGTAATTTATGACCATGGTATCCCGGGAATCCCGGCCACAAATTCCTTCGTCCATCTCCCAGACAAAGTAGTTTGGCCCTGGTTGGAGTTTGTTCAGGGTAGTTTGCCGGGTATTAGGGGAAGCCACCACCACGTTGCTGTTCAAGCTATACCATCTTCCCCGGCTGCCACTGGTTGGCTCATTGGCGCTGAGCTGTGCGGAAGCAGTAGAGTTACAAATAAATTGGTCCGGGCCGGCATAGGGGTCGGGATCGGATATCAATACGAGCATTGCATCTTGAGTCTTGCCGCAACCATCGAGGATAGTCCAGGTAAATTCATAGAGGTTTCCAGGCTGCATTCCAGCAATCGGCGTTCTGGGGTTATTGGGCTGCAGAATCTGGACGCCGAGCTGACCCTGCACTGGACTCTGCGACCAGGTCCCGGCGCCATTAACTGATGGGCGTGCAGCAAGGTTGATCTGTGGAAAAAGACATACAAGGGTATCTTTTCCCGCATATGCCGTATCCTGCTTGTTGATGGTCACGTCCACTTCATCAGAGGCATAGTTTGTACAGGCACCATTGGAGAGGGTCCAGCGGAAGGTGTATAGGGTAGGACCTTTTAATCCAGTAACATTGGTATTGCCCTTGGTTGGGGAAGCAAAAATGACCTGATTAGGGTTTTGTCCTGTCACTAAACTCCAGCGCCCTGTACCGAGACGAGGTTCCTGGCCTTGCAGCATGACTGCACCGGCGTCACATGCCGCAAAATCCGCTCCGGCAAAAGCTTTGTCCTCCGGGATAGTGTTCAACTGTATTGCCAGCACCTGTGGATCTATAGAAGTACACTTTCCCAGGATCGCCTGAACCGAGAAGGGTGCCAAGCCATTGGAATAGCTGCTGAAATTGCTGATAGTCCACTCTGGCGAAATGGAGGAGCCAAGCGTTCCGCCTGGGCCAGTCCAGGTATAAATAGCCCCTGTAGTAGTAGTGGTGGATCTGATTTTGAGCGTCAGAGCAGCTCCTGTACGGCTGATGCAAAGCGGGCTCACCGGCTCGAGCTGGGGTGTAACTGGCAGCGGCAGGACGCTGGCCTGTGTCGTAGATACTTCCGACCGGCAGCCATCCAATTCTGCATAAACGGAATAAGTGCCGCTGTGCAGGGATACCTGTGCCTGCTGGATCACCGGATTAGGGAGGGAAGAGTTTAGGTTAGGCCCGCTCCAGCGATACACCGCGCCGGGAATGAAAGTACTGCGGAGCTCCAAAGGGGTACCACTACACACGGGACCATTATTGGATGCCGAGATTACTGGTTTTTCATTCACCTTGATAGTGAGGCTACCCGAAGTTCTGGATCGGCAGCCATTTACCGTCACAAAAACGGAATACCCTCCGCTGTTATCCGTTTTGGCACTGCGGATATTCAAACAAGGGGTATTGGTAACCACAATGCCGTCGTTGGGTGTGGCCCAGTGATAGGTGACATCGCTACCCGGATATCCGTTTGTACACAGGGAGAACTCCTGACCAGTACAAAGGTTAGGGGACAAATCACCGGAAATCCTGGGAAGCCCGGGACTTGAAGGGGGATCGGCAACACTGACTACCGTGCCGGAAGGTAAAGAAGAACACCCCTCCCCGGTTGTCACAACCAGTTGATAGTTGCCGTTATTGGCCTGGGTTGCATTGGGAATTAACCCAATCCGGGAAGTGGACAGAAAACCGTTTGGCCCCGTCCAGCGATATAAATAGGCCCCATCATCGGCGGGGAAAAGCGAGGCAGTCAGGCGGATATCAGTGGGGCCGCTGAGGCAGTTGGGGGCATCATTGGTCACTGCCTGGATGCGAACGCTGCGCTTTACCTTAACGTCCGTAAAGGCAATACCCGAACACCCTTCCGCTGTGATTATAGTGACGATATATCTGCCCGAATCCTGAAGGGCGACGTTTTCCAGAGTGGCGCTCGTGCCAACGGCAAGAAAACTTCCAGGCCCGGTCCAGCGGTAATTGGCATTGGCAATGACAGGGGTGGCGTTGAGCTGCAGCCGTCCATTTTCGCATACGATGTTGGGTGAAACGGCAATAGCCGGACGTGGACGGTCGTTGACTACGACCCTGCTGGCAAGGGAAAGATCGGACTTGCAGCCTTGTGCTGTAACAAAGACCTTCCAATCGCCCCGAACTGTAGCTGAAGCAGCAGAAATCTGGAAAAAATTGACGGTCGTCGAAAATTCCTGTAAATCCGGGCTTATCCAGGTATAAATGCTGCCTGGGGCATTCGTGCGCAACGTGAGCGGATCACCTGCACAAACAGGCCCGGTATTGGACAACTGTGGAGTTTCCGGTTTGGGCAGGACGGCAACGGTTACGAAGGCGGGGGACGAGGGACAACCGTTGCGGAATATCGTCAGGGTATAAACACCAGCATTGGAAAGGATAGCTTTGGGAATAACGGGATACTGGCTGTTGGCAAAAAAACCGCCCGGCCCTTTCCACTCATACGTTATCCCCGGCCCTGCTACTTCAGTACCCAGACTAATCGCCGTACTCTCGCAAACCGTAATGGAATTGTCGCGGGGGATGGCCACCGGCTTTTTATTTACTTGTATAGTTTTGGGGGCAGAGGGACGAGACACACATCTGTTGGCCTCCACCGTCAGATAGTACGAATACGTGCCTTCCGTATGTGGGCCTGGCAGCGTAAGGGAGGGGACAATGGTAGTGGCAACCAGTGTGCCGGAAGGTGGAACCCCCCGATACCACCTGTACAGGACCGAAGCACCTGATGGGGCCACAGAAGAATTGAAGACCAGGTCATCTGCTTCGCAAAAGTTGGCTGGGCTGAGCAATTCCGGGGTGAGCGGAAGGTCTTCAATAGAAACTTCGACTACGCCCCTGGACTTACATCCGGTAATTCCGGTAATCTCTACGCTGTAAGAACCGGCATTGCGGGAGCTAACGTTGGGCAGTACGGGGTTTTCCCGGGTAGAGGTAAAACCGTTAGGCCCGGACCATAGAAAGGTATAAATGATTCCTCCTTGTGCCGCTGGCGGGTTGGCCCGCAGAAATAGGGTATCTGAACCACAAAGGCCCGATCTGGCTGCCGGCTGTGGCTGTAGGTTTTCGATGCGTACGATGGTCGAACAAGCAGCAGTATTTCCGGCAAAGTCCGTAACGGTAAGGGTGACGTTTTGGACAAAACCTGCCTGCAGGCAGTTGAAGGTGTTGGGAGACAATACCCGCGAGGCAATCCCGCAATTATCCGTGCTGCCTGCATCAATTTCCGCAGCACTCACCGTGGGATCCTGCAGACCGGATGGGTTGACAAAGAGGGTGGATGGCTGACAGCGTGCAATGGGTTTTTCCTGGTCCTCAACGACTACCCGGTAATTACAGGTGTCTGCATTTCCCGAGCTGTCCCGTAAAATAAAAAAGACCTCCGTAGTACCGCGATTAAACTGATGGGTCGGCGCTAAGCCGGCAGTGGGAAGCACGGTTGGCGACACAGGGCTTGCCCCGGTAGCAAAATACGTTGGTCGGATAGCAGGAAAATTCAGTGCGGTACAGTTGTCTGTTGCCCCAATAGGAAGCCGGATAGGGAGGGTTACGGAACAGGTTCCTTGCGGTAGGACGACCAAAGTATCCGCAGGGCAACTCAGTTGCGGTGCTTCCATATCCTTAACCAGGACGTTGAAAGCACAACTATCCATATTTCCACCGCAGTCGGTTACGTAATAGGTGATGCGGGAGATTCCCACAGGCAATTGTACCGTAGCCTGCTGGAGGTCGCTTACAACAGTAACCTGTCCCTGCGCTATGCGGTAAGACAAGCGGACGCCTCCCAATTGGGGAAAAGCCTTTGCCCCAATGGAGCATTCCTCCTGAATTTGCGGCGCGGGTAATTTAAAAGATGCATTACAGGTTCCCGGAGCGGTTACAATCTGGGTATCCCGGACACACACAGAAATCCTGGGTCGCTGAAGGTCCACGATTTGAAAGGTTGCAGTGCTGATACTCCTTAGGCCACAGGCATCCTCGGCCACAAAATCCACGCTCCGGCTAAGGATAATCTGCCCATTGGTATTGCATACCGGATTAGGGAGACTGGCGGTATCCTGGGTACCAGCATTTCGGGCAATCCATTTAATGGTGCTGCTGCAGTTGTCTGTTGCCAAGGCATCGCCACGCCGGCTTATCCAGGCACGGAAGAGCGAGTCCACTGCAAGGCTACCCGTACATTGCATAACGAGGTCGGTTGCCTGGCGGCTGAACACCGGTGCACGGTTGTCGCTGACCCGGATTTCCTGAAGCGTGGAATCGGTATTTCCACAATTGTCCGAAACATACCAGGTTCTGCGCACCACATATGCGTTCGCACAGGAAGTGCTGACGATGACATCTTTATAACGGACATTCTGCGCGCCGATGTTGATGTCGCAATTATCCTGGATGTTGGATGGGCGGCCAGTAACAGTAGGGTTGTCTCCAACCTCACAACTTACTGTGGTGTCCCGTGGGGCGGTAAAGGTAGGAGGGCGGATATCCCGTACGGTAATGACCTGAGTCCGGAAAGCGACATTTCCACAAGTATCTTTTGCCGACCAGGTTCGCCGGATAGCGTAATCGTTTGTACATCCTGGTCTGGTCGGGGATTGCTGGTCGAAGTAATCCACCTGCACATTTGGGTCGCAGATATCCACTGCTGCAGGTCGGCCGGTATTTTGTGGAATGGGGGCCTGCGTACAGTCAATAATAGTATCCCTCGGAAAATTTCGGAAATCCGGTGCGAGGTTGTCGCTCACTACAATTACCTGTCGGTAGGAAGAACTATTCCCGCAATCATCCCGGGCATTCCAGGTACGGATGATTTTGTAGGTAAAGGGACAATTGCCGCTACCTTCAATAACTTCATTGAAAAGTACCGTGTCGAGGGCACAGTTATCGGTAACAGTTACAGTAGAACGGTCAGGGATGGGGTCTTTGCAGCCCAGGTTCAGGCTATCGGCAACAGTGGAGATTATTTTTGGAGCAGTTTTATCGGAAATAATCAATACGTATATAATGGAGGTATCTACAGGGAGGGTATTATATCTGGTTCCAGTAATTTTGAAGGTAAAACTCAGGGTATCCGAGCAGGTGCCAGGGAAGGTGTAGCTTGGCTCAGGCAACGGTATTTGTTCGATATCAAGCGTCGTATCAGGAAATAATTCAGTTCCGAGATATAAAGAGACCGTACTAATCCAAAAGCCATATTTGAAGTTTGCTGAATCACAAGAAACGCGCGTCGTATCCTTTGGAGGATCCTGGAAGACAGCGGCTGCTACCTTTGTGGGTGCCGAATGAGCGGGAGGTATAAAATATAGCGAACTGATGGAGGCTAGAAAAAGCCACCAGCCCGCTTGCCTGTATAGTTTTTTCATAGTATTCTCAAAATTTATAGCTACAGTGCAGGCGCATGCAGTTATCCGTTTGAAACGGGCTCTGAGAACTTACAAGGGCTTCGCCGGAAATATACTCAGGCCGGATTTGGGAAGGTAATTTTTTTTTCATGGGATACGTGTTTTTGGGAAAACCGGTCGTCAAAGTTAGGTTAAAGTTGTGATTAATAGCAAAAAAGTTCAAAAAAATAGGCAAATAGCAGGATAATCCAGGAGTTTGGCAGGTAGAAATGACAAAACGGTGGTTTAGACGAGGTGGAAAATAGGTTTAACGGGATTTAGTGGTCTGGTGCAAGAGGCCACTACATAAGTATGGGTTTTGTAAAAAGGCCGGAGGCTTTCATTTGGCGGCTGTCGCCGCCAAATGTTATTTTGAATGAACAATGTTTTGCCTCATTTTGCTTTGCAAAATGAGGCAAAACATTGTTCATTCAAAATTTTATTTCGCCGCTGAAGGCGG
>CAZGOT010000042.1:0-16795 GCA_964527495.1 uncultured Haliscomenobacter sp.
GCGCTTTATGCGCATTGGGACGGCTACCGGAGCCTTCGCTACTGGTTCCCAGGGCAGCGGGATCCGCTTTCTAAACAATTTTTCCGGGCTTACTGTGCGGCGCAGTCTCTTTTCATCTGCTCACGTGGGCACCGCCTCCGGGTCTTCTGGTATTGCCTCAACTGCAATAGGAGGGCAGCTTTCCAACTTTAGCATTGATTCCAGCAAGTTCGAGTACTTGTTTATTGGTTTCTGGTCTGCTGTACCAGTGGATTCGTTGACGGTAACAGCCAGTACCTTTGGTCCTATGGAGACCCTGGATGCAGTTTCCGGGACTTCTGCGATTTATATAGGAGATGTAATCGGGGAGATAAAGAGGATACGGGTGGAGAACAACGTATTCAACTCGACTTCGCGTGGTTTTTACATCAATAGCTACAGCAACTGTGGAATGGAAAACAGTAGGGTGCAGCAGATTGCCATCCGAAATAACACCTTTAACAATACGATTTACTCCAGTCCGATCCGGCTGCTGACTTCTTCAGACGCCACCCTGGAGGACGTAGCTATTGAAGACAACGTCATTAACCAGAATAGTGACAATAATTTCACGGATGGTCTGGCGATGATTGATATCCGGCAAGCTACGCAGTCTGCTTCCACTTCGGGGGATAATATCCGGATAAATCGAAACTGTATTACCTTTTCCGGAGGAGCTTTTACGAAATCTACCTGGGGGTTATTGTTCCGGGGTAAGACGACCAACGTCCAGGTTATGCAGAACGTATTAACCGGCAATAGCGTTGGTGGATCGAGCACGGGCATGCCTGCAACCAGCGGGATTGTGGTACAGACCAACTATGCTGCCCCCTTTGGTAGCATGCCTTCCGATGCAGGATTTGTCTGTATCAATAATTACGTCAATGGCTTTACCAATGGATTGATTTTCTATAACCAGCAGACTTTGGGGAATGGCGGGATTCCTTTAGGGGCGAGTATTATCGTTCAGGAAAACCACCTTGCCAGTAATACGCTTGCTATAGTGAATGGTGCCTTGCCCTCCGGGCAGATATCCGCAGAATCCAACTGGTTTGGCAGTACCAACCCGGGAACTGTTGCATCGCTGGTCACCGGCAACGTCAATTATACTCCTTATCTGACTACAGACGTTGATCTTGATCCGGCGATTTGTGGAAACGGTTTCCAGCCTATGATGCTGAGGGCTGTAGGCAATTCGTTTACGGTTGCGCACGAGGATTACACCCCCTCAACAGTTGATAATACAGATATTGGACTAGTATGTACTAATTCCGAAGGTACAGCAAATTTCATGATAGAGAACCGCACCCCTACGCAGCAATCTTATATCCAACAAATACAGGTCAGGGGTCCTAATGCCGGCCAGTATGCCGTTCTTGGCGGGCCTTTCAACGGCCCTGGCGTGGGTGTCTTTGCTACGACTAACTTCTCGGTGCGCTATACGGGCGCCAATATGGTGTGCAGTACTTGTATAGATACGGTGGTCGTCACCGTAGTGAACGGGACTGTGGCCACTCCTGGGCGGCCTGTAGCATTACCCGTGATTACCTATAAATTTGCAGTGCGGGCAGAAGCCAAGTTGCTTCCGACAGCCGTTATCGCCGTTACGGAGAATTCGGGGAATCCCAACGATGCGATAGTTTGTTCAGCGGGTGCCAGTGTTGTACTCACAGTAGGTACCGATGGTAACCCAACCTTTTTGTGGAGCACAGGGAGTACCAGTGGCCAAATAACGGTAGCCCCTGCTTCGACCTCCACTTATACTGTGTCGGTTACAGGTATAAACGGGTGTTTGAATACGGCAATGGTCGAAATCAGGGTCAACCCTCCCATTGCCGTTACGGCCCAGGTACAAAACAGTTGTACCGAGGGTTCCGGAGGAACGGTAGATGTGAGTGTTACCGGGGGATCAAACGGATTCCGTTATATGTGGGATACCGGGGATAGCACCCAGGACTTGACCAATGTATCCAGGGGATTATTTGTAGTAACCGTTACGGATGTTGTTGGATGTTCGGTATTCAACACTTTCAGCGTGGGTACTTCTCCAAGTCCCAGGCTCGCACTGGCGGCGCCGGATGAGGTTTGTTTCGGTAACTCCGCTACAGTGACCCTTTCTCCCTCAGAGCCGATGCGGATGGTTTACCGCATTGACGGAGGCACCAACCAGGAGTTCTTTTTCCCGCAAGGCACCCCGAGGACTATCAGTATTCCGAACGTCCAGGCGACTACCGTTTTCACGGTGGTATCGGCAAACTCCCTGTCTCAGGGCTGTGCCATAGTTGGCGGGTCTATTGTACAGACTATCCGGGTGACCTCTCCACCGACAATTGTTGCAGATAATATCGTAGTGTGCAACGATGAGACTTTCAACATTTTGCCAATCAGAACCTCTCAGGGCTCCAATCGGGTGTTGGTGGACTGGACGGCACAATATAATGGCCTGACGGGTGGTGCAGGCTCGGGATCAGGTCTGGTAGCAGGGCTTGATGCCGTCAGTGAAGCGCTGCGCAACAGTGGTGCGGTACCGATCGTTGCAGAATATACGCTGTCCCCTTATGTACAGTCGAACGGTCAGCGCTGTGCCGGTCTGGATTACCGGGTACGGGTGGAAGTACAGGCTGTACCAGTGGTTACGCCGGTAGCTCCGGTGACAGTATGCAGCGGGGAACCTTTCAGAATAAATCCTGCTATACAAAATGCCGTGAACCCGCAGCTTACCTGGTCGTTGACATCGAACGGCAATACGACACAGGGCCGGGGAGCCATCGAAGAGACCATAATTAATGAGGGGACTTCCGCACAGAGTTTGGTATATCGGATGATAGTATTTTCTGCTATACATTGCCAGAGTGCACCAGTGGATGTAACGGTCACCGTTCAGCCTAAGCCTTTGCTGAAATTGACGGTGCCTTCGGATATTTGTAATGGTGTAGTGGACCTGACAGCAGCCAGTATTACGGCTGGTTCTGGTCCTGGGCTGGTATTCAGTTACTGGCGCGACAACGCGCAGCAGGTAGCGGTAGATAACCCACAGAAAGCGACACCAGGATTGTATTATATTGCTGCCCGGAATCAGGCAGGCTGTGTTGCTATCGGGTCTATCCTGGTAGGATCAGTGATAAAACTGGAAGTGCAGGCACCTGCTCCGGTATGCCAGGGTGGTACCGTGGACTTGACGGCATCTGCGTTGACTTTAGGTTCAGAGCCTGGCCTCACATTAAGTTACTGGCTGAATGTAGATGCGACACAGGCAGTTGCTAATCCGACCCAGGTAGGGGCAGGGCGTTATTATATCCGTGCCTCGAAAACGGGCAGTACCTGTTTTGCCATCGAGTCAGTGGAGGTACGGGAGCTGTTGCCTCAGTTGCTCAACAAGAGTGGGCTGCAGCCAGTCTGTACGGGTACGCCATTTGGGTTTACGCCGAGGAGTAATATTGAAGGTGCTATATTTCAATGGAGCCGTGCGGTGCAGTCCGGGATTTCCAATCCTGCGGCATCAGGTAGTGGTTCTATCAGCGAAGTCCTGAACTTATCGGGTGGCGCTTCGGTTTCCGTGCTATACACGTATAGTCTGAGTGCACCAGGTTGTGGGAACGTTGGTGCGGAGAATGGCACTTTATCTGTAATGGTACAGCCTCCTCCGGTTTTCACGGTGCGAGATACTTTCAGAAGTTGCAGTCCGACGGTGGATTTGAATACGCTTATCCTGTCAAACCCTTCCAACAACCCCATCCGGTTCAGTTTTGATGCCGCTGGGACCAATTTGGTGGCTAATCCCACTGCAGCACTGCTTGGAAGATATTTTGCAGTATCGTCCAGCAATTCGGGTTGTAGCCGCTCGCTGCCAGTCGTGGTGCGGAGCCAGTTACAAGCGGTACCGGTATCTTTTGATACCCTGTTGGAATTTTGTCCACCAAACCGGATCAATTTACCAACCTTTGTGGGGCGGTATAATTTTCCTGGCACATACCAGGTGACGTATTTCCGGGATCCAGCAGCAACACAGGCGGTGAGCAATCCTGCTTCCGTTGGGGAAGGCCTTTATTATGTTGTCATCAGGGATACTACGATTGCAGGAAACTGTAGGGCGATACTTCCGATTGAAGTAGCTCCTGCCCTGGCACGACTGGATTCAGAGTTGGATCCGGCTGAGCACTGTGGTGGTACCCTATATACCTACATACCGACGAGCCGTCAGAGCGGAGTAACGTTTACCTGGTTTATTGCCCAGGAAGGGTCTGCTGATACGCTACGCGGCAGTGGGAATATTTCGGTCGTGCTGAACAACTCGACGAATGCGCGGAGGTCGGCTCGGGTAAAGATATTTGCTACCCGCAATGTATGCCCCTTACAGCCTACAACACAATATTTGCTGGAAGTGGATGTACTTCCAAGGCCATCCATAGTGCCTATTGCACCGCCAAGCCCCCTGAACAGCGGGGATTCGGTATTGCTTAATGTTGTGCAGCAGAGCAATATCCCTGTGGCACGCTTTAACTGGGCGGCAACGTATGGTACGGCAGTTGGGGGTCAAGGCGGCCAGACATTGGTGCGTTTTGGTCCGAAGGCGGTCCGGGAGCAGTTATACAATTTTGCAGATGCCATTGCAAAGGTGAATTATCTGCTTACGCCTGTGTTGCCAGGCAATAAGATGTGCTTTGGAACCCCGGTAACGGTGCCAGTTGATGTGGAAGCAGATTTTCCGCAGGGACCAGCGAGTATTGGTGGTGCGGTGCGTACGAAATTTGGCATTGGGGTCGAAGGCGTAGATTTGAAGCTTTCCGGTCAGTCGCGTTTTCAGTCGCGTGCCAGCAGCACTGACGGGCGGTTCTTGTTTTCGGGGCTTCGGCTGTTATATGATTACACCGTACAGCCCGAGTTGGACAAGGATCCATTGAACGGGGTGAGCACGCGGGATTTGATTGCCATTCAGCGGCATCTGCTCGGGATGCGGGTATTAACGGATCCCTATGATTTGATTGCTGCGGATGCCAATGGATCGCGTTCGATATCCATTTCGGATGTGGTATTGATTCGCAGGGTAATCTTAGGTCTTGATGAGCGGTTTACGAACAACACCAGTTGGCGGTTCGTAGATGCTGCACATAAGTTCCAGAACCCGACTACACCTTGGTCGCCTGGTTTCCCAGAGTTCAAAAACTTCAATGACCTTTGGGGGCAG
The DNA here is from genome assembly GCA_964527495.1 of uncultured Haliscomenobacter sp. GTDB lineage: Bacteria > Bacteroidota > Bacteroidia > Chitinophagales > Saprospiraceae > JADJPL01. The sequence continues at coordinate 5,204 of CAZGOT010000042.1, forward strand.
GCAACGGATGCCGATTTCGTTGGTGTCAAGATAGGGGATATTACCGGGGATGCGCAAGCGAACCCGACTACGGGGATTGCCCCTCGTTCCGGGCGTGCGGTACAGCTTGAGGTAGCAGATCGTGCGGTTAGTGTTGGTGATCGGATCCAGGTACCTGTACGGTTCAAGGGTTCAGATCCAGTAGAGGGTATGCAGTTTACGCTGGCATACAATCCACGCGCCCTTCGGCTGATTACCTGGGAGAGCGTTTTCCCGGATGCGGAGGGAGTTGGCCTTTTCAACGAGGATGGGTTGGTTACCTACTCGCAATACAAGCCATTGAAAGACGGGGAATCCCTGATGGTACTCAGTTTTGAGGTTACGCGGCCTGGAAAGCTGAGCGACTGGATAGATCTGAACGACAGGATCACCTCTTCTGAGGCGTATGTTGGGGAGACTACAAGGGCGCTTGGTCTGGCATTTGCGCTGGAAGGCAACCTTGATGAGCAGCCGCGGGTAGCGCAGAACTATCCCAACCCCTTCAGTGGTCGTACAGTAGTACCTTTCTGGATACCGCAGGAAGAGCAGATTCGTCTGCGGGTATTTGATGTGACCGGCAAGCAGGTACTGGAGCGGACGGCGGTGTTCTCGCGTGGCCAGCACCAGTTTGAGCTGGATGTACGGCAGTTACAGGGTGCCGGGGTTTGGTACTATCAAATCAGCGGTTCTGATTGGGTAGAGACGAAGCAGATGGTACGGTTTTAACAAAGAACCCTGTAGTAGAAAAAAGTTTTAAGACTTACATTATAATCACGCATAGAGAAGGGGATGCCGATATGGCATCCCCTTTTTTGTGATATAATGCTGCAAAAAGGTATTTCGGACTGCTTTATCTGAAATTTTGGATGATGAAATTGGAAATACAATGGCTATTGCTTGCTTTGGTCTTGTATCTGGTGATCCTCTTGTACCTCCGGATTGCAGGGCATTTTGGGGTGATAGATCACCCTGGGACGCGGCGGTCGCACCATACTGCTACCATTCGGGGAGGAGGGATTGTTTTTCTCCTGGCAGCGATTTGGAGTTGGGTGGCAGGGGCAATACCGACGGTAGTATGGGCTGGTTGGATATTGTGCGGATTATCGGGTTTGCTGGATGATTGGGTGAGGGTGAAACCGGTTTACAGGTTGGTATTGCAGTTAGCTGCGCTGTATTTGATGTTGTTGGGTTTTGACGTTCCAGGAATTGGACTGTGGGCATATATGCTGATTTTGTTTTTGGGTGTGGCGTGGGTAAATGCGTTCAATTTCATGGATGGGATAAACGGGATGTTGGCGATAAACACGGCGGTGAGTTTGTTGACGTTCTGGATGATGCCGGAGCTTGGGGAGTATCGCGATGCGATGCTGTTTGTGGGCATCGGGGTGCTGGTGTTTGGTTTTTTTAATGTCCGGATAAATGCGCGGGTATTTGCAGGCGATGTAGGTTCGATGACCGGTGCCTTTTTTCTGGGGGCGCTGATGTGCTATGCTATTCTGGTAACCGGCGAGATTTCCTATCTGTTGTTTTTTTCAGTTTACGGGATAGATACTGCCGGGACTATTATCCTGCGTTTGCTAAATCGGGAAAATATTTTCACCCCGCATAGGATGCATCTGTACCAATTACTGGCGAATGAGCATGGGGTACCTCATTTGTTGGTTGCGGGTGGGTATGCGGGGGTACAACTTGGCATCAATCTGCTTGTGCTACCCCTTATCCAGGGTGGTAAGCTTGGTTTTATGGAATTTTTGCTGATTGTAGTAGGAATGAGTATTGTGTATTTGTTTTTCCGGACAAAAACAGTACAAACGGGACATAAATCTATATAAAACAATACAAAAGGGACATAAATTTCAAATATTTTAAAAATGCAGTTGTTTTAACATTTTGTCAAATAAAAAAATGGTACATTTGAGGTAAACCTCAAAAAAATGGAAATCAGTCTCTACACCTTCTGGACGGCGCTAGGCCTTGGCTTTTTATTTATTCCTCCAATTATTTCCGTAGCGCACGCGCGGCGATTATTTGCGGTACCTCATGCGGGTAGTGTAGCCCGCCGTCAGGTTCCGGTTTTAGGGGGAATTGGTATTTTAAATGCATCCTTACTCTCCCTTTTTTTCTGGACGCCGGACGCTTCTTTTTCCTACTTCAAGTATATTTTTGTTGCAGCGATACTACTATTTCTGGTGGGGGTTTGGGACGATTTAGCTCCCATAAGTCCCTGGAAGAAGATAATGCTGCAGATTGCGACGGCAGGGATATTGGTATTTCCCGGAGGGTTCCGTTTGGAGGGTCTTTACGGATTATTTGGCCTGACAGACGGGATTGGGGTAGTCCCCGGTATTTTGCTGAGCTTTGTGGTAATATTGGGGTTGATTAATGCGATGAACTTCATAGACGGGATAGATGGTTTATTGAGTAGTCTGGGTGTTGTATTCCTGTTATTTTTCGGGGGTTGGTTTTATTTACAGGGGGATTTGCTGGGCATGCTTGCTTTTTCCACTGCGGGGGCACTGTTGGCCTTTTTATTATTTAATTACCCCCCTGCACAGATTTTCATGGGCGACACGGGTTCTTTATTTATCGGTTTAAACATTGCTGTTTTGGTCATTGCGTTTTTAAACCAGAACGAAGCCCTGGCTGTGGAGAATTCATTCAAATTCCATAGTTCCCCTGCTGTTGTATTAGGGGTTTTAGCCATACCAATTGCAGATTTTGTACGGGTGTGTATGCTGCGCTTGCTCAAGGGAAAGTCTCCTATGCAGGCAGATCGTTGCCATATTCACCATTTGTTGATAGATTTGGGGTTAACCCATAGGGGGGTGACGATTGTTTTGGTAATAACACAAATTGCCTTAATGGTCCTGGTTCTTTTACTGGACGGGGTTATGGCGCTTCATAACTTGTTGCTATTGTTATTTTCTTTTATTGGAATCGGGTATTGGGTTGTATTAAACAGGCTTTCCGGAAAGAAAGAAGTACATATAGGGCAAATACAAGTTCCTGGAGGTTCTCTGCCTTCGGGATATCAGGAAAAAGCGCGTCAAACATACTAGTCAGAGGGATATTATAGAAGGCGACCTGCCTATTTTTTCCATGAACATCCATATACATGGTTTCCTGCCACTGGTACATATGGTTGCTGTACTGTGGAATACGCTCACCGATTGTCAGGGAATAGGGAAGATTAGTACAAATCAGTAATCAGGCTATTATCCTGCGTATCAACAGGTTTTGTGCATTTTATCCAACCTGTCTTGAAAATTTGCACAAAACCTATTGAAGCGGGATATAGCTGTTTTTGGATGGGGGGTGTTTGTACCCCTTGAGAACGTAGAAAACTACACATTAAGGTATTGGGGGGTGTAAATAACATCTTTGCTTCCGGCAGGACAGTTTATTTGCAAAACATGGGTTAAAAAAGCCATTTTTTAAACGTAAAAATGGCTTTGGGCCATGTTCGGCATGATATACTGTGTCAGGGGGCAGCGAAAAGATTGTTTATACCATCCTGGAGGGCTGAAGTTGTTTTCTAAATCTTTTCCAAATACATTACTTATGCAAACTAAGCGTTCCACAATTTGGATTATCCTGACCCTGTTTTTTGTCAGCCCACTTTTTGGCCAGGATTGGAGTGATTACCGGCATTTATTCGGCTTATTGAAGAAGCAGGAGCAGGATTTGTTCCGGCAGCATTTACAGGATTTGATGGGGAACCTACAGCGGGGAAGTAATAATCAAATGGCTATTTTCAATGCATTGCGGGAGCAGTTGCCGGGTGCGACGAACCCTACAGCGGGAGTTTCGGCGATGTTGACAGAATTGGCAGTTGGGCGGGATAATCTGGCTGCAATTCTGGAGGCGAGTGGGGCCCTTTCGGGGGAGGCGGATGTACTTATGGTTATTTTTGATGCAGGGAATGCCGCATGGGTTAGTCAATTGGAGACGATTCGGAATGATTTTCAACTAGCGCAAAATGCCTATAACGGTGTAGATCAGCAGGTATTATACCGGGCGAGGCGGGCATTTCAGGCGGCGGATTGGGAGCGCAGGAATGCAATGGCAGTAAGTTTCCGGCAGTTCAACGAAGCAGTAGAAGCAGGTTCTGACGGGGCTGGCCAACCCGATTTAGGCGCATTGCTGAAGGCTGGGCCTTTGGAAGCGGGTGCAGGGGTACAAAGTGGCAAAGTCACTTATTACAGTTTTGCACCTGATTCGGGGCAGTTTGCCCTTATCCGCTTTGGTTCTGCCCCGCGCTACGATCAGTTGTGGGGGATGGAGTGGGATAGCTGGATTTCGGTAGCACCACAGGCTCCCAGGCAGTCTTTGGCAGGTGGTGAAAATGTAGTTCAAACCACAGAGCCTTCCTCTTATCCGCTCATGGCAGGCGGTAGTCTTTCTTTCCAGTACAGACCCATCGTGGGTTTTTTGGGAAGCCGGGTGCGTTTGATTGCGGGTATGGGGGCAAAGGCAGATACGTACGTGCCGAAGCGGATTATCCCCGGCATACCGGAAACTTTAGACAATCAGGGTAAGACAACGGGTATTGGTCCGAGTGCGCGGCTTGGTTTTAGTGTTATCACCGGCGGGGTAATGTTTTATGCAGTTTCCAATACGACGAGGGGATTTGTGATCCGCTGTCCGGATTATGCTTATATATCCAACCAGTTGACCTCTGGGGTATCGTGGGGGAAGTATCATTTCCGTATTTCCACTGGCGACACCCGATGGGCGATCAACAAACGGCGGCTGGCAACCTACACGGAAGCTTCTTTCAATATCGCCCTTACAGGTAATTAAATGGGGTGTGTAAACTCTCTTTAGCCGTCGCAGGCGGCGAAAGAAAGTTTTGAGGGGTTATGTAAAAGCCTCCTGCTTTTCCTTTGGCGGCTTGCGCCGCCAAATTTTATTTTGAATGCACGCCGTTTTATCTCATTTTGCTTTGCAAAATGAGATAAAACGGCGTGCATTCAAAATTTTCTTTTGCTGCCGCAGGCGGCAGAATAACATTTGGCAGCTGACGCCGCCAAATGTTATTTTAAATGAACGACGTTTTGCCTCATTTTGCTTTGCAAAATGAGGCAAAACGTCGTTCATTTAAAATTTTCTTTCGCCGCCGAAGGCGGCGGAATACTTTTCGAACAGCAACTTTTTTTTATGGTGCATGCGGGCATCAGAGTTCGAATTTGATACCCTGGGCGAGCGGGACCTGATCGCTGTAGTTAACGGTATTGGTTTGCCGGCGCATATAGGCTTTCCAGGAGTCGGAGCCTGATTCCCTGCCGCCACCGGTTTGTTTTTCACCACCGAAAGCACCTCCGATTTCTGCTCCGCTGGTACCTATATTCACATTGGCGATACCGCAATCGGAACCTGCTGCAGAGAGAAACAGTTCTGCTTCGCGGAGGTGGCTGGTCATGATAGCACTGGATAGCCCCTGGGGTACGTTATTCTGGATGGCGATAGCCTCCTCTATGGTTTGATAAGGCATGAGATAGAGGATGGGGGCGAACGTTTCGTGCTGCACAATGGGCATTTCCGGGCGTACTTCGGCTATACACGGCTTGACATAGCAGCCGGAGGCATAGTCGGGGCCCTGGAGTTGTCCGCCTTCCACAATAAATTTTCCGCCCTGGGCCTCGATAGCAGCGAGGGCTTCGAGGTAGGTATGGACGGCATCCTGGTCAATCAGGGGGCCAATATGGATGTTGGGATCCAGGGGGTTGCCTATGCGCAACTGTCCGTAGGCAGTGGCCAGTTTTTGTTTTACTTCCTCGAAAATACTTTCATGCACGATGAGGCGGCGTGTGGAGGTACAGCGCTGGCCAGCAGTTCCGACAGCGCCGAAGAGGGCGCCAGTGAGCACGATTTGCCTGTCGGCACTCGGGGTGATGATGATGGCGTTGTTACCTCCCAGTTCGAGGATGGAACGCCCGAGTCGTGCGGCGACGGTAGCCCCTACGATTCTGCCCATGCGGGTGCTGCCGGTAGCTGAAACGAGAGGTATCCGCTCATCCATGCTGAGGAACTCCCCTACCCGGTAATCTCCGGTAACGATATTGGAAACGCCTTCCGGTACCTGGTTATCGTGCAGGACTTGTTTGAAAAGGTTTTGGCAGGCTACGGCGCAGAGCGGCACTTTTTCCGAAGGTTTCCAGATGCAGACATCGCCACAAACCAGCGCAATCATAGCATTCCAGGACCACACAGCAACCGGAAAGTTGAATGCGGTGATAATACCTGTGATGCCAAGGGGGTGCCATTGCTCGAACATGCGGTGGGCAGGGCGCTCGGAGGCAATGGTGAGTCCGTATAATTGGCGCGACAATCCCACGGCGAAGTCGCAGATATCTATCATTTCCTGCACTTCTCCCCAGCCTTCCTGTAGGCTTTTACCCATCTCATAAGAGACCAGTCTGCCAAGCGGGTCTTTATATTTGCGCAGCACTTCGCCGTATTGCCGTACGATTTCGCCGCGGCGAGGGGCGGGCACGAGGCGCCACTGCAGGAATGCTTCCTGCGCTTTATCCATCACCTCCTCATACTCCCTTCTCGTGGTGATGCTGACACTTCCAATGAAATTGCCGTCCACAGGAGAGTAGGAATCTATATACATTCCGGAGTCTGTGGTATTTTGCCCGGTACTGGTACCGGGATTTTTTGTTTCGAGGCCAAGGACTTTCAGAAAATCGAGGTGCATAAGGATCAGGACTTTTTGGTTTGAATATTGACGATGTTGAAACGCCTACAAAAGTAAGATTTTCACTGGGGTAAGAATAGATCTACGGCAATACCGTCGGCAAAAAATTTTCCGGTACGGGTAAGCCGGTAGCGGTCTCCGTTTTGTTCGATTTGTCCATTTTGGAGAAAAGGTGGGATTTTTTCCAGGAAATAGTCTCTAAACGCAGGAGCGATATCGTGAGGAGAGAGGCCCCAGACCGTTCGAAGGCCTGTGAGGATTGCCTCGTTGTAGCGCTGTTCCGGGGAGAGCAGTTCTTGTTCGAACCAGGGTGCGGGGGTATCTTCCTGCATAGCTTTGATATATTGTGCATTGTGGGCGATATTCCACTGCCGGAGCTGGCCGTTAAAGGAATGGGCGGAGGGTCCGATGCCGAGGTAAGGTATTTGCAGCCAATAGTTGGAATTATGGCGGGCAAAGCTGCCGGGTTGGGCGAAGTTGGAAATTTCGTAGTGGATATAGCCCATGTCTTCGAGGGAAGAAATGAGGAAATCGAACTGTCGGACGGCCTGGGCTTCATCCACAGGAGGTATTTTTCCTTTTTGGACAAAATGGTGGAGTGCGGTTTTTGTTTCTATGGTCAGGCAGTAGGCGGAAATATGTGGGATTTTATAGCTGGTAAGGATTTGGATATTTTGGGCCCATTGCTGATCGCTGGATCCGGGGATACCGTAGATAAGGTCGGCGGTGATATTGGAGAATCCAGCGTTGAGGGCGAGTTCCAGCGCTTCACGGGCTTGTTTTTCGCTATGGGCGCGGTTCATAAGTTGGAGATCAGCTGCTGAAAAGGATTGGATCCCGATGCTCAGGCGGTTGACCGGGGTACTGCGCAGGGCGGTCAGGGTGTCTGGGGTAAGGTCGTCGGGATTGGCTTCGAGGGTAATCTCGGCATCTTTTTCTACGGCAAAGAGGGTAAAGGCGGTATTAAGCAGCCGCTCGAGCTGGTGGGGTGGGAGGAGCGAGGGCGTACCACCGCCGAAATAGATAGAGCTGCATGCAGCGCCGTTGAGGAATTCCCGTTGGAGGTACATTTCGCGGATGAGGGCATCGCACATTTCCTCCATATACCTGAGGGAAGTGGAGAAATGGAAATTGCAATAGTGGCAGGCTTGTTTGCAAAAGGGTATATGCAGGTATAATCCGGCCATATCAATTTTTGGCGTGGGCCCATTTTTTTTTGAGTGCTTTTCCTGCCCGAAGATCTTTATATTCCCCTTGGTCCACCACGATCTTGCCGTTGATGATTACGTAGGGAATGCCATTGGGGTACTGGTGGGGAGCTTCGAAGGTGCTGTTATCCTGGACTGTATTGGGGTCGAAGAGGGTAATATCGGCGAAAAAACCTTTGCGTATGAACCCGCGGTCTGTAAGCCCGAGGCGGAGTGCGGGTTGGGACGTCATTTTGACCAGGGCTTCCTGGAGGGAGAGTACTTTTTCCTGCCGCACATAATGGCCGAGGACGCGGGGGAAGGTGCCATAGGCGCGGGGGTGGGGATGGTCTTTCCCTGGCTGGCTAAGGCGGCCGTCAGAGGCGATTACTGTTTGGGGGTGCTGCATAATACGACGTACATCTTCTTCGGAGATGGCATGGAAAATACAGCCTGCGCCCCGGTGAAGCTGGGCCTGGATGACGAGTTCTGCGCCATTTTCCACATTGGGTTCCAGGCCTTCGAGGACGGCCCAGTCGTGGAGGGTTTTGCCGTTGAGTTCGGGTTTCCAGTCGAAGCTGCCAAACTGGATTCTCCGGAGGTCGCCTCCACCGCGGTCGTTGAGGAGGTTGAAGATGATTCCGTTTTTGATACTGTCGCGCAGGAGGGAATCTGCGCATCTGCGGGCGAATTCGCGCACAGGCCCGCCTTCCATTGCCCACGACGGAATGAGGACACTGATGCCGGTAAAGCTGGCGGTATAGGGATATTGGTCAATAGATACGTCCAGTCCGCGTGCTCTGGCAGAATCTACCATTGCGAGAGTTTGAACGCTGCTGCCCCACATTTTGATACCGATAGCTTTATGGTGGGTAAGGACAACGGGGATATTGGCGCGTTCGGCAATTTGAATTGCTTCGGAGACTCCTTCTATCAGGCCGAGGCCTTCTTCGCGGAGGTGGGAGGTATAGATGCCACCATATTGGGCGGCAACTTTGGAGCAGGATACGATTTCATCGAGTTTGGCATAGGTGCCGGGCAGATATTTTAGACCGGTAGAGATACCGAAGGCTCCTTCCTGCATGGCTTTGGCAATCCATCCCTGCATTTGTTGCAGTTCGGCAGCATCCGGCGCCCTGTTGACCAGGCCCATAACGTGGTTGCGAACGGTATTATGGCCGATGAGGTAGGCCACATTAAGGCCGATACCTTGTGTGGTGAGGCTATCGAGGTAGGCACCGATACCGAGGGGGCCGCCTCCATCGGGGCCACCGAGAGCGGTAGTAACGCCCTGGCGGACATGGCTTTTTGCTTCAGGATCAAGGGGAAGAGGTTCGAGATGGGCGTGGATATCTATGAAGCCTGGGCTTAGGACGAGGCCTTCTGCCTGAAGGGTTTTTTTGGCGTGTGCGCGGATATTGGGCGCTATTTTGGCGATGCGTTCATTTTTGATAGCCACGTCGCCTTTTTGGAGGGCATCATTAGGATTGCCAGTAAAGATTGTGGCATCCTGGATAATCAGGTCGAAGCGCTGGGCGGAAATCCCGTTCCACAGCAGGGGGAGTAGGCAATAAATTGCGGAGAGCAGGTACTTCATAGGTAAAACGACAAAGGCTGAATTCCTATACCTAAGGAGGTTGTGTAAGAAGGCAGCTTTGCCGAAAGCAAAACGTGGCACTTTATACACGGCTCCAGGGTAAGGGAAATCAGCCTGTGAAGGAAACCGGGCAACCCGAGAATCTAATATAGGACATGCCGGACCAGCGTCCGGCAGGATAATTACATATTTACGGGCGTCTCGTCCGTGCGGATTTTTTCACGGTAAACAGCCTTGAGGACTTCACTTCTGCGCTGAACGGAAGGTTTTACGAACTCTTTGCGTCTGCGCAGTTCCTTAATAACGCCTGCATTTTGGAATTTTCTTTTGTAGCGTTTGAGGGCCTTGTCAATGCTTTCCCCGTCTTTAACTTCAATGATGAGCATATTTTTGGCTGATAGTTTTTGTTAAAAAAAGCTGTTTTTAAAAATGGCACACAAAGGTAAAACAAAAAAGGTATTTATGCAATAGTTTAGGCATTTTTCCCTTTTGGTGGAGGATATACATACTAATAATCCTCTTCCATGTCGTCTCCTTCGTCCAGATGGCCGAGGTCATCTTCTTCATCGGATCCGGATCCGGTGTCCTGATCTTCGAGGAGATCGTCAATATCGGAGGCGGAGCCGTAGAGGAGTTCCTGGTCTTCTTCGAAGTAGAGGTCTTTATCTACTGCTGCGAGTTCGTCATCTTCTTCAAAATCTTCGATATTGACAGGCGGTTTTTTCTTACCGGAAGTTTTACGGATAACGGTAGTGATGATGCGTTTAGGCGGTGTAGTTTTTTCTGTTGTGCTTGCTTTCTTTTCGGGAGCGGGTTTGGGTTCGGGTTTTTCGCGTTCTACTGGTGGGGGTGCGACCTGTTCGGCCACTTTGGCGGCGAGGCTTTTGGTGGTAGTGGGTACTGCGAGCAGGCGGCGTTTGTCTATGAGCTGACCGCTGATGCTGCAGATGCCGTAGGTTTTGTTTTTGATGCGGACGAGGGCATTATCCAGATCCTGGATATACATTCTTTGGCGGATAGCCATGTTATTGAGCATTTCCACATCATTATTAATGGAGCTATCGTCTACCCAGTCGCCGCCGTGTTCGTCACTGGTGTTCTCCGTAATTTCCAGGATTTGATCCTGTAGTTCCTGAAGGTGGGCGGTGGCCTGCTCCAGTTTGCCTTCGATCAGGATACGGAATTCTTCCAGTTCCGCATCTGAATATCTTACAACTTCGTTGTGTTCCATCGCACTTATTCAGTTGGTTGGTAAAGAATCTGCAAATTTACATTTCCTTCAGGATTACAAGAGGAAAAAAGTGATAAAACTTTTTTTTGAAGTAGATAAAGCGGTATTTATGGTATTGTGGTGCAATACTTGGGTGATTGGGTATTGGGGGTGCCAGGGGGTTATTTGCGGAAGCGGACTTCATAGAGGTCTTTGCGCCTATTTTTGATTGTTTGGACGCTACCGAATTCGTGGAGTTCTTTGAGGAGTTCCAGGTCGGCATCGGCGATAACGGTCATTTCGGTATTGGGGGTTGCTTCGGCGCGTACGCCATTGCTGGGGAAGGCGAAATCGGAAGGGGTAAAGATGGCGGACTGTGCATACTGGATGTCCATATTATTGACTTTGGGGAGATTGCCTACACAGCCGGCGATGGCGACGTAGCATTCATTTTCGATAGCGCGGGCCTGGGCACAAAGCCGGATACGGTTGTAGCCGTTTTGGGTATCGGTGAGGAAGGGCACGAAGAGGATTTGCACGCCCTGCCGGGCATACCAGCGGCCAAGTTCCGGGAAGCAGACATCGTAGTCAATAAGGATACCGATGCGTCCGGAGTCCGTATCGAAGACCTTGAGCCGGTGGTCGCCGACCATTCCCCAGGCGGATATTTCGGAAGGGACGGGGTGGATTTTGTAGCAGCTTTCCCAGGTTCCATCGCGGCGGCAGAGGTAGGAAACGTTGAGGAGGCGTCCTTCTTCCACGATGGGCATACTTCCGGTAATAATATTAATATTGTAGGCCATGGCCATCTGGACGAACTTTTGGAGCAGGGGCTCTGTAAATTTTGCCAGTTCGCGGATAGCGGTAGCTTCGCCCA
>CAZGOT010000043.1:0-16774 GCA_964527495.1 uncultured Haliscomenobacter sp.
TATGCAGGTGTACCCCGTCTTTTGCCTCCACAATCTCCCCCATAATATAAATATCAGGCAGAAAACGCACTTTATCCACATCGTTAGGGGAAATCGTAAACAGCAACTCATAATCTTCTCCTCCACTCAGTGCACAGGTGGCCGGATCCAACTTAAATTCCAGGGCCTGCAACTGGGCATCAGGATGCACAGGTACCCCGCTTTCCTCAATATAGGCTCCCACACCCGACTGCTGACAAATATGCAGTAAATCCGAGGCAAGCCCGTCGGATACATCAATCATAGCGGTGGGTACGAGTTGGTTCTGTGCAAACATTTCTATCATATCCCTGCGTGCCTCCGGCTTGAGCTGCCTGCCAATCAGATAATCTTTCCCCTCTAAAGCAGGCTGAATGCCCGGATTGGACAAAAACAACTGTTTTTCGCGCTCCAGGATTTGAAGGCCTAAATAGGCCGCACCCAGGTCTCCGCTGACGCAGATGAGGTCCCCCACCCTGGCCCCGTTCCGGTAAACGACCTTCCCCTTTTCCCCTTGCCCGATTGCCGTAATACTGATCAGCAAACCCTTCTGCGATGACGACGTATCACCGCCCACCAGATCCACCCCATAGCGCTCACACGCCAGGCGGATACCTGCATACAGCTCCTCCACCGCCTCTACCGAAAACCGGTTGGATAAAGCGATATTGACCGTGATTTGCCTGGGTTGGCCATTCATGGCATAGATATCGGACAGGTTCACCACCACGGCCTTATACCCCAGGTGCTTCAGTGGGGTGTACATAAGGTCAAAATGGATCCCTTCTGCCAGCAGGTCGGTGGATACCAGCGTCAGGTAGCCATTGTTGTCAATAACGGCAGCATCATCCCCTACCCCTTTGATGGAAGAAGGCTGATGGAGGCTAAAGTCCCTGGTGAGACGGGAAATGAGTTCAAATTCGCCAAGGGCAGAAATATCGGTTCGTTGTTCAGACATGTGGATAGTCCCTATATTTTGCCCAGAAAATCCCTGACCCGTTGTTTTTCTTCCGGGCCTTCGTTTTCACTGAGCGATTTGGCTTTTTCTACTGCCGTTGCCGCACTTTTTTTATCTCCTTTTTTGAGGTATAGCTCGGCAAGGTCCATATAATAGGCAGAAGTCCCTCCCTTTTCTGCTGCCATCACCGAAAGGGCGATAGCCGATTCTAAGGCTGCGGATTCCTGACCGTGCTGCCTGGCCGCATATTGAGCGGTTTGACGCAACAAGGCCACAGGCTCTTCTGATGCATTTTTAGTAAAGAGGTCCAGTGCTTTGAGATAATTTTTTACCTCTTTATCCAACAGCGCCTTTTCCATATCCACCCGTGCAGTAAATGCCTTCGCCCGCTGGGGATAGTGCAGTTTCATCTTTTCTTTTGCCTCCCGGAGCAACTCTTCGTTCTGGTTTTCCAGGGCTTTATCTGCTGTTTTAAAGCAAGCACTATAAATGCGCTCGCTCACTGCAGGCTCCGGAAAAATCGCGGCAATAGCCTGCCGGTGCTGTACCAGCAGCTCAAAAATACGGGAGTCGGCTTCCTGGGCAGCTTCAAAGATAATCTTCCGGTTTATTTCGCTGCTCAGATCCTGCTGTCCGCGCAGGTATTCATTAGCTGCTTTCAGGCTGGATTTACCCGCCTGGTTGAGGCTGCGGATATATTTGTACACTACCTCCGGGCTACGGTCACCTTTTTCATATAAGGCTGAATTATCTGCAGCAGCGCCGGAGCCTGCCAGTACCGACTGCCCTATCCGCAAAAAAGATTCTATCTGTTGGGCTCCAACGATTTTTTTCAGCACCGTACCGTCGTGATGGATATAGTATAAGGTAGGATATGCACTTACCGGGTACGTTTCCTGGAAACGCAGCCCCGGGGCCTGCTCCATGTCAATTTTCATATTTATGAACCCTTCATTATACAACGTGCCCACTTTGCTATCGGTGAAAACCGATTTCGACATAACTTTACAGGGCCCGCACCAGGTCGTAAATGCATCCACAAAAATCGGCTTTTCTTCTGCCTTCGCCTTTGCAAGGGCCTCCTCCCAGGTACCGCTGAAAAAAACGATGCCCTGGGCCATCCCAACCGAAAAGGAAAAACATAACAAAACAAACGAAGTGATCCCCTTTTTCATCGTCGCAATACATTTAATATGCTGCAAAATAAGTTTTATACAAAATTTCAATAGACCGCTGTTTTCAGAATCTCTTCATAATACGCCTCATACTGGGGAAGAATGATGGAAATATCATGCCTTTTGGCCTGGGCGAGGGCATTTTCCCTAAATTTAGCCAGTACCTCTTCATGGCTCAGGATATATACCGCGTTTGCAGCCATTTCTTCCACATTACCTACATTACTCAAAAATCCCGTTTCCCCATGGATATTCACCTCGGGGATTCCCCCTGCATTAGACGAGATAACCGGCACCTCACAAGCCATTGCCTCCAGGGCGGCGAGGCCAAAACTTTCATTTTCAGAAGGCAGCAGGAAAACGTCTGCTACCGCCATCAGTTCCTCGATCGCATCCTGCTTGCCCAGAAATCGGGTATCGTTCCATAACCCCAGTTCGCGGCATAATTCCTCCGCATTCCTTCGCTCAGGTCCATCCCCAATCAAAAGCAGCTTGGAAGGAAGTTGTTCATGCACTTTTTTGAAAATCAACACGGTATCTTCCACCCGCTTAACCTTCCTGAAATTAGAAACGTGGATTAGGATACGCTCTCCATCAGGGGCAATCGCTTTTTTAAAATGGTCTTTGTTACTCTTGGTAAAGCGTTCGAAATCAATAAAATTGTATATAACTTCGATTTCCTTGGTGATATTGAAATACTCATACGTCTGCTGCCGCAGGCTTTTTGAAACCGCTGTAACCCCGTCGGATTTATTGATAGAAAATTCGACAACGGGCGCAAAAGCCTTGTCATTGCCGACCAGGGTAATATCCGTGCCATGAAGCGTTGTGATTACAGGGACATAGCGGCCCTGCGTCAGCAGGATTTTTTTGGCGATATAAGCCACGGTGGCATGCGGGATAGCATAATGGACGTGCAGCAGGTCGAGGTTCTCGTACTTGACCACATCTACCAGCTTGCTCGTCAGTGCAGTGTCATACGGGGGGTATTCGAAGAGCGGGTATTCGTCCGTGTCCACCTCATGGTAAAACACATTTTCCTGAAAGGTCGTCAGGCGGGCAGGCCTTTTGTAGGTAATGAAATGGATTTCATGCCCTCTTTTCGCAAGGCCGAGCCCTAATTCCGTCGCAACCACCCCACTGCCTCCATACGTGGGATAACATACAATTCCGATTTTCATATACAGTCATTAAGCGCTATCCGCGCTCACTGATACAATACCCGGGAAAAATTGTTTAGAGCAATCGGGATTTTCACTCTTTGAAAACAGATTATGGTTCCTGTTAAAGCCATTTTTCGGCCCAATGCCCCAATAAATCCGAATCCACATTTTTATTCCCGCAACAGCATTAACTTTTCGGTCCTCGCCTTTCCGCCCGAGCTAATCCTCAGAAAATATGTCCCCGGGGGATAATTCCCCAGGTTAATTTCGTGGCGGAGATAGTCGCCATCCGGCAGACGTAAACTTTGCAGTACCTGCCCAAGCGGGGAAAATACCTGAAGCATAATCCCGCTTTGCTTTTCTTCAAACCGGACTTCCAATACAGCAGCATCCAGGGTGGGGTTGGGAGCAATCGAAAGGGCTGCTATCGGCAATACCTCCACAACCCCCGTAATGAGGGTCGAGACAGAATCCCGGCATCCTGATTCGTTCGTGACGGTTACCCTAAAGTTTCCGGCAGAAGGCACCGGAATACTCGCTGTATTCCCTCCCGTATTCCAACTATAAGTGAAAGGCCCGGCACCCGTACCACTGACTACCGTCGCCGTCCGGGGCTGTACCCCTGAAGGACTAATCTGAATAGCAAGGTTCAAAGAAGCAGGGCAGCGCACCACCTCGATATTGTCGAGGTCAACGAAATAATCCCCATCTCCCCAAAATGCCTGAAAACGCACCCGGATATATTTTCCTTCATACGCCGCCAGGCTGACAAATTTTTTCTGCATGCGGACAGAAGGCGTATGGTTCTGGGCATTCAGCGTATAGATAGTGGTATAGGTATTCCCACAATCCATTGAGACCTGCACATCCATCCGGTCGTTGGGGCCCAACGCTTTAGGGCGGGGTACTTTGGTCAATACATCTACATAACGGTACTCAAAAACGAGGTTGTCGTTTTTGGCAATAGTGCCAAAAGCAGGTGTAGCAAGCTGCATCACCCGGTCGTCCCCAAAGAGGTTATCGGATATGACCCGGGAGGGAGCGCCGCGGGTTTTGCCGATTACAAGATCCGGATCGGCTGTCCAGCCCGGAGGAATGGTGCCTCGCTCAAAATCTTCTTTGAAAGGTGCGGACAACAGGCTACTGAAAGCATAAAAAATCGTATCGTTGACAGGTAGGGCATCTCCGCCTTCTACCCATGCACGAATTTGGTAAGCTCCCGGATTCACAGAGCTAAAAGACCTACTGAAAGAAAAGTCCTTTTTCTGCCCGGGCAAAAGTCCAAAACCTGTAAGCGTATCCCTTACAACCGGACCACTATTGATTTGATAAGCCACCCGGAAATTAGAGAACTCCGTTTCCCCCAGGTTGGCAATACTTAGCACAACCTTGTCGGCATCGCTGCCACAGGTAGTCGTAACCGTATTGCGGACTTGCACGGCTGCGAGGTCTGTTGAGGGGACTGCAATCCGGATATTGTCCAGGGCAACTCCTTCAAACCGATTGGAAAAATCTGACTGGAGAACGAAGCGGAGCCTGACGTCCTTTTTACCTGCCGCCCCGATAAGCGGATGTACTGCTATAAACCAGCCATCCCCTCCTCCATTGCCCGACCATACCTGTCGGTCACCATTATTATACCAGTTAACCCCCGTTCCATTTTTACCCAGCAGGGTCCAGGTTTTTCCACCGTCTGTACTCCATTCCACCCATAGCCCATCGCAACAAGATTCCAAATCGGCACGAATCGCAAAGGATAGCACTGGATCACGGGAAACACCCGCTAAATCAAAGCAAGGAGAAACCAGATAAGAGCGTTCACTATCGTTATACCCACCACTCAGTGCGGTCGTCCATGCGCGTGAACCACTAAATGCCCGATTGAGGCGTTGACCCTTTGGAAGACCCAGCCCCCAACTGCTGGCAACGCTGGTTTGACCGGCATACCAGCCCGTAAAGCCATTATCAAGCGTAGTAAAATAAGGCAAGGCAGAAATAGTTGGTGCATGTACCACCAGCATGCTGGCTGTATCGTTGGGCTTGACGCTATCGGCCATCAGTTCCGTCCAGGCCTGAACAAAATATTCTCCAGGTACGGAAAAATTGAAGACGCGATCAAAAGTTGCACGCCCAATGCTATCCATTCCGATTACCCCGGTGAACAAGCCGTCCCTGGGGCGGTCAATACTAACCTTTTGACGGTTCACGGCATATCCAAAAGGAATCAGCGATTGGGGCGTTCCGCCAAAATTGCCAATTCCTACTTTGACGCTGTCCAGCCCCAGCGCACATCCGCTTTCCGGAGCGAAAATCCTGGAAACCCCGACATCATTTGCCCACCGCGTTTTAAACCTTACAGGCCCAACAATCCTGCTGGTATCGCCCGTGAGGGCACAGCGCACGGACAAGTACACGTCGTACCCCGTATTTTCGCGAAGCTGAAAAACCCTGATCGAAGTGCCCAGGACGGTTATTTTCCGCCCTCTTCCTGGCGAAAACCCTGCGGTATCAATTTCCAACACATACAATCCTGCAGGATCTGATGCCTGCCAGCTAATGGCCACATTGGAAGCACGTATCTCATCAACCCGGATACCCGGCAAAGGTGGCACCGGGCAGGAAGGACACGAAACCGTATCCCGGAATAATTCCCCGGCAGGAAGAAAAGGGCCATTGGCGGTAAATGCAAGCGTCCCTTCAGGCGCGTAAAGGTCAAAGGCAACCGCATCATTATCCGTGCCTGGCAAAAAATTGATGCGCAGGGTATCGTTGTTGTTAACTTTGATAAAAAAACGCCTTTGCGGCCCACTGTCAGGAGAATAGGACGTTGCCCGTCCATTGACCATCACCTCAAGGGCGGCACCACTCCAGCCCTGGCCGTTATTGTCTTTTAAATCCAGGGTAAATACGCAAGGAATACCCTGTGCCAGGACGAAGAAAGGCAACAGAAAACAGGGTAGCGCTACTTGTAAAATTTTTCGGAAATGCATATCCGTTGGTTTAATACAGAATTTATATGTTTTGGGGCATACTCCAGCCAGAAAGGTGTGCCGCCAACCGCAGCTAAAAATAAGAAATTTATCTGTTTTTGATTACCTTTTCCCGGCATCTGGAAGGAATAAAATCCAAAAATAGCCTTCTGGCACTTTTACGCCCTATTTTTAATCCCCCCCCTGAACCTTTTTTTCAACCTGCTGTTTTTCCTCTGACTTAATAGGTTTGGTTCGATCGCTCCACCACGGGTAAAATCCATAACCGGAAATAAAATATGCTTCCGGTTGCCCGCAGAGTCGCCCCAAGCCCTTTTATTGACTGTTTTCAAATTCCGGACTTGTGGCGATCTATTCGATCAAAGATTTGGAAAAACTCTCTGGTATAAAAGCACATACTATACGTGTTTGGGAACAACGCTATAAGCTTATTCATCCCAAACGCACCGCTACCAACATACGATATTATGAGGACGATGATCTCAAGCTATTGCTGAACGTTGCCCTCCTCAACCGGCATGGGCACAAAATTTCCAGAATTGCAAAAATGCAGCAGAGAGAACTCGCCGAAAAAGTTGCCGCAATTTCTTCTGTCAACGACCTTTCAGGAACCCAGCTCGATGCCCTCACCATTTCGATGATCGAAATGGATGAATTCAAATTCGAACGCATCGTCGCTGCCAATATCGAACATATCGGGTTCGAACGTACGATGCTGGAAGTCATCTATCCCTTTCTCGACAAACTTGGGGTTCTATGGCTGACCGGATCTATCAACCCTGTACAAGAAAACTTCATCAGCTATCTGATCCGGCAAAAAATTATTTCCGCTATTGACCGTACTTCTTATCCGCATTTCGGGGGACAACGCAAGTTTATCATTTACCTGCCTGAAGGAGAACGGCAGGAGCTCAGTATCCTGTTTATGCACTACCTCTTGAAATCGCGCAATAATCAGGTCATCTATCTGGGACAGGATATTTCTATTCAGGATCTCCGCGATGCCTTTAAAATCCATGAGCCGGATTTTATTTTCACGATGATCACTGAGTCATTCGCAAAAGAATCCGTCCAGACTTATGTGGATAAACTCGCGGCTAACTTTCCCTCCTCCCGGGTACTCATTTCCGGCTATCAGGTAATCGCACAAGGGGTTCAGCCCCCGCCTAATGTCCTCATACTCCACAGCCTGGATGAAGCACTCGCCCTGGTGCGATAAGTGGATCCCTCCCCTTCCCTGTACGTAACTAAAGGCAGAAAATTTCAAAAAACTACTTCGTACCGTCCGCTTTTCTTAGCTTTGGGCAAAAAAATATACTTGCCATGAGCAAAATAGGAAAATCCTTCAGCACAGCTTTTATTGTTATAGCCCTTTATGCATGTCAATCCGGGGAAAACAATTATTCCGTTCATAGTTCTGGATATGATCCATCTGCAAAATCTACGGATTATCAGATATACCCGGTTCAAAGCCAGTTGATGCTTTCTATTTACCCCAAAGATAAGAAGGGTGCACCGGCAGTAGTTCGCGTAAGTCTGGACGAAGGCAACCTTTATGTTGAAGGCGGCGAGCTGCGTGGCGGCCAGGCAGTAGCAAATATGGCCAATCCGATTCTGGAAATGCCAGCCACACTATCTTCCAATTCCGCCTTTTCCGATCCTCTGGGCAAAAAAATGCTCGAAAAATCAGATTTCGAGGAGGCTAAGCTCGAAATCGCCCGGGTCACTTCCGTTTTTGACGAAGAGACCGGCAGTACCCACCTCATTGCCCTCAATCTGAAGCTACGCAACAAAAAAAGAGGGCTGCAAATACCAGCCCGGGTCGTTGTCAATCAGGAACATGTAGCTGTGGTGAGCGCCCAAATGTTTACTGTTGACCTCACAAAATGGGGAATGCAACCCGAAGAAGGAGGCTGGAATAAAGAAGCGGTACTCGCCCTCCAGATAAGGGGCGATGTATCAAAGAAATAGCCCCTCTCCAAAGGGGCCAGGTCCTGAACCAAAAAAATCCGGCATGGACTTCCATAGGCTTTTCGATCTACCTGGATACCAATATATGCGATATCCAAATCCCTCTGCCCTCAACTGGAGATACCGGGGTAGATGGGTTTCGTTTTCCATCGAAGCCTGTCAGGACATGGCCAACCGCGTTAGTGCTGCACTACTCCAACGAGGGATTAGACCGGGTGACCGACTC
Organism: uncultured Haliscomenobacter sp.; assembly: GCA_964527495.1. Taxonomy (GTDB): domain Bacteria; phylum Bacteroidota; class Bacteroidia; order Chitinophagales; family Saprospiraceae; genus JADJPL01. Next base: position 8,502 of record CAZGOT010000043.1, read on the forward strand.
GGGATTGTAAGCAGGGCTGGTAGCCCCCACTGGTTGTTCCTCGACCTGGGTATGCAGCAAATTGGTGCCGTGTCTGTACCGGTCCATTCTGCCGTTCTGGAAGATGAGCTAAAATATATTCTGCAGCATGCCGGAGTAAAAGCCTGTTTCGCCGGAGAAGCGCCAATATTTGATTTTCTGGAAAAAATTCGTCCCGAAATCCCCTCTATGCAGGCTATCTGGATGGTTGGCCCAGACCCGGAACGCCCCTCCACAGAAGAATTCCTCACAGCTCCCTCTTCCGAAGCCCTGGAAGAGGTGCAATTGCTGGCTTCCAAAATTGCTGAAGGAGACCTGGCCACTATTATCTATACTTCCGGAACAACTGGCTCCCCTAAAGGAGTCATGTTGTCACATAGGAACATGGTGAGCAATATCAAATCTATCATGGCCCTGCTGCCGATTAATTTTGAAAAAAAAGTAATCAGCTATTTACCTATTACCCACATTTTCGAGCGGATGGTGGTGTACACCTACCTGGCTGCCGGTGCGGCTATTTATTTTGCAGAAAGCAGCGAACGGCTATGGATCAATCTCCGCGAAGTACGACCCCATTATTTCACAGCAGTCCCCCTGGTACTCGAACGATTTTACCGGCATCTCTCTCAGGAAATGCGCAAAGCGCCCCCGCTACAGCGAAAGATTGGGCAATGGGCGCTGCAACTGGCCAAAAATTACCGGGAAGCAAAGCCCGGGATGCTGTACAAACTCCAACTCCTGATAGCCGATGCTCTCGTGTTCAGCAAGTGGCGCCAAGCCCTGGGTGGACAAATTGAAGGCATAGCAGTTGGTGCAGCAGCTTTGCCCCCGGAATTGGGAAGGATATTTTCTGCCGCAGGTATTGCTGTTAGGGAAGGCTATGGACTCACCGAGACTTCTCCAATTGTGGCTTTCAATCGCTTCGAACCCGGTGGCGTCCGCTTTGGAACAGTCGGAATCCCGATCCCAGGAGTGGAAGTTCGTATCCATAACCCCAATGAAACCGGAGAAGGCGAAATACTGGTGCGTGGACCCAATGTAATGATGGGTTATTTCCAGGATGAAACTACTACCCGGAAAGTCCTGGATGCAGAGGGTTGGCTACATACCGGGGATATTGGCAAAATCGTGCATAAGCGCTTCCTGCAAATCAGCGGACGCCAAAATGAAGTGTTTAAAACTTCTGCCGGTAAGTTTATCGTACCTTCTGCACTGGAACGCATCCTGAAAACCTCCCCTTTTATTGACCAGATAATCGTACTGGGTGCAGGCCGCCCAGTGCTTGGCACCCTCATCGTACCAGATTTTCCGTACCTCGAGACCTGGTGCACAGACAACGGAGTACATTGGACCGCACCTGCTTATATGGTACTAAACCTCAAAGTCCAGCGCCTCTTCGAAAAAGAATTGGAAAACCTCAATACGCTTTTGCCTTCTTTCGAACAAATCGGGGCATTCCATTTACTTCCAGAACCCTGGAACGAAACCTCCGGTGAACTCACGCCCACCCTGAAAATCCGAAGGCGCTTCATTGAAGAAAAATACCAGCGGGAAATCTCCGCCATGTTCCTCCCCAAAAAATAATTTTCCTATGCTCCGGCCCTTTCCTTTTATCAATGCACTTGCACCAGCTATTTTGATCCTCCTCTCCGCCCCTGCGCCTGCACAGGACTGGATATCCCAAGCCCCTAAAGACTCCCTCGGCCGAAAAAGTATCTTTGACGAAATGGCAGAGGAAATGGACAGCCTCCTGGAATGCCACCTGTACACCGACCTGGGACAGTTAATAAAAAAACGCACCGTAGAAGCCTACCAACCGGCCAAAATCCAGTTCACCAGCAGCTCCGGAAAAATCATCAAAACACCCTTGGAAATCAAAGCACGCGGGAAAACGCGCAAGGAGATTTGTATGCACCCGCCTATAAAGGTGAAATGGAAAAAAAAATCTCTCGACAGCCTGGGATACTCCCACTTCAATGAAATGAAAGTCGTTCTACAGTGCCGGATAGGAAGTGCCTACGAACAATCCCTCCTCCGGGAATATCTCGCCTATCGCCTGTATAATTTTATTTCCCCCTTTAGCTTCCGGGTAAAATTGGCACGTTTTAATTTGATAGATACCCGGGATACCACCCGGCACTTTCTCAAATATGGCTTTTTCCTCGAAGACGAAGAGGAACTTTCCCAGCGCCTCCAAGGTACCCTGCTCGATACCCCGGTTATAAATACAGCAGCCTTCGAAAGGGAAGCCCTGCTACGCTTTTTTGTATTCCAGTATATGATCGGAAATACCGACTGGAGCTTTGGCAACGAGCATAATGTAAAGATGCTGAAACTCGGAACAGGAAAGATCGTCCCTATAGGATATGATTTTGACTACGCCGGGCTGGTCGCCGCCCTTTATGCAGTACCCCACGAAAGCCTGCCTATAAAATCCGTTAAGGAAAGATATTACAAAGGAATAGACTGTTCTGCAAAGGAAATACAGATGCTAAACGACTTCTTTCTCGCTCATAAAACAGCCCTGACGCAGTTCAGCGACACATTTCCTTTTCTGGAAAAAGATGCACACCGGGATGTTGCCCTATATCTCAAAAGCTTTTATAACCTACTCGAAAGTCGGTACGGATTAGGGCAGGTTATCAAAACCAAGGATTAACCGCCATTGGGTAAAAAGCAGCAGATCCTTATTCCGCTAAGGGCAACCCAGTGAAGTTCCGCTGGTACAGGTAAACCAAAAAGGCCATGAACAGCACAAAGAAGATGAAGAAGTACAGCAGGCAATACCCTTTTCGACCGGCGTTTTCAACTTCAGACATTTCGGAAAGCTTTTGAACAAGTGGAACGATGATATTTTTTTGACGCTGCAAATATGGTCAAAAAAACGAAAAATACTATCAATTCACTGGCCAATTTAGTTTATACTTGTTGTACTACATACCTCGTACGAGGTAAAGACTCAATGATTTTACTCCCTGAAGAGCCTGTGTCACAACAAAATTGGTACACACGCACGATTTTGAAATTCCCATCAGTTCAGTAATTCAAAACCGTGCGTGTGTATTATGTGCTTTAGGCAGCAAAGCTGCCCCTTTTTTGTGTTTTATCAGAAGAACCTGGCACGGCGATCCTGGATTTTTGCATTCTTCTTCATGCTCTCCACGAGTGTGACCGTTGCCTGTGATTTTGCCCCCGTACCGAGAGAGTTGCGAAGTTCGGGAAGATTGGTCATAGGCTGCGGACCAGACTTTTGAAGCACTTTCACCATGAAAACCCCACTATTGCCCGTGAAAGGAACGGAAGTCTTACCGGCTGCAAGGCCGCCCATGTAGCCCAGGAATTTGGGTTCGTTACCAATATTGTTGGGCAGGAAAGTAGAGGAGAATGTCACATTTTCCAACGACTGCACCTGAACTGCGTATGCACTAGCAGCACCATTCAGGTCTTTACCCTTAATCTTCTGCTGAATCATTTCCCCTTTCTTGCGATTGATGACCAATGGTTCGATGGAAGAACGTACATCTGCAACCTCTGGCAGGCCTTTTTTCTGAATCCCTTCTATTGCTGCAACCACATAGCGGTTGTCGTAGTTGTTTACGGCATCGGAGAAGACATATACCGAACTGGATACACTGCCTTTTTTATTGCCGAAAGCCCATTTGATGATATCACGGGTTTGTTGGGAGCTACCCAGGGAACCCAGGGCGATATCATTTTCCCCAACGGCAGGCGCTGTTTCAACCGTAAGCTTGCGGGCAGCAGCTTCTTTGCGCAGTGCCTCAAGAGTACGGGTTTTACTTAAGAACGTAAGCACCTCGTCGTAGCGGTCGTTTCTGGTTTCTTCTGATGGGAAAATTGGCTTGGCCAGAAGAGCCACACGGACCCCCATCTTATTTTCAGTGAATTTTTTATCCGTAACTTCTACCAGGTGAACCCCGAATTCCGTTATCACGGAGTACAGCTTACCTTGTTCGGCTTCAAAAAAGATGAGATCGTTGAAGGGCTTCACCATCATGCCCGGAGCAGCAAATCCAAGATCGCCACCTTTGGTAGCAGTGCCGTCGGTACCAAACTTCTGGGCGAGTTCGGCGAAAGTCCCTTTGCCCGCTTCAATTACTTTTTTAATACTGTCTATACGGGTTTGGGCAGCCTGAAGGGTAGTCGCATCCTGCGCCGGCAAAAGGATATGGCGTGCACGAACCGAATCCGGAATGATTTTCCTGTCAATAATTTTGACGAGCTGATAGGCATTTGCATCCAGAAAAGGACCATAGACTGTTCCTGCCGGAAGCCCTATCAGAGTATCTGCAACTGAGGCCGGGAGCTGGTCTTTGGTGAAATATCCCTTATCCATCGAACCCAGATTTTGCTGGATAAAAATGGAATCATTGGAAGTCGTATCAAATTCGACATATAGGTCCTGCAACGACTTAAAGTATGCAGCCGTATCAGCAGCAGAAGCACGGACATCGAAAGAAACGAAGGCGATACGGCGCTTTTCTTCCTCATTTTTAAGCGTGGCCGCATTTTCTTTGATATATGCCTCGAAATCAGAATCTTCCAATGCAACGTCAGCGTTATCAATCGCATCGAACGGAACCTGGACATACTGGACGCTGTAGGCCGTAGTCTGGTCCCGGTTCGTTTGATCTGCCATCCAGGTAGGGATATAAATGGCTTTTGCTACCATTGCACTCATCTTAGACTGCAGGCGATCCTTGATGACCTCTCTTTCCTGGAAAGCCCAGAAACCCTTGAGCTGTGCATCAGCCGTATTGCTCTCTATGAGTTGGCGGATTTGATTGAGCTGTGCCCGGTCGAGCTGCTGGGTATTCGGATCCGCAAAACGCTGGCGGATAATCGGACTGGGGTCATTGCCAAACTGTAATTCGGTGAGCTCGGCAGCACTGATACCAAGGCCGATAGCATTGGCTTCCCCTTTGACAATAATTTCCTCGACCATAAAATCCCACAGGGAATTACGGCGCACCAACGGATCTGCGGAAGAGCCCAGGAGGGATTCCGTATTGGTAAAATTGTTAACATCAATTTTCTGACCGTTGATTTTGCCCAGGGTTGGCTGGGCGCTGCCAAATAAGCTGGTCTGTCCTACCGTCATGTCCATAAGGATAAACCCGCCTACGCCCAGGGCGATTAGGATTACCATGATCCAACTTCCATTTTTTCTGATCTGCGTGATAAGTCCCATCTGTACAAAAGTATTTTTTGGTATTCAATAATTCTAAAAGTGGGTTGCTGAAAAATTCCTGCAAATGTAAATCGTTTGACCCGGATTATCAAAATTTTATATCAATTGCTGCATCAGGACAAAAGAACTGAAAGCCAATGCCATGGATATTCTCGATACGGAGCCCGTTATCGGCCCTGAGGTACTTTCTCAGACGGGTGATGAATACGTCTAGGCTTCGGCCCAGAAAGTAATCATCTTTTCCCCAAACTGCCTCCAGGATAAGGGATCGGCGCAGTACCTGGTTTTTGTTGCGGGAAAGCAAACGCAATAAATCCGCCTCCTTTTGGGTAAGCCGCCGATCCTCCGTTTCAGGGTGGCGAAGGACAAGGTTCGAATAATTCAGGGAAAATTGCCCGATCTGAATAATCTCTACCCCGGGAAGACGTGCAATATGCCGCCTTTTTAAAAAAATATGGATTTTTAACAACAACTCCTCCATACTGAACGGCTTCACGAGGTAATCGTCCCCGCCAATCCGGAGACCGTTCAGGCGATCTTCGGGCAGCGAGCGCGCTGTCAGGAACAGGATAGGTACTTCCTGGTTTTTTGCCCTGATTTCCCGGGCAATCTCAAACCCATCTGTTTCCGGCAACATCACGTCCAGAATAAAAAGGTCAAAATCCTGCTCCCGGATGTACTGTAGCGCTGTCTTGCCATCATTGCAACAAGTAACCCTGTAGCCTTTCATTTCCAGATTGTCCCTGGTGACAAAGCTGAGGTCCAGATCGTCTTCTACGTAAAGAATATGTGCAACTTCCATTAAAAGCAATTTATTCTTTTATTCTCTCCACGACCCAAAGGATACACCCCATCATTCCAATGGGATATATATATGGTAACGACCGTACCTTTTCCGGGAGTACTGTCCATTGCAATTTTCCAGCCATGAAGAACACAAATCCGCCTTGCGTAGTAAAGTCCAAGCCCAAAACCTTTCACATTGTGGACGTTGCCGGTAGGTACCCGGTAAAATTGGTCAAATACGTAAGGCAGATGCTCCTTCGCAACGCCAATACCCCTATCCACCACTTGTATGGCTATTTGTCCGGGCTGCTCTACAACATGCAGGGCAATTTCCGGGGCACCTTTACTATATTTTATCGAATTATCTATGAGACTGTGCAAAACATTTACAAAATGGAGTCGGTCGGCATAGAGCCGGACTTCCCGGAAATCTGGAGAAAAATCCAGGGTACCCCCTTTTTCCTGTACACGGAGCTGCTCTCCCCAGGCAACTTCTAATAATACTGTGTGAAGCGAAAAATGTTCTTTTTTTAGTTCGAATTGGTTGCGCTCGAAACGGGCAACTTCAAGAATTCGCTCAATCTGCTGGTTAAGCCGGGCATTTTGCTCCCGGATAATGGAAGCATACCTCTGCAAACGTGGATTACTGCTGACTTCACCCGCTTCCATCAGTACACCCGCGGCAATCTGTGTTGTGGCAACAGGGGTCTTGAACTCGTGTGTCATATTATTGATAAAATCTTTCTGCATCTCTGTAAGCCGCTTTTGCCGCAGGATGACAATCATCGCAAAAGCAAAAAAAACGATTGTCAGGAGAATCAAACCAGTAAAAATGGCAACCAGCTTGGTTTTGCCCAGCAGATAAGAAGTCCTGGTCGGAAAACGCACACCAAAATAATACGTAAATCCCTGATGGGCGGGCAGCTCCTGCACCTTTTCCGGGGGCTGTTTGCCTGGATCAAAACTGCAATATGCCCCATACACCATCTGGTTGGAGGTGCAGTCAAAAACCGCATAGTCAAAATCGAGCTGAAGGGCAGCACCCTCCAGTTCTTTCTGCAGGAAAAACTCCAGCAATGGCGGGTCAATCTCATTATCAATATTGACAATAAAATAATTTGAGCTGCGCCTGCGTATCAAATTGCGCTGTGGCAATTCTACCGCATTGACTTCGGCAAGCGACCGGGCTACTTTAATCAATACCCGGGTAATTTTTTCATTGAACTCCTCCTCGTTGAGGTTCCAGGTATTGATTACCCAGTAAGACTGAAGTCCCGTGAGGCTGATGATGGCAAAAACCCCAAGAACGATTACGCGGGTTATTTGTCTGTCTTGCATTCTTGGCTTGAATTTTATACCTTTGTGGCACTTAATTGGCAAAAATAAGATTTGAAACGGTTCCTTTTATTCATCCTGCCGATGGTTTTCCTGGGCTTTGGAACAATCCAGGCCCAGCGCCCGCAAAATCCATTCGAACTGCGCCATCGCCAGGCTGACGCTGTCCGGAAGGAAGGGACTACGTCGCCATATAACCCGGACAACCCCTTCGAACTGCGCGTCAGGCCGGCCACCCCGGCTCCTGTGCTTTCCCAGGAACCAACATCAAAAAGATTTTCCTTGCCCAAATGGTCCTTCAGGATACAAAAAACAGGACCCACCACCCAGCTCATCCAGATTAAATTTTGGTTGACTACCGGGCTACTGGTATCGTTAACCTTCCTCTTGACGCTTTTTAGAAATGCATCGCTACTGGCCTTCGCTGGCTTTTTTAATGACAATCAGTTTTTTCATGCCTACCGGGAGCAACAAGGGCGGGGCATCCTTCCCTTTGTCGCCTTGTATATCCTTTTTCCGGTAAGCATGGGCAGCTTCCTCTTTTTCGCCCTACAATATTATTCCCTCCATTTCCTGTCCAGCCCCCTGGTCGAACTGAGTGCGTGTATAGCCCTTGTCGCAGTGGCTATTCTACTTAAACACAGCGTGCTTGCCATTATGTCGGCCCTTTTTTATTCGCCCAGACAGGAAATCAGCCGCTATAATTTCCTTGTTATCATGTTCGGCGTGGTGATCGGCCTGCTACTGATTCCGGTCAATATCCTCCTGACTTTTGGCCCCGAAAATCTGCACGACTGGCTCGTGCCCGGCACCGGCGCCGCTATTGGCCTCATCTACCTTTTCAGGTTTCTGAGAGGGGTGTTGATTGCCAACAAATTTTTACTATTTCATAAATTTCACTTTTTATTGTATATTTGCACTGTTG
>CAZGOT010000044.1:0-16760 GCA_964527495.1 uncultured Haliscomenobacter sp.
CAATTGTTAATGGATTATGTATCCTGCACCAATAGGTTTTGTGTAAATTTTCAAGGCAGGTAGGATAAAATATACAAATACTTTTGGCGCAAAATATTCAAGGTTGTTGCCGGATTATTTTCTCGGGGTAGGGGAGTGTCCGGGACTTAAACGCAAATTTTTTAATCCAACGTTTTTAAGATAAATAAGTCTGTAATTATGGCAAAAGAAATTACGTCGCGTACCGAAGATTACGCACAATGGTACCTGGATATCGTGAAGAAGGCAAACCTGGCAGAAAACTCTGCCGTCCGGGGCTGTATGGTCATTAAACCTTATGGCTTTGCCCTCTGGGAAAATATGCGGGATCAACTGGACCGAATGTTCAAAGCTACCGGCCATGTGAACGCCTACTTTCCCCTGTTTATCCCTAAAAGCTTCCTAAGTCGTGAAGCAGAACATGTAGAGGGCTTTGCCAAGGAGTGTGCAGTAATCACCCATCACCGCCTCATGGCGGCACCTGATGGTAAAGGACTGGTCGTTGATCCCGAAGCAAAACTGGAAGAAGAACTTATCGTGCGGCCTACTTCCGAAACGATTATCTGGGATACCTACCGCAACTGGATCAATTCCTATCGCGACCTGCCCTTACTTATCAACCAATGGGCTAATGTGGTGCGTTGGGAGCTCCGCACCCGCCTTTTCCTGCGCACTGCAGAATTTCTCTGGCAGGAGGGGCACACGGCCCATGCGACCCGCGATGAAGCGGTAGAAGAAACCCTGCGCATCCTCGATATCTATGCTACTTTCGCAGAAGAGTATATGGCCATGCCTGTTGTCAAAGGCATCAAAACGGCTAACGAGCGCTTTGCCGGGGCCGACGAAACATATTGTATCGAAGCGCTTATGCAGGATGGAAAAGCCCTGCAGGCGGGAACTTCTCACTTTTTGGGTCAGAATTTTGCAAAGGCCTTTGACGTCACTTTCCTCAACGAAAATAACCAACAGGAACACGTTTGGGCTACTTCCTGGGGGGTATCTACCCGCCTGATCGGAGGCCTCATTATGACCCACTCCGACGATAACGGGCTCGTCCTGCCGCCTAAAATAGCGCCGACGCAAGTCGTAATCGTTCCTATTCCCAAACCAGCGGCAGCATTGGACGAGGCTTCGGAAAAAATTATGCGTGCCTTGAGGGGAAAAGGGATTTCCTGCAAATACGACAAGGATATGAAAAATCGTCCGGGCTTTAAATTTGCCGAACACGAAATGCACGGAATCCCTGTGCGCCTCGGTCTGGGGCAACGCGATCTCGACAATAACCAAATCGAGGTTGCCCGCAGGGATACCGGTGAAAAGGTCAACGTGCCTATCGAGGGCGTCGCCGACTATGTAGCCCAACTGCTCGTAGATATCCAGCAAAACCTTTTCGACCGCGCCAAGGCTTATCGCGATACAAAAACCACCCGGCTCGATTCCTTTAAAGATTTCCAGGAATTAATCGAAACGGATAGCCCCGGGTTCATCTCTGCGCACTGGGATGGGACTACCGAAACAGAACTGGAAATTAAAGAACGTACGAAAGCGACTATACGCTGTATCCCTTTGGATGCTGAGGAAGAAACGGGTACCTGTATCCTGACCGGGAAGCCTTCGCAAAGAAGGGTGTTGTTTGCCAAAGCGTATTAAAAAGAAAGGCTTGTTTTTCGTTAAAAAAGGTTAAATCTTCCGAGAGGGGGTTTAACCTTTTTCATTTTTTCTGCTCCAATACCATAAGTCCCCGTAATACAGGGGTATTTGTTTAATCAAAAGCAGGTAAAATGAAACAATGGTTGAAATTGGCTTTTGTCGGAGCTGCACTTCTGATGTTCTCAGCTTTAGGAGCCCAGCCAGGGCCCTTGAACCGTGAAGGAATGCGCAACGAATTACAACTCAGGCCAGAGCAGGAGGAGCGCTTTTTTGCCGCCATGAAAAAATCGGCAGAGGCCATGAGAATGCTTCGCAGTAATGCGGAAATGGGCCCCGAACAGCGGCGTACCGAGGCCAGGAAAATTGCGAAAGCCCATCAGGAGGAGATGGCGACTATTCTAAGTAAGGAACAGATGGACAAGTGGACAACCTTGCGCCAGGAGCGTAGGCGTAAGCCGGGTCCCAGACCGCCGTTTCCAGGCCAGCACCCTCCTGCTGCGCAAAGGGGTCGGCCCGTTCCCAATCAGGAACTTGCTCAGGCTGTGCGTGTTTACTCAGAAAAAGAAATCTTTCCGGTGCTGAAAAGAGAACGTGCCGGCCTGGAAAAGCAAATGAGCCCGAAAGATCAGCAAACCCTTGCCAGCCTCCGCACACAGGGAAAAGCGATGGGCAGGCCTTTTGGTGGTATGATGCGTCCAGGCCCACCCGCAGGTAGGCCGAAGGCTCCAGTAAATCCGGAACTGAATCGCCTGGCAGAAAAATATCGGTCGGAAATTAATAGAATTTTTGCCCGTATGGAACCTCAGGTGGACCGCTGGAATAAGGACTTACGCGCATTACAGGAAAAATATGCCCCGCCACAAAAAGGTCCTGGAAGCAGAAAAGGTCCTGGCCCGCTTATGCCTTCCGCTGCCTGGCTTGTCCACCCCCAACGCTTTCTGTTGCTGGATCCTCATGTCTGAAACAGCAAATGTACTCTTTTGGCAGTTTTTCCGGATTTTCCGGACTTGTTCCCCCTGGAGAAGGCTTCTTCTGCAGGGGGAATTTTTTATAAGTAAATGAAATTCAGCAATATAAAAAATTGAATTTCACCTTTTTTGTACTGGTTCACCCATTCTGGCCTATTTGCATGAAGCCAGTTTCTTTATTTACTTTGTCGGAATAAAATCAGACCGCTATGTTAGTAAAAACGTATGCCAGTGCAGTCCATGGGGTGGACGCCCGAACGATTACCGTGGAAGTGGACTCCGGGGGCACGCCGGTAGCCGGGACCAATTATTATTATATGGTTGGCCTTCCGGATAGTGTAGTCCGCGAAGGTTTCCAACGAATCGAATCCGCTATCTCTAATTCCGGATTTCGTATGCCCCGTGCGAAAACCGTCGTAAACCTGGCACCCGCAGACCTGCGGAAGGAGGGATCGGCATATGACCTGCCGATCGCAGTGGGCATACTTGCTGCCAGCAAACAGATGCGGGACGACCTGCTGCACGAGTATATGCTTATTGGTGAACTTTCCCTCGACGGTACCGTACTTCCTATAAAAGGTGCCCTTCCTATTGCCATTCAAGCCAGGAAAGAGCAGTATAAAGGCTTGCTTGTGCCTCGTCAGAATGCCCGCGAAGCAGCTATTGTGGATCAATTGCCGGTTTATGGAATCGGACATCTGAACGAGGCTGTGCAAGTACTCAACGGAGAGAACACCTTGCAACCGGTATTCGTGGAGACGCGCGACGAATTTTTTCTCAATGTCAACAATTATAGTGTAGATTTTTCTGATGTGCGTGGGCAGGAAAATATTAAACGTGCACTGGAAATTGCTGCTGCAGGTGGGCACAATGCGATATTAATCGGCCCTCCGGGAGCAGGTAAAACGATGCTTGCCCGCCGTCTGCCCACCATTTTGCCGCCTTTGTCACTTCAGGAAGCACTTGAAACAACAAAAATACATTCGGTGGCAGGCGTGTTGCCTTCGGATTCTGCGCTCATCGCTGTCCGGCCATTCCGCTCACCTCACCATACCATCAGCGACGTGGCCATGGTCGGTGGGGGATCACTGCCTATGCCAGGAGAGATTTCCCTGTCGCACAACGGTGTTTTGTTTCTTGATGAATTACCAGAGTTTAAGCGTAGCGTACTGGAGGTATTGCGCCAGCCCATGGAAGAACGGCGCGTAACCATTTCCCGTGCAAAAGTGACAGTGGATTATCCGGCTAGTTTTATGCTCATCGCCTCTATGAACCCCTGTCCCTGTGGTTTTTATAACCATCCGGATAAGGAGTGTGTCTGTGCCCCGGGTGTGGTAAAAAGATATCTGACCCGGATTTCCGGTCCGCTCCTCGACCGGATTGACCTGCATGTAGAAGTAACGCCGGTAAGCTATGACGAGCTGGCATCCAGGGAACGATCTAAAGAAACCAGTAAGGAAATAGCAGGTCGTGTAAGCGCTGCAAGGGCTATCCAGATGGAGCGTTTCAAAGCGTATCCGGATATTTATGCGAATGCGCAAATGCCCGGTAATATGGTACGGGAAGTTTGTCAAATCAGTCAGGCAGGGTTAATCCTGGTGAAAAAGGCAATGGAAAAACTGCAGCTTTCCGCTAGGGCATACGATCGCATCCTGAAAGTAGCCAGAACGGTGGCTGACCTGGCAGGAAGCGATGCTATCCAAATCGAGCACCTTGCAGAAGCTATTCATTTTCGCAGCCTCGACCGGGAGGGCTGGGCTGGATAGCAGGCTAGGCTGTGGCTCAGGGAATGGGAAATTTGGGTCCTGATACTATCCCTTCGAGTGGGCGTCCTTCCAGGGCGGCAGACATTATTTCAGGGAATTTTCCCGGGGTACAGGCGAATGCAGGAACACCCATCCGCGCTAGTTGGGCAGCAATAGACCTGTCGAAAGAAGGTGTACCACTATCGTCGAGGGAAAGCAATACAATTAACCGGGCACCAGAGGCGCATATAGCTGCTGCCTGACGGAGCATCTCTTCCGGCGGCGGCCCTTCCATAAGGTCAGACAAGAGGATAAAAATCGTTTCACCTGGATTTTCCATCCATTGCCGTCCATAGGCCAATGCCTGGGCAATATGGGTTCCCCCGCCAAGTTGGGTGGCGAAAAGAAGATCTACCGGGTCGCCAAGCAAGTGGCTCAAGTCGGCGATATTTATATCAAAAACAGCCAAATGGGTTTTTAGGGTCGGTATAGAAGCGAGGATACAGCCGAGTATGCCGGCATGTACGATGGAAGGAGCCATAGAACCACTTTGGTCTAACAGCAATACGAGGTGTTTTAGTCTGCGCTGGGATTTTTGCCTGCCAAATAATTTTTCCGGAATTACAGTCCCCCATTCTGCTTGGTAGTGTTTGAGGTTAGCCTGGATAGTACGACGCCAATCTACTTCGTGGTGGCGGGGTCTTTGGGTACGCTGCAATTTGGACAGGCTTCCGCGTACGGCTGAGAGCAGTGGGTTGCGCAGCCGTTGCTGTAAGTCTTCAGCATAACGGCGCACGAGCAGGCGTGCGGTTTCCCTGGTTTGGTCGGGGAGGGCCTTATTGAGGGAAAGGAGGATGCCGATAAGCCGGGCATCGGGTTCGACCATGGAGAGCAACTCGGGCTCGAGGAGCATGCTGTGGAGGCCAAGGCGTTCGAAAGCATCGCGTTGCATGAGCTGCACTACGGGTGTTGGGAAAAAAGTCCGGATATCCCCCAACCAGCGGTGCACCTGTGGCGAGCTATCGCCAAGCCCGCCGCTGCGGTCATTGTCGTACAGGGCTTTAAGTACCCCGTCCATTGCCGCTGATTCGCCATCAAGGGCCTTTTGTGGATCTGCTTCACCGAGAATGAGCGGCCAACGGATAGATTGTTCCATCTAACAAAATTGAATACGTGAAATGTAGAGAAAATTTGCGACTTTTGACCAGAAATTTTCATTGTTATAAAGCCTTTATCCATTTGAGCCAGGAATCGTTTCAGGAATTATCCAGTGAGCACCAGGAGGCGCTCCATTCCATTCGCACCTCCAGGATTATCCTGCCTATTGTGCTGGGTCTTGCTGCGGTTATATATTTATTTTGGCGGCATTTCGACCTGGAAGAATTTTCCCGTATCAACTGGACAAGCCACACTTATTTTTGGATAGGCACAGCTATTTTTTTGAGTATTATCTGGCATCTGACCTATTCTTACCGCCTGCGGGCACTTACGAAAAAGGCCTTTTCCTGGTGGAAGTGCATCGAACTGATTGTCATCTGGGAGTTCAGCTCTGCTGTTTCTCCCACCAGTCTGGGTGGATCAGCCGTGGCATTTTTTATTTTGGCTCAAGAGAAATTGTCTGCTGCGCGTACGGCGACGATCGTACTCTATACCATTGTGCTGGACAGTATGTTCCTATTGACGACGGTCCCAATTTTATACGCTATTTTTGGTGCAAGCGTTTTGCGCCCTGGTGCAGAGACTTTTGCTGATACGGAATTTTGGGGATATTATTTCCTGATAGCGTTTTGCATCATGCTTACCTATACGCTTCCTTTTTATTACGGGCTTTTCATAAATCCCCAAAAACTGGAGCAATTTCTTGGGGCGGTTACCAATAATCGCCTGCTGAGGCGTTATCACGAACGGGCTTTGGTATTTGGCCGGGATATGGGTATTGTATCAAAAGAATTGAAAAATGAGGGCTGGCAGTATCATTTGCAGGCTATTCTGAGTACTATAGTTGTCTGGATGCTGCGTTTTTTGATTATCAGTGCCTTGTTGATTGCTTTCCTGCCCGATTTACCGCTGGATTTCAAGACGCAATTCGAGCTTTATGCCCGGCTCGAGACGATGTTTTTCGTTATCGCATTTAGCCCGACACCTGGTGGGGCAGGGTTGATTGACCTGTTATTCGGGAGTTTTTTGACGGATTACGTCACTAATCCGACGCAGGCTACCATGATTGCGACTATCTGGCGCTTGATTTCCTATTATATATATCTCTTTCTGGGTGCACTGATTGTGCCCAATTGGATCCGGAGAAGGATTAATGAGCGCAGGGCGCGGCAGGCAGCAATAAGCAATTGAAAGATCAATAAATTATAGTGTATGTTATTGCAATACATTACCTGGACGGCTTCTCCGGAAATCGTTTCCCTGGGGCCAATTACCCTCCGCTGGTACGGGCTTTTGTTCGCTTCTGGTTTTTTGATTGGGTTGTACATGGTCCGGAAAATGTTTCTTGCGGAAAAAGCGCCCGAAGAATGGCTGGATTCTGCTTTTATCTATATTGTTACGGGGGCAGTAGTAGGTGCCAGGCTTGGGCATGTCTTTTTTTATGACTGGGCGTATTACCGGGAGCACCTTTCGGAAATTCCTAAAATCTGGCACGGCGGACTGGCAAGCCATGGGGGTGCGATCGGTATTATTCTAGCCCTTTGGATTTTTTCCATGCGGGTTTCAAAAAAATCTATCCTCTGGATTCTGGATAAGGTGGTAGTGCCTACGGCGCTGGCGGCCTGTTTTATCCGCCTGGGCAACTTGATGAATTCAGAAATTCTGGGCAAACCTACCGATGTGTCCTGGGCGTTTCGGTTTGTAGCCTCTGATGGACCGAATGCCTTGCCCAAACATCCTGTTCAACTGTATGAATCCTTCCTTTACCTGATTAGTTTCTTTATCCTGTATCGCGTTTACTGGAAAACAAATATGCGCCTCAAACCCGGCTTTCACTTCGGACTGTTTATGCTGCTCATTTGGGGGATCCGGTTTTTTATGGAATATTTCAAAGAAAGCCAGGGAGGGTTCGAGTCCGCATTTAACAACACATTTAGCACCGGACAGCTCCTTAGTATCCCGTTTTTTATGGTCGGCTTGTATTATGTGTTCAGGAAAAATCCTAATTCTGCCGGGTAAAAAGATTTTAACTTAAAGGCAATACAGGTATTTAACAATAGGCTATAGAGGATAAATATCCTGGCATGCGGAACAAACTTTGTCCAAACCTTGTATAATTTGAGCAATTGCCGGAATATTGCATCGCCTTTTAAAAACGAAAAATCAGACTAAGATGAGCGTGATAGAAATGCGCGTGCCCCCTGTAGGAGAATCCATCAATGAAGTGACCCTCTCCCGATGGTTAAAGGAAAATGGGGCAATCGTCAAGCTGGACGAGCCAATCTGCGAATTCGAATCCGATAAAGCGACACTGGAATTCCCTGCGGAGGCAGCTGGTAAGCTCATCTACGTGGCAAAGGAAGGTGATGACCTTGAAATAGGTGCCCTGGTGGCAACCATTGATACTGCTGCTGCTGCAGAAAGTCCGTCGAGTCCCGTTCCTGCACCTGAAAAAGCTTCTGCATCCGCTCCGGTGCAGCCTGTGGCTTCGGCTACGACTTCCTATGCGTCAGGGCACCCTTCTCCCGCAGCAGCAAAAATCCTGAAAGAAAACGATATTCCTGCCTCGCAGGTACCGGGTAGCGGAAGGGAAGGCCGCATTACCAAGGAAGACGCGCTTAAGGCTGCTTCAGAAAAAACACTGCCCTCCAGTCCGGCTCCGGCAGTGCCTGCTCCCGCTCCTGCCCCAAAAGCTTCTTCCGGCACTTTTGGCCGGGGAGAAGAGCGTAAGAAAATGAGCAGGATGCGCCGCACGATTGCCAAAAGGCTGGTGAGTGCTAAAAATGAAACAGCGATGCTCACAACCTTTAACGAGGTGGATATGAGCGCGATTATGGCCCTTCGGGAAAAGTATCAGGAAAAGTTCCAGACAAAATATGGTATCAAACTGGGCTTTATGTCCATTTTTGCCAAAGCTTGTGCCAAAGTACTGTTGGAAATGCCCGATGTCAACGCCCATATTGATGGCGATGACCTGGTTTACCACAATTATGTAGATATTTCCTTCGCTATTTCAACGCCTAATGGCCTCGTGGTGCCGCCTATCCGGAATATCGAGTCACTTGGATTTGCGGAAATCGAGCAGGGGCTCAAAGACCTCTCCGTTAAGGCCAGAAATGGCTCTCTCAGTCTGGAGGAGATGAGCGGAGGCACTTTCACAATTACCAATGGAGGTGTTTTTGGCTCCCTCCTGAGTACGCCAATCATTAATGAGCCGCAGTCGGCTATCCTGGGGATGCACGCTATCAAAGAACGGCCCGTCGCTGTAGAGGGCAAAGTAGAGATCCGCCCGATGATGTACATCGCGCTATCTTACGACCACCGTGTGATTGATGGGAGCACTTCCGTTACGTTTCTTGTAAAAGTCAAAGACCTGTTGGAAGACCCGGTAACTTTGCTGCTGGATATTTAACAATATGCCAGCAGGGCGTTGTTAAAAATGCCAGAGGTGCTCCTTTGGCGGCTGACGCCGCCAAACAATTTTTTTCAGAGTTGTGTAAAAAGGCCGAGGGCCATCATTTGGCGGCTGACGCCGCCAAATGTTATTTTAAATGAACGACGTTTTGCCTCATTTTGCAAAGCAAAATGAGGCAAAACGTCGTTCATTTAAAATTTTCTTTCGCCGCCGCAGGCGGCAGAATACTTTTTACACACCCCCGGCGCTGCTGGCGAAGCATTTAGTGTTCTGTGCTGCTCAGATTCTTTTCGTAGAGATTGTGGATACCTAAAATGAGTACGCCTACCAATACAGCTACGACGACAAGTGCTGTGTTCAACAGCCCTTCTACACCAAAGGAAAACCGGATCAGGATAGTGGAGATGATAAAACCGGAATTGCGGATGACGCGATGAAATTTATCGGAGTTGTAAAGCGAAATCAACAAAAGAAATACATCGGTGAGGATGAGTATGATAAAAAACTGATCAAAAAATATCTTGTTGAGGTCGTTAAATTTCCCTAGCATTTGACCAACGGAGAAAAAACTCGCATACATCCAGTTGCCGAAACTGTAGAGGGCCAAAGCGAGTAAAATGATGACCAGTACGATAGCAATACCCTTCTTTTGATTGATAAACCCTTCCGTTTCGGGGGATATTTGTTTTTGTACCAGGCTGTTGGGGCCCCTCCGTTCGTTAAAACGGTAGAACAAATAAATCAGAAAAAATAAAATCAACGTGGTCAGGATATCAAAGGTGAGCTGAAGGTCAGCCTTTGAAGAAAACCATCCGGAGGTGAGTTCCATATTGCCCAGGTCTTTGAAAATTCTCCGGATGGTAATCAAAGTGATAATTTCATATTGCTTACCGATATATATGGTAATAGATCGGGGCAAATAATAGACCAATAAATACACCTCAAAAACAAGGATAAAGGAAAAAGGGGTATAAATAGCGGAAATCGGGTTGGTAAGCAATTCCGTATAGTCCCCCTTCTTGATAATCTGGAGATGGGCAAGCCCGATGAGCAACAGGTGCAGGATAAAGCTGATAATTGCCCCAACTATGATCGTTTTTTCTGCCTGATCCTTAGCCTTTTGGGATAGGAGCAGGGAATAGGCGAGTGTGGCAATGCTTTTTTTCCCTTCCATAGTTGCTATTTTTTGAGCGAAAGTGCCAGGCTCAGCTCCTGAAGTTGTTCCAGTGCAATCTCCGATGGTGCGTCAATCATCATATCACGGCCCATGTTGTTTTTGGGGAATGCGATGAAATCGCGGATGGAATTTTGTCCGTTCATGACGGCACAAAGGCGGTCGAAACCAAAGGCAATTCCACCATGAGGGGGTGCACCATATTCAAAGGCACCGAGGAGGAAGCCAAACTGACGTTCTGCTTCCTGCTGGGTGAAGCCTAGCAGGCGGAAGTTTTTCTCCTGCAGTTCGCGGTTGTGGATACGAATAGAGCCCCCTCCAATTTCGACGCCATTAATCACGAGATCATAGGCATCGGCACGCAGGTCTTTCAATACCTGGCGGTCATCACTAGCCATACGCGCCACATCATCGGGTTTAGGGGAGGTGAAGGGGTGGTGCATAGCATAAAAGCGTTGGGTATCTTCGTCCCATTCCAGCAGCGGGAAATCTACTACCCAAAGCGGTTTGAATACGCCCGGCGTCATAAGTCCGAGCTGGCGTCCCATTTCCAGGCGGAGGTCGCCGAGCTGTTTGCGGGTTTTTTCCGTTTCGCCGGCAAGGACGAGCAGGAGGTCGCCGGGTTGGGCACCCATGGCTTCCGCCCATTGGCGAAGGTCTGCCTCGGAGAAGAATTTATCTACCGAGGATTTTAGTGTGCCATCGGGATTGTACCGTACATATACGAGTCCTTTTGCCCCAATCTGCGGGCGTTTAACCCACTCCGTAAGCTCATCCAGCTGCTTGCGGGTATATCCGGCCTGTCCGGTAGCGGTAATACCTACTACGATCTCGGCAGTGTCAAAAACGACAAACCCCTTGCCTTTTGCCAGATTGGTCAATTCCCTGAACGCCATTCCAAAGCGGAGATCGGGCTTGTCTGAGCCATACTGCTGGATGGCGTCGTCATAGGACATGAGGGGAAAGTCTGGCAATTCCACGCCAAGGGTATTTCGAAAAAGGTGTTTGGTCAGACCTTCGAAGGTATGGAGGACATCGGTACGTGTCACAAAGGCCATTTCGCAGTCTATTTGCGTGAACTCCGGCTGTCGGTCGGCACGCAAATCTTCATCCCGGAAGCATTTGACAATCTGGAAATAGCGATCCAGCCCCGCAACCATGAGGATTTGTTTGAAGGTCTGAGGAGATTGTGGCAGCGCATAAAACTGTCCCGGGTTCATACGGCTGGGCACAACAAAATCCCTTGCCCCTTCCGGGGTACTTTTTATCAGGAAAGGGGTTTCGATTTCTGCAAAATGCTGTTCGTTCAAATACTTGCGCACTTCCAGAGCGAGCTGGGAGCGGAAAATGATATTGCGCTGTACAGGACTGCGCCGGAGGTCGAGATAACGATATTTCATCCGCAGTTCGTCGCCTCCGTCAGACTCGTCGTCAATGGTGAAAGGCGGGACTTTGGAAGCATTCAGTACCTTGAGGTCTTTTGCCACTACCTCTATATCCCCAGTGGGTCGATTGGGGTTTTTGGCACTGCGCTCCCGCACAGCCCCTTCTATTTGAATAACATATTCGCGGCCCATCCGCCGTGCCTGCTCGCAAAGTGCGGCATCTGATTCCATACTGAATACGAGCTGGGTAATACCATAGCGGTCCCGCAAATCAATAAACGTCATACTCCCTAAATCGCGAACGGCCTGTACCCACCCGCTCAATCGTACGGTTTCTCCAACATTTGCCAAGCGCAATTCCCCACAGGTATGCGAACGATACATCTGATTTTTATGTTTTGGTGATAAAAAGCGTAAAGACTTGCTCCAAGGGGTCAGCATGGCAGAAAAATAGCCATTTTAACCCGCGATCACCCCTTCGCAGAAAGTCTGATACAAAAGTACAACCTAAAATCGTTAAAAGGATAACTATTTCCCCGACCTGTCGTGGGCTTCGCCGCAAAAATTTGCAAATTTGTATAAAAATTAAATGTTCCATGAACCTAACCTCTATGCGCATAATCCTGCTGGCATTTCTTAGCTGTCTTTATGCCGGTAATCTGGGTGCACAGAGCCGGGGCACCGTCCTCATCAATGGGGACATATACGAGTATATGCTGGATGATTGCGGGGATACTATCATCCTGGCGACACTTAACGATGTGGCCATCTCCTCCATCCGCCATTTTAAGAGCCCGGAAGAGTACAACAAATACCGGCGTTACCGCCGATATGCCTATATGGTGTTTCCATACGCTTCTGAAGCGATCCGTATTTTCCGGGAGCTTGAGCATACGACGGCGACGATGCGGGAAGGAGAGCGTAAAAGGCATATCAGGAGACTGCAAAAAGAGCTGAAGGAAAAATTTGAAGACCCCCTGCGCAATTTGACCCGAACCCAGGGAATGATACTGGTAGAAATGATTGAACGGGAACTGGACACACCATTATATGATCTTATCCGGGATCTTCGTGGGGGCTGGAATGCATCCTACTGGAGTACGATGAGCAGTATTTATGGGTATAAGATCCGGGAAGGTTATATTCGGGGCAAAGATCCTATTCTCGATGTTGTCCTTGATGATGTGAATTTCAATTTTGCCCATACTTATCCCAAAGAATGAGTGCGGAACCGGAAAATACAGATATTCGGCAAGAGGCAGATGCATTTACTCCTTCGCAGGTTGCTGAAAGAAGGCAGCGGAAAATGATGCGATGGCGGCCTTTTATTATCCTGATCGCGATATTGGTCCTTGTCGGAATTAAATTTCTACGACAGCATCCCAAAAAATTGCAGCAGGAGGTATCACCCCCGCCAGCACGGGAAAATCTGGAAAGGTCCAGACGCGTACAGCCGGAAATTTTGAAGCTGCGGGGGTGGGAATTTGAACCCGGAAGTATTGGAGAAAGCCTGTTCAGGTTTATCGAAAGCGGGGCTCCCGATTATGCACGGACGGTACTGGTGTTCAAGAATATCGATTTTGCTGCCGATACCCTCAAGGGCTTCAGTCCTTCCAGGGAAAAAGAACTGGATGATCTGGTGGCCGTACTCAGTGTTTTTCCAGGTATTCGTATAGAAATTGCCGCGCACAGTGATCAAAACCGCGATTTTTTGCTCAGTTTTACCTTGTCCAGAACAGAGGCAGAAACCATAAAAAAAGCACTGGTGAAAAAAGGTATTTCGGCAGAACGAATAGCGACCCGTGCCTTTGGCTTCGAATTCCCTCTTACGGATAATATTTCGGAAGAAGCAAAAGCACAGAACCGAAGGGTTGAGTTGCTGCTCCTGGAAATGGACCTTTCGTCTTCAGAGGAGGAAAGCTCTGAAAAGCTACAGTAAATAAAAAGGCAGCAGCATATATTTGCTTCTATTGATCTGCGGGGAGGATGCAAAGAGTGTCCTGAAACAGGCTAAATTTTAAGTACTGAAACCATGGAAAATACCCTTGATAGCCTCGCAAAACGATTGCGCGGAGGATTGCACCAGGACCGACTCACGCGGGCGCTCTATGCTACAGATGGTTCAATTTATAAAAAATGGCCGCTTGCTGTGGCTTTTCCCAAGGATGAAGAAGATTTAAGGGAAATTGTCTGCTTTTCCCATAGCCATCAGGTGCCCCTGATTATGCGTACTGCTGGCACATCACTGGCAGGGCAATGCGTAGGGGAAGGAATCGTAGTGGATACCTCGCGCCACCTGAATAAGATCCTGGAGTTTAATCCGGCAGAGCGCTATGTTTGGGTGCAGCCAGGGGTAATCCGGGATGAGCTCAATGCATTTCTGAAGCCTTATGGATTGTTTTTTGGTCCTAATACCTCCACTGCAAACCGGGCAATGGTTGGAGGTATGGTGGGTAATAATTCCTGCGGTACTACCTCTATCGTCTATGGAAATACGCGAGACCACGTACTCGAATTGCGCTGTCTCCTTAGTGATGGATCCCCGGTAGCATTTGGGCCACTTGATGAGGAAGCGCTGTTGCAAAAGCTTAGGGGCAATCAACTGGAAAACCAAATCTACCGGCAGATATTTGAAGCCCTGAACGATTCCAATCAACGTGCTGCAATAGAGCGGGAATTTCCCAAGCCGCAAATCCATCGTCGGAATACAGGCTATGCAGTGGATATGCTGCTGCGCCAACATCCTTTTGCGCCTGGTGGCCCCCCTTTCAACCTCGCAACAATGCTCTGTGGTTCGGAAGGTACGCTGGCCGTTACTACAGCTATTAAATTGAACCTCAGCCCACTGCCTGATCCGGAGGATATCGTTCTTTGCCCCCATTTCAGCAGTATCAACGAAAGCATGCGCGCTGTGCTGATTGCCATGCAACACCGCCCCGATGCATGTGAGCTAATGGATAAAATCATCCTGGACTGTACCCGCGACAATATAGAACAGAAGAAAAACCGCTTTTTTTTACAGGGGGATCCCCAGGCCGTCCTGATGATCGAATTTCGGGGAAAAACGCAAGAAGAAGCGGAAAGGAAAGCGGATGCCTTGATCTCCGATTTTAAAAAAGCGGGCATGGGCTATGCTTTCCCCAAAGTCCCCGGTCCACAAAGTAAAAGTGTCTGGGCTCTTCGCGCTGCGGGGTTCGGGGTATTGTCCAATATCAAAAGCGAGGCAAAACCTCTTGAATTCATCGAAGACACAGCCGTGGACCTTCCTGATTTACCTGACTATATTGATGAGTTTGGCCGTATTATGGAAGAGTATGGCCAGCAGGTAATCTATTATGCCCATGCTGGTGCGGGTGAACTGCACCTGCGCCCCAGCATTAACCTCAAAACTTCGGAGGGGGTCCGCCAGTTGCGAAAGATTGCTGAAGTGTCTGCCCGACTGGTAAAAAAATATCAGGGGTCACTCAGTGGGGAACATGGGGATGGCAGGGTGCGCGGGGAATTTATCCCCCTCGTACTTGGAGAGGAAAATTATCAACTCCTGCGCAGAATAAAATATGCCTGGGATCCCCGTGGTATCCTCAATCCCGGGAAAATCGTGGATGCGCTCCCTATGGATGAGGATCTTCGCTATATACAGGATCGGCCAGCCCCGGAGATTTCTACGGTATTCGACTTTTCTGAAACCGGGGGCATCCTCAAATTGGCAGAAAAGTGCTCCGGATCCGGGGATTGCCGAAAACTGGCATTTTCCGGGGGTACGATGTGCCCTAGCTATATGGTAACCCGAAATGAAAAGGATTCCACCCGGGGTCGTGCCAATGCGCTCAGGGAATTCCTGACGATGAATGTAAAGGCCAATCCTTTTGATCATCCTGAGATCCATGAAGCGATGGCGTTGTGCCTTTCCTGCAAAGGGTGCAAATCGGAGTGCCCTTCGAATGTGGATATGGCTACGCTCAAATCGGAATTCCTCTATCAGTACAATCAGGCGAATGGCATACCGTTCAGAAGCCGGGTTTTCGGAAATATTGGCAAAATCAACGCACTTGCCGCGAAAATGCCACGCCTCAGCAATTTTTTCCTGGAGCAGCCTGTGAGTAGTTTGTTGATTAAAAAAATTCTGGGCATTGCCCCCCAGCGGTCACTGCCTAAAGTCAGCCCTTCCTTGCGGAAATGGTTCGAACGGGCTGCAAGGCTGAATACGCCTAAATCCCCCAAGGGAAAAGTATTTTTCTTTTGTGACGAGTTCACCAATTATAACGATGCCCATGTTGGTAGGAAGGCCATCGCGTTACTTTGGGCTTTGGGGTATGCAGTAGAGATGCCCAGGCATCCGGATAGTGGGAGGGCACATTTTTCGAAAGGCCTTCTGGCGGAAGCACGGCAGCTTGCTCGCGAAAATGTGGCGATTTTTAGTCCACTAATCCGGGAAGAAACGCCTCTTATCGGTCTGGAACCCTCTGCTATCCTTGGATTTGTGGATGAGTATCCGCGGCTGGTTGAAGAAAAAGACAGGGAATCGGCAAAAAGACTTGGTCGCAATACGTTGTTGCTGGAGGATTTTCTGGTGCGGGAAACAAAAGCGGAAAAAATTGGACCTGAGCACTTTACAGGAGAGCATAGACAGGTATTTGTTCATGGCCACTGTCATCAAAAGGCGTTGGCTGGTTCCGCTTGTACAGCCCAGGCACTAAGCATTCCCTCCAACTACCAGGTTTCTCTGCTGGAAACAGGTTGCTGTGGTATGGCCGGCTCTTTTGGCTACGAGCAGGAACACTATGCACTCAGTATGCAAGTGGGGGAACTTGCGCTTTTCCCACAAGTGCGCAAATTACCGGAGGAGGCGGTACTTGTGGCACCGGGTACAAGCTGCAGGCATCAGGTTCTCGATGGTACGGGAAAAAAAGCCTTGCACCCTGCGGAGGTGCTCTTTGAAGCGCTAAAAAAGAATGCGTGAAATCTTCAATATTCTGCATAAATTTGCCCTATATTTATAAATCGTAGCTATTTGGCCGTGTGTTCCGGCGTTCGGTTGATTTTCAAAAAGCGGCCTCCCAGTATGTCGCCTCTAATGCCAGCATTTTCATACCCCAGGGCATTGGGAAAACAGCTTCTTGACGGCCAGATAGATACCATTAATCAATAATGGGCCCTGAATTACTTTTTACAATCTTTTTGGTTTTTCTAAACGGTTTCTTTGTTGCAGCGGAATTTGCTATTGTAAAAGTCCGTATTTCTCAAATT
>CAZGOT010000045.1:0-8662 GCA_964527495.1 uncultured Haliscomenobacter sp.
GAAACTATTCAGGCCGTATTGGAATATACCAATTTTCCGGTTATCGTCAAAGAAGTAGGACAGGGTATGGGTAAAGAAAGTCTGCGCGCACTGATGCAGCTGCCTTTAGCCGCCATTGATTTTGCCGCCGCCGGAGGAACAAATTTTTCCCGACTGGAATTGCTCCGGGCGCAGCCAGACAAAGCAGCACTCTATGATGCACTGGCCCGGGTCGGGCACACCGCCCCGGAAATGGTGGATATGACTAATGCCATTGGTGCGGAACTGGGCCCTCTTCAGCGCTGCAAAGCATTCATTGTTTCAGGGGGGATTAAAAATTTCCTCGATGGCTACCATGCCATTTCAAAACTTGCCTTTCCCGCGGTTTATGGGCAAGCTTCCGGTTTTCTTACGCATGCAAGGGGCGAATATGCCGATTTGCGGAATTACCTTCAAAGACAAATAGAAGGGCTGGAGCTATCCCGCGCCTTTTTGCGCCCACGATAATTTTTTGCAAAAACTTAATCAGGAACCATGTCCACATCCGAAAATTCGACCAGTCCTGCACCCGTCACAGGCCATTCAAATGACGGACGAATAGAAGGATTTTCCAGAATGGGGCGCGCAGAAAAAATTGCCTGGCTGGAACGGGCTTTCCTCAACCCCGATTCCTCCACATACGATATCTTACAAGGTTTCCGGCATGCAGACCCCGCTGTCCAGCGCGTGCTGGACGGCCTCAGCGAAAATACCCTGACTAATTTCCCCATCCCCTACGGTATAGCCCCTAATTTCCTGATAAATGGGCAATGGTACGCCATGCCTATGGTCATTGAAGAAAGTTCGGTCGTGGCAGCAGCTTCCAGCGCAGCCAAGTTTTGGTCGGTGCGTGGTGGCTTTAAAGCACAGGTCCTTTCTACGGTCAAACTAGGCCAGGTGCATTTCACCTACACAGGCAACCCGGAAAACCTGCTCAAAACACAGGAAGCCCTATTTGAAACCCTGCGCGAAGATGCACTTCCCATCACTTCCAATATGGAGGCCCGCGGAGGGGGAATACTCGACATTGAATTGCTCGATTATACCAGCTTTGAACCTCATTATTACCAGTTGATGGTCAGCTTTGAGACTTGTGATTCCATGGGGGCAAATTTCATCAACTCTGTCCTGGAGCAATTTGGCGGAAGCGGGCTTGGATTCATCGAAGCCCACCCGGCATTTTCCGGAGAGGAGGGCAGCACAGAAATAATCATGGCCATTCTTTCCAATTTTACCCCGGCATGTGTAGTACGTGCAGAAGTGTGCTGTCCGGTGGATGCGCTCGAAGGAGCCAGCGACCACATGGATGCCCTCGCTTTCGCAGAAAAATTCCGCATGGCTGTGCGCATTGCAGAAATTGATCCTTTCCGTGCCACAACACATAATAAAGGCATCTTCAACGGAGTAGATGCGGTTGTTCTCGCTACTGGAAACGATTTTCGGGCTGTTGAAGCCTGCGGACATACTTTCGCTACCCGTAGTGGCCAGTACCGCAGCCTGAGCCACTGCTCGATTATGGACGGCCAGTTCCGCTTCTGGATAGACCTCCCTCTGGCCCTCGGTACGGTTGGTGGCTTGACCCGCCTGCACCCCCTGGCCAAGCTTTCCCTGGATATTTTGGGACAACCCCCAGCAACCCGCCTTATGGAAATTATTGCCGCTGCCGGATTGGCCCAGAATTTTGCCGCGCTGCGTTCCCTGGTGACAACAGGAATACAAAAAGGACACATGAAAATGCACCTGGTTAATATCCTGCACCATCTCGGCGCTACAGAAACGGAGTCCGATGCCGTCTTTCTTTTTTTCCAGGACCGCCCGGTATCGTTTTCCGGTGTACGGGAATACCTGCAGGAATTGCGTATCCGGAGTACTTCCCTTTAACACCGACCCATAGGCTATGGCAACATTTGGAAAGTTCAGGGCCAATGGCAAACTCTTACTCAGCGGTGAGTATTTTGTTCTAGACGGCGCACTCGCACTCGCTCTACCCACACGTCTGGGGCAAACCCTCTTATGCACACCCGGCAAATACCCGGGTGTAGAATGGGAAAGTTGGGACAACGAGGGAAATATATGGTTTCGCGGACATTTTCGCCTCCCCGATTGGCATCCACTGGAAAGTACCGGTGAGGCAACTGCGCTGACCCTTCAAAAGATAGGACAGGCCCTGCTCCATTTGCAACCGGCCTGGCTGAAGGATACCAACGCAATTAAAATCACAACCCAACTGGAATTTCCGCGTTATTGGGGGCTGGGCAGCAGCTCCACCCTATTGGCTTTGCTAGCTGAAGCCTCTGGGGCGGACCCTTATGCAATGCTCGATGCCAGTTTTGGGGGTTCTGGTTATGATCTCGCCTGTGCGGCTGCACAGGGTCCTTTGTTATTTCAGCGGAATGGCGGGGTACCCCATTTTGTCCAGATTCCCTTTTACCCTGATTTCCACCAGCACTTGTTTTTTGTGTATCTGGGAAAAAAGCAGGACAGCAGGGAAGGTATTTCCAGATACCGCACCTTTGCAGGCAAAGACAGTGCCACTCTAGGAAAGATCAGCCAATTGAGCTGGGAAATGGCCACCGCTACGAATTTTACCCGCTTTTGTGCCCTGCTTGAAATCCATGAATCCTGTATTGCAGATGCCTTGCAGCTGCCGCGAGCAAAAGAATTGTATTTTAATGATTTTCAAGGAAGTATTAAATCCCTTGGCGCCTGGGGTGGCGATTTCGTACTTGCAGCGACAACGTTGCCCTATTCCGCAGTTACCACTTATTTTAGGAAAAAAGGATTTGAAGTTTGCCTTCCATATGCAGATATGATATTAAGTCATCCGGGAAGCTAGCCCAGCCAGCGCCCCCTGTCCCTTTTAACCGGAAGGCAGGTAAACCAATACCTTTCGGGAGAAAGATGGATAATATACAAAAAACGTGTTATGCCCGTAACCTGGTACGAAGGGAAAATCGCTAAAATCGAACAACGCAGTTCCAACACCCGTAGCTTCTGGCTGGAGATCCCGGAGCTTTCTGCTTTTGATTTCAAAGCCGGACAATTCATCACGATGGACCTGCCTATCCACGAAAAGCGTCTGCAACGCTGGAGAAGCTACTCTATTGCCAGCGCTCCGGATGGGTCAAACCTCCTTGAATTGTGCATCGTCCGACTCGAAGGAGGCCTTGCCGGCACCTATCTTTTCGAGGAAGCCACTATCGGAACAACTATACGGTTTAAAGGCCCGGGCGGTGCCTTTATCCTCCCGGAAACACTGGATAAAGACCTTGTGCTGATTTGTACCGGCACTGGTGTTGCGCCTTTCAGGAGTATGTTGCTGGATATCGCCAGAAACCACATACCACACCGCCGCCTGCACCTAATTTTTGGAACCCGCTTGCGGGAGGGCGTATTATATGAAAAGGAATTTCAGCAACTTGCTGCCGAGCTACCTGGATTCTCCTACTCTGTAACCCTTTCACAGGAAAGCGACCCCACGAAATTCCAGACTCCTTTTGATATCCGAAAAGGATATGTACATGCCGTATATCTGGAGACGTATCAGGAAAAACGCGAGGATGTCTTATTCTACCTTTGCGGCTGGGCAAATATGGTGGACGAAGCTGTTCTCCACCTGACCGAAGATCTGGGTTATGCTCCCCAGCAGGTTCGAACCGAACTATACGGGTAAACCCTTTATAAAAGAATCTTTTCTCCCTTTACCTCGCCATTGCACCAGGTCTAAACCAAAAAAAGGTCAACTTTTCGAGTACCCCAGGCGTTATGGTTAAAAATAAAAAATCTCTATCATTATGAGCAACGCAATTACAAAAAGCCCTGTGCTGCTTTATACCGAAAATACCCCTAATCCGGAGTCTCTCAAATTTGTCACCAACAGGATGCTGTTCAAAGGCACGGCAGACTTCCGGGAGGTATCCCTTGCCGAAGAATGGTCGCCCCTTGGCAAAGCCCTCTTTGACCTACCCTATGTCAATGGAGTATATATATGCAATAATTTTGTGACGATAACCAAAGCCTTTAATTACGACTGGGAAGATTTGAAACTCCCCTTGAAGGATTTCATCAAATCCCATATCGAGGAAGGCAAAGAAATCGTCCGGGAGGGATTTGCTGAATTTATTTCAGCCCAGGAGGCCGAACGCCATGCTGCTGAATATTCGGGAGAAGACGCAGAACTCGTAAAAAGAATCAAAGATTTGATTGATACTTATGTAAAACCAGCCGTTGAAGGCGATGGCGGTAATATCGAGTTTAAATCGTTCCACCAGGGTACGGTTACAGTAATCCTGCAAGGATCCTGCAGCGGCTGCCCCTCCTCGACAGTCACGCTGAAAGCCGGGATTGAGGGTATGTTGCGCCGGATGATACCGGAAGTTCAGGAAGTGGTATCCGAAATGGGGTAATTCAGGGGAATTAGAACAAAGATCCCTGATTTCCGCCAGTACCATCTACATCGAATTCCACGATATCGCCAGTGTGCAGGATTGCCGGGACAATGATTTCTGCTACGTCGCTCAATTTCTGGTCGCTGAGTTTGTTGCCAAGGGCTTTCCATCCTTTGACCTCGATAAATTCTGACAGACTCAGTTCGCCAGGGATTTTCTTATTTCGCACTTTAATAGCATACTGGATCCGCGGGTTAGCCTTCACAGAGACGAAGAGCAGGCGCGAGTCCTTATGATCAGTCAAAAAGCTGAAACGCTGGTCCAGGGTGGATGTTTCGATATGGAAACGTTTGACCATGGTCCAGCCTTTGTGGCCGTCGAAATGGACTGTGCTGACTACGAGTTCCGGATCGAATTTTCCAATGAAGGCCATTTCTTCAGGATTAAACCTGCGGTTCTGGTCAATTTCCATCAGTTCGTATGTCCCTTCCTTGTAGAGTACGAGCAGCTTGTCGCCGGTATCGAATTCGCCCAGGAATACCCCTCTTGCATCGGTATTTAGTTTTCCGCTCACTTCGTCCATCCAAAACTTCAGTGCCCCGAGCGTTGATTTGCCCACCGTTTTTAGTGATACTTTTCTGATAGGGAAGCGGGAAACCACATTGCCCTGGGAGCTCCGCCCCTTGATAGCCACCTCGCCAAAATCGAACTCAAAAGTCTTCTTTTTTGCCCTACAGTTTGGACTTAGCTGTACATGAACCATCTCTGCCTCTCCGTTAGGGCTAACGGAAAAATAGAACAGTTTTGACCCTTTCTCTCCTGTAGTCAGATCGTATTCCCGATCGCGGGTGATTGCCGTAACGTTAAACCGCTTTGCGTAGGAACGACCGGTGCCACCATCCAGATAAATCATGTTATAGGTAGTGCGTTCATCTGCCTTTCGCCAAACCGCTACGTGAAGGATATCTTTTCCGACAAATGTTTTTTCCGCAATTCGCGTAACCACAAATTTTCCGTCTGACCGGAAGACGATAATATCATCCATATCCGAACAATCGCAGACAAACTCATCCTTTTTCATCCCAAAGCCCACGAACCCATCGGAGCGGTTCACATACAGTTTTGCGTTATTGGCAATTACTTCTGTTGCCTGAATAGAATCCAGGGCGGTTATTTTCGTTTTTCGTTCCCGGCCCTTACCATATTTTTCCAGTAGCCTGCGGAAGTAGGCGATAGCATAATCGGTAAGGTACTCCAGGTCGTGTCGCACCTGGCGGAGTTCCTCTTCCAGCGCTGCAATAGTCTCATCGGCTTTAAAGGAATTATATTTGGAGATGCGCTTGATTTTGATTTCCGTAAGTCGGACGATATCCTCCTCTGTGATATCGCGCATGAGGGCAAGGCGTTGGTCTCCGGGCACATGCGCATCCGAAGGGCAGCGCACAAAGCGGCGTAGCTCGCGGTCAATAGTCGTCAGGACTTCTTCCCAGGACTCGCATTCTTCGATATCGTGGTAAATACGGTTTTCGATAAAAACCTTTTCCAGGCTCGCCAGGTGCCATTTTTCCAGTAGCTCATGCTCACGGATCAGCAGTTCACGGCGCAACAGCTCCTTTGTTTGGAAAGTACAACTTTCTAGGATTTCTTCTACCGACAAGAAATGTGGTTTATCTCCGATAATCACACAAGCATTGGGGGAGATGGAAATCTCACAATCGGTGAACGCATAGAGCGCATCAATCGCCACATCCGGGGATACGCCGGCAGCCAGTTCGATTAATACCTCCACTTCCTGGGCCGTATTATCGGTTACCTGCCGGACTTTTATCTTGCCCTTATCGTTTGCTTTAATGATGCTTTCGATCAGTGATCCTGTATTGACCCCATAAGGAAGTTCGCGGACAGCGATCAGGTTTTTATCCAATTTTTCCAGTCGGGCCCGGGTGCGAATGCGCCCGCCTCTACGCCCACCCTGGTAATCTGATACATCAATCATTCCCCCGGTCGGAAAATCCGGAAAAATGCGCACTTTTTTGCCCTGTAGGAGGTCTATAGATGCTTCTATGAGCTCGATAAAATTATGGGGCAGGATTTTTGTAGAAAGGCCAACAGCTATACCTTCGGCACCCTGGGCCAGCAGAAGCGGAAACTTCACCGGCAGCGTCACCGGCTCCCGTTTGCGGCCATCGTAAGACCATTGCCACTCTGTAGTCTGTGGGTTAAATACTACTTCAAGTGCGAAGCGGGTGAGGCGGGCTTCGATATAACGGGGGGCCGCAGCGCTATCTCCGGTCAGGATATTACCCCAGTTGCCCTGGGTATCAATCAGGAGGTCTTTTTGTCCGAGGTTGACTAGAGCGTCGCCGATGGCGGCATCGCCGTGCGGGTGAAACTGCATCGTCTGACCGATGATATTGGCCACTTTGTGATAACGCCCATCATCCATCTCCTTCATAGCGTGGAGGATACGTCGCTGTACTGGTTTAAGCCCGTCTTCAATAGTAGGCACGGCGCGCTCCAGGATGACATACGAGGCGTAATCCAAAAAATATCCCTGGTACATTTCATTCAGGGCCGAAAGTGCTTTATTGGCCATTGTACTGCCGTTCTCCGGTGTTTCACTCATACCTGCTTCATTAAGTGCTTGGCAAAAGTAGTAAAATTTAGCCGTTTCCGGGGCGGGTTGCAAGCGGGGCCTGACCTCCGGGCACCATTTTTTTCTAATACAATCATGCTTAACCTGTCTTAATACGCCTTCTTTCGCCGCCCTCAGCGGCGAAAGAAAATTTTTTTGGGGTTGTGTAAAAAGCCTGGCGGCAGCACGGGGTTGTGTAAAAAGTATTCCGCCGCCGAAGGCGGCAGAATACTTTTTACACAACCTCAGGACGGCCTCTCTATTCTAACTTGGGGCAAACGATTTTTTAAAACAGTTAATTTAAAACAAAAATAGGTAAAATTTTTTAATTAAAAACTTTTTTTGTTAATTAAATTTTGGTGCGGATAATCCCACGCCTACTGGCAGCGTGCGAGGAAGTCCAAACGTTCCATTAGCGAAGGTTCTATGGGCTTGGTGTCCAGCATGTGGATTTTCTGATTGCTCCTTTAAAATGGCATTTGCAATTATTCGGCAATAGATGTACATTTATGGCACGATAGGAAAAAGCAGTCCGCTTTGCCTGATGGAAGTGCATAAAATTCCAGTCTATGGACTTCGTATTGCCTGCTAATTTTGGGGAAGAGGAAGTTATCCGCGCCTGCAAACGCCAGGAAAGATGGGCGCAACAATTCCTGTACGAGGAGTACTATGGAAAAATGATGGTCGTTTGTCTGCGTTATGCGAGTAACGAACACGATGCGCTCGATATCCTGCACGAAGCCTTCATAAAAATTTTTCAACATATTGACCGCTACCAGTCAGGTACTTCGCTTTTAGCCTGGATGCGGCGCATAATGGTCAATACGTCTATAGATTTCTATCGCAAGCGGATGCGCCGGAGGACAGAAGATCTGGCTCAGGCGGTACATATCTCCCAGGAGGAGACTGACGCGATCAGCCGTTGCACGGAACAGGAAATCCTCCTGGCCGTTCAGCAGCTTTCACCGACGTACCGCACCATCTTTAACTTATATGTAGTTGAAGGCTATACGCATAAAGAAATCGCCGACCTTTTGGATATTACAGAAAGCACCTCGCGATCTAATCTGGTAAAAGCGCGTATCAGGCTGAAAGAATTGCTTTCGAGGGAAAAATTTGAAAATGGGCACGAAGAAATTTGACGGTATTGTCCGCAAAAAACTGGAGGGCGTAGAAGCGCCTGTCCCGGCTGGCAATTGGGAGGCCTTCCGCAAAAAGCTGGAAGAAGCCCCACCTGTCATTTTTGACACCGATGCCCCAAACCCCAGCGATAAAATAATAGCCCAAAAGCTCGAGCATGCTGCCGTGCCAGGTTCGCCAGCAAGTACCTGGCCCCTACTCGAAAAAAAACTCCGGGAAAATGCCGTGCTGCGCGACAGGGTTTTCTTTTACAAATCCTTGGAGTTGTGTCTGGTCCTGTTTTTTTCCGTTCTCGCATGGCAATGGGCCGATCAGCCTACTCCTTCAAATCCAGCATGGCGGACTATTGCTCATCGCCTGGCTCCGATTGCCTTTTCCAAAAGTCCCAAGCACCTCAGCAGCTCGTCTGTCGAGCCTTCCAACGTCAGAAAATCCGAGGTCAGGGCCTCCAGCAACCAGGTTGAGCCTTTACCGGACCTCC
>CAZGOT010000045.1:8672-9647 GCA_964527495.1 uncultured Haliscomenobacter sp.
GAAAAATCTGTCACCGCCGTTTCAGACCAGCACGCCGCCGCCGCCCCATTCGCAGAATCTGCTGGCAAAAAAGCTGACCAACCTGTCACAGCCCTGGATTTACTTCCCCCAATCCAATCCTTCGCAGGCCGCACACCCAGCTATCCCCTGCCGGTATCGTCTGTACCCCAGGCCCATCTCACCTGGCATATCCCCACGATTGCCGTATCTCAGCTCAAGCCCCTTCCGCTTGATGAAGAAGATCGTGAAGAAGGCGTTTTTACATTGAAAAACCCACCGAAACGGGCCCTGCTGAATGTAGCCATGCTCGGCTCTTCTGATTACAACCGCGTAATGACTCCGGCAGATTACCGTTTTCGCATCAATGCCTTTGACCGGTATTCCCTGGGCTATGGAGGGGGTATCCTCTTCGGACTGGAATACGGCAGAATGGAGGTAGGCTCTGGGTTTATCTATGCCGCAAAACAATATCGCCCCCTGCCGGTAATTTTCATCAAAGGCAATTTCAAGGATGGTTATGTAGGGGAATCCCTGCAGACCGTTCAGCTCAATATGATCAACCTGCCGTTTTACCTGCGCTTCGACGCCCTGCGCAAGGATAAGTGGCGGGCCTACCTTTCTGGAGGCGCCTCCCTGCAGGTTGCTTTTGAGGCCAACTACTTCTTCGCTCCGCCTACATCATTCCCTGCCGACCTGGCCCAGACGCCTGCAGGACAATCCAGACTGCGCAACCGCACAGAAGGCTGGTTTGAAGGAGGTGCCTTTAAGGAAAACAGCTATGTCACCGCTAATATGGCCATCGGCGTAGAGCGCTATGTATCCGAACGCTGGGGCCTGTTCCTGCAGCCAACGTATCATCGCTCTATCGGATATTTCTCCAATGGCCTTGGCCCCAACCTCGATCGCATCCATACCTTCTCGCTCTGGACGGGCATCCGGGTGCGGGTAATAGATTAAACTGCATCAATACCTTTC
>CAZGOT010000045.1:9657-16598 GCA_964527495.1 uncultured Haliscomenobacter sp.
ATTGTTTGTACGCTATAGACCTACCCTGGCATGGCCATACGAAATGGCAAAACCCTACTTTTTCACCAGCCAGCCTAAGCACTATCGTCGAAGCTGTTCTGCAGTTGGAAGCAGGCAAAACGCACCTCGATCTGATTGGTTTCAGCTATGGCGCGGGGCTTTGGATTGGCACGTTACCCGCCCTACCCCTGCTGCAATACCGCCTTTTCCTCGTGTCCCCGGAAGCTATCAGCGGCCGTTGGAAGCGATGGACAAACAGGATACCCGGAAAACTTCGGCAATGGATAGGGCGCATCCTTCAGCATTATCCCCAACCCATCCTGACACTTGCAGCCCTATTAGAAAAAATCCAACTACTGCATCCTTTTGCCCTTCGTTTTCTTCAACACCACCTGGGCGATCCGGCAAAGCGCACCCGTTTGCTGAACACCTGGATTAATCTCGCCCACTTTCCCATCAGGCAGAGTGCCCTGACCAGGCGCCAGGATTCTCTTTCCGCCATCTATTGTATAATGGGAAAGCATGATCCGCTTCTAAACCTGTCTGCAATAAAAAAATGGGGGGAACAAGTCCCAGGACTACAACTACAGATCCTTCCCAACGGTCACAACCTGCTCGGAAAAGTGGACTGGCCAATGCTGCTGCGCTAAAATATCCTCTAGGCTCCTATTAAATCCCTCAGACAATGGTCCGTTTTTTCAAAATCGAAAGCCAGGAACGTCCTGTCCCACTTCTGCCTGATTTGCTCATTACACAAATTACCAATACTGCCTTCATGGGTATGCACGAGCCGTTTTTCAGGTTGGAACGCTCCGGTAGCGATAGCAGCTCCGATTTCCCTGTAAGCATCACGAAACGGAACCCCCTGTAAAACCAGCTTGTTCACCTCCTCCACACTGAACAAATACAGATACCTGGGATCATCGAGCAAGTCCCGCCTTACCTGAATATGCCCTAGAGAAAAAGTTGCAATACGCAGGCAGGCCTTCACCTGTTCCAATGCGGGGAAAAGTACCTCTTTCAATAATTGAAAATCCCTGTGATAACCGGAAGGAAGGTTCCCTGTAAGTTGGGCTACCTGCGTGGGAAGAGCCTGCAACATGTTACACCTGGCCCGTATAAGCTCAAAAACATCCGGATTTTTCTTGTGGGGCATAATGCTCGACCCCGTTGTGAGTGCATCCGGAAAACTGATGAAGCCAAAATTCTGATTCATAAACAGTACCACGTCCATCGCCATTTTCCCAAGGGTCTGGCCAAGCGCTGCAAGTGCAAAAGCCAAAAACAACTCGGTCTTCCCCCTTCCCATCTGTGCATTTACCACATTGTAGCTCAGGTCGGAAAAACCAAGTAGCTCGGTCGTTCGCTTTCGGTTGAGTGGAAAAGAAGAACCATATCCTGCTGCAGAGCCCAGTGGGTTTTGATTTGTAATCTGATATGCGCTGTGCAACACCAGCAGATCGTCGGCGAGCGACTCGGCATAAGCCCCGAACCAAAGCCCGAAAGAAGAAGGCATAGCCACCTGAAAATGGGTATATCCAGGCATCAGAATATCCCGGTGGGCCTCAGATAAGTCCTGTAGCTGTTGGAAAAGGGCTTTCATCAGACGGGCCACCTGTGCTGTTTCGTCCCGGAAAAACAAGCGGAGATCTACTAAAACCTGATCATTTCTAGATCTGCCACTATGGATTTTTTTTCCTGCCTCTCCCAGGCTACGCGTGAGCATTAGCTCGATCTGGGAATGGATATCCTCTACCCCCTCTTCGATCTGCAGGTTACCAGCAAGGGCTTCGTGGTATAACCCTTGCAAGGCAGTATTCAACAAAATAAAATCCGCTTCTTCCAGCAGCCCTGCTTCGCAAAGCATCCGGATATGTGCCAGGGAGCCAAGTACATCAAACGGCGCCAGGTAGGCATCCATTTCACGGTCACGCCCCACAGTGAATTTTTCTATTTCCTGAAGGACCTGGTAGTCCTTTTGCCAAAGTTTCATCCTCGTTTTTTTTCAGTAAAAATATAGGTAACTGTAGGGTTTGGCCAAAAAGGGGGTAAAACAGGCCTTTTCTTTATTAATCCAATTTTTTCCCGGATGGTAAAAAACCCATGCATTGCTCCCTTCTGGAAAACCCAGGCATGACATAAACCCTATTCCAGCAGAATCCTGACAAAATATACCGCTGCTCACCACCCCCGGATCATCTCCGAATATACATCAATTGCTTCTTCAATTTCCTGGATGCCGATGTATTCATCCGCCGTGTGGGAGCGTGCGGAGTCACCGCAACCCAGCTTAACAGAAGGGAAAGGCATCAGGGCCTGGTCGGAAAGGGTAGGAGAACCAAAACAGGACAAACCGAGCCGAAGCCCACTCTGCACCAGCGGATGATCCACGGAAATCCGGGAGGAGTTCAAACGCAGGGACCTCGCCTTCAGTTCAGATTTCAGATGATCCTGCAGCCACACCAAAATTTCCGCATTGCTGTACAGTTCATTTGTCCGCACATCAATAACGAAAGAACAGCGGTCAGGAACAACATTGTGCTGAGTTCCTGCCTCGATTTGGGTCACCGTACATTTCACCTTGCCCAACAGGGTAGAAACCCGTTCTGGAACCGCTTCCCTCAAAAAGGCGATATCGTCCATAGCGATATAGATTGCATTAAGCCCCTCCTCGCGGGCAGCATGGCCTGCCCTGCCCTTTGCTGTTGCGTCAACAACCATCAATCCTTTCTCTGCCACCGCCATTTGCATTTTTGTAGGCTCCCCAACGATAGCGGCATCAATGGCACCGAGTTCAGGTAATATTGCAGCAATGCCATTTGATCCGGAGATCTCCTCTTCTGCACTTGCTGCAAAGAGGAGGTTTACCGGAAGGTTTTGTTCACGATAGTGCAGAATAAACACCAGGAGCAGGGCTACCAGGGACCCACTGGCATCATTACTCCCGAGTCCATAAAGCCTCCCCGATTCCATTTCCGGTTGGAAAGGATTGCGGGTCCAGCCGGCAACAGGCCGCACGGTATCGTGATGGGAATTCAACAAAAGGACAGGTTTATCTGGATTCCAGACAGCGCTGCGGGCAAATACGTTATTTCCAAGGCGTTGTGTCACAACCCCTTCTTTTTTCAGAAAAGCTTCCAACAAATCTGCTGTTCTATCCTCTTCCCTGGAAAAGGAGGGTACAGCGATAAGGGAACACAGCAGTTCCAGCGCGATTTTTTTGGCCCTTTGAATTTCCGGATACCGATTCGCCATTGCTTATCCTTGTGCCACAGAATCGGGGATAATCAACGTACCCCCTCCCGTTATAAAAGAATCCGGACCACAGATGCGCACCCTTTCCACGCCGGCCTTACAAGCAGCAAAGGCATTATCGAGCTTGGGCACCATGCCAGTGTGGATATTGCCTTGTTCGCGATATTTTTGGTAAGTGGCCGGATCGAGAGCAGGGATTAAGGCAGAATCGTCAAGAGGATCCAGCAATACCCCGTTTTTTTCAAAAAAGAAAGACAGATGCACCCTATAATCCAACACAAGCGCAGAAGCTATGGATGCAGCAATTGTATCCGCATTCGTATTCAGGAGCTGCCCTTTTCCATCATGGGTAATAGCACAGAAAACAGGTACAAGCCCCAACTCCAGCAATTGGGAAATACCCTGGACATGAACCATTTCGATATCGCCCACCCACCCGTAATCTATGGTTTTGACCGGACGTTTTTGAGCCCGGATCAGGTTGCCATCGGTACCGCTGAGCCCAATTGCGTTACATCCCTGTGCCTGTAGCTGTGCCACCACACTTTTGTTGAACCACCCTGCATAAACCATCACTGCTATTTCAAGGGTTGCATCATCTGTAATACGGCGGCCATCCACCATTTGAGTAGGGATACCAAGTCTTTCACTGAGGGCCGTTGCCCCTTTACCCCCTCCATGTACCAGGACTTTACGTCCGGGCGTATCTGCGAGTTGATTAAGGAAGGTGCGCAGCATTGCCGCATCATCCACGACCTTTCCACCAATTTTAACAATATGCAATATTTCCTTTGAACTCATTTCTTAAAAACGCTTACTTTTTAACACGTTGGAGGGCCTGCTCTCGGAATAGTTCTGGTCCATGCCCGTCAGCAGATATTGGTATTTAGTACCTTTAAGTCCCTTTGTATCCATAAAGGTAACTTTTCCATTCTGATTTTGGACCCGCAGGATTTCCAGAATACTTCCGGGTCGCTCAATATTCGGAGCTTCGCCATCACTAAAGCGATAAACCACCCAATGCCGTGGCAAATTCCCGGTATCCCTGGATTTCCAGGTAAGTTGCATACCACCATTGGCTTTGCGAACCGACTGAAGTTTTGGTGGCTTCAGCGGGGCAAAATCAGGGCCTTTACGCAGTGGGAAAAGTGCCGGGGACGAGAAATAAGCATTTGCCAGGGAATCCGTCAGGCCGAGCGGGTTTTGGAACAATTGTTTGGCACTGAAAAAAACATGGCCATGCACGTTTTCCAGGGATCGGTTTAGCCGGAGCTGACGTGGGATTTGATCCGGTTCGCGCCATTGGGGCGTACGGTCGGAGCCAACCCGGTATGCCGCCATACCCACATACAATTTTGCCCCAAAAGCATTATCGTACCACCATTTCAAGGTCTTTTCATAATCCACCGGTTCGAAGCCAATATGGAAATAGAGCTGGGGCACCACATAATCAATCCATCCCATTTGCAGCCATTTGCGGATATCGGCGTAGAGGTCGTCGTAGTTGGTTTGACCGGCACGGGTAGGCGATCCTTGAGGGTCTTTATCCTGGTTGCGCCACACGCTGAAAGGGCTGATACCGAACTCCAGCCCGGGCCGCAGCGCCTGAATACGGTCATGCAGCATCGCAATCAGGGTATCTACATTATGTCTGCGCCAATCGTCCACATTAGTGAATCCTTTGCCATAGCGGGCAAAGTCAGCCGCATCCGGAAACTCCTCGCCAGCAATGCGATAGGGATAAAAGTAATCGTCCATATGGATTGCATCCACATGATACAGTTTAATAATTTCTTCCACCACTTCGATCAGGTGAGACCGTACCTGGGGTAGGGAGGGGTTGAGATAGTACTTTGTACCATATTTCAGTATCCAGTCCCGATGCGTATAGAAAACATGGTCCGGAGCAAGGCTTGCCGTATCGGAATCGTTCGTAACCCGGTAGGGGTTCAGCCAGGCGTGAAATTCGAAATTCCGGTCGTGGGCAGTTGAAATCATAAACGCGAGCGGATCCCAGCCCCCCTGTGGTGGCATACCCTGTTTGCCGGTTAAATATTTAGACCATGGTGCAAGCCGGGAGGGATAAAGTGCATCCGATGCCGGGCGTATTTGGACGATGACCGCATTCAGCCCGGCACGCTCGAAAAGATCGAGCATTTGCATCCATTCGCGCTTCAAAGCTGCCGTATCGGTACCCGGCTTTTGCGGAAAATCAATATTGGCCACCGAGGCCACCCAAACCCCGCGGAGTTCCCGTTTGGGCACAGCAGGGACCCCCATCCCGGCAGTTGCATCACTAATCCCTGCGTACGATTTATTACCCGAACCGGAAAGGGTAGTTGCGGGGGCCTGGGCCCCGGAAGGATTAGAAATCCACCAGCATCCCAGAAGCAGGATGAGCGTCCTTGGTATTGCTACCGTTCTTTGTATGCATTGCACCTTCCATCTTATCATGAAGGTGTTTACTATTTGTTTCATAAAGCGCGTTTGGGTCTTTTTTGCGAAAGATAGCAGTTTTTCCCTTTTGGGGCAATGCCTCTACCCACTCGTTATTTCCAGGGAAAGGCCCTAGCCCTTTCCTGCTTTTTTTAATGCCCTGCACCAACAGGTTTTGCACAAATTTTAAGACAGGTCGGATAAACTACACAAAAACATTGGTGTCAATTATATCCAATCTGCTGGCACGGCTATTGCCAGTTGGGAAGCCGGAACCTTACCATAGATGCCGTTCAGGCTCGCTCCTGCTGATAGCCATGGAGTTGCTGCAGAAGATCTACGCTAATTTCTGGTGCAAACATATTCCCTGCCGGGCAGTCGTCGAAAACGCCCAGTTGCATTTCCTGCGCCAGGGATTTTGCCAGATCCCCTACATTGCGCGCATAATCCTTATTTTTCCCTAAAGCCATAAAATGATCTATCACCCCTGAACGGATAAGCTCATAGGGATCTAACTGAAGTAACATCTGCCGCTGGTTCCTCCCCCGCCAAGGGATGTCCAATGCTTTGCAGCGCTCTCTCAGGGTTTCAGCCGAAAACCCCAGCAGGTGGGCCCGATAGATCCACCAGTTTGCTGCCGTTCCACCATTCCGCGACTTAAAAAGCCTCAGATGCCGCTGCTCAGCAGCTTCCTGACAAGACCAAAGGCACATCGCCCGGGTCAACTCCAGCAACGCGGCCATTTCCTCTTTGGAAAAATAATGTACTGCCCCTTCCTCCGCTTCCAGTTCCTGTAAGTGCCTGGAAACTTTCAACTTCTCCCGGCTCCTCGAATGCAGCGCAACCAACTTCGCCAACTCAACCGACAAGTAAAAGTCCTCCACTATCGGATCTCCTTTCTGCCTCCGCGGAGCATAATCCTTCATCACCACCGGACGGCGGATACCCTCCCGGAAAGCATATACGTCCTTGAGCCAGCGCCGGACCACCAAGCCGTATTGCTGAACCGGCAACTCCAACAACCGAAACAACTGGGTTGCCCGCACAACCCTGGTTCCTTTATTGCTGATTAATACTTCCAGTTCCATGATATATTTTTTGTTTCATGCAAATATATACTATTTGTTTTAAAAAATAAATTTTTTAAACATTTTTTTTAACGGTGGACGGTGGACGGTGGACGGTGGACGGTGGACTGTCAATTCCTAAAAAAAGTAGACAGTTTTGGTTAAAAAATCTTTTTTTATCCC
>CAZGOT010000046.1:0-16498 GCA_964527495.1 uncultured Haliscomenobacter sp.
CCGTTTTATCTCATTTTGCTTCGCAAAATGAGATAAAACGGCGTCCATTCAAAATTTTCTTTCGCCGCCGAAGGCGGCGGAATAATTTTCACACAACCTCAAAAAATCCCCTTAATTCCCCGAACCTGCAGTACGTACTGTAGGTGCTGGTTTCCTGGGCAACATACCATCCCGCATAGCAGAATGCATCACAAAAGAAGCGATCACTGTTGCAGCCTGCTTGAGATCCTCCTCCACAAGGTGGTCCCAGTTGTCCATATTAGAGTGATGCGTACGCGTTGAGTACGCAATCGGATCCTGGATAAACTGAAAACCAGGAATTCCTACGGCATCAAATGCAAGGTGATCAGTACCGCCCGTATTGGATAAGGTAAGGGTATTAGCCCCAAGGTCTTTAAATGCATCCAGCCAGGTCCGGAAAATAGGGGATACCGCACTGTTGCCCTGCAAATAAACCCCACGGACTTTTCCGGTGCCATTGTCCAGATTGTAATAAGCAGACACCTTAGCCTGGTCTGGTTTTACCTCTTGAAAGCTACCATCCGGAGAGGTTACCGCAAAATGATCCCGTACATAAGCCCTGGAACCCAGCAATCCTTGCTCTTCACCCGTCCATAAAGCCAAACGGAGGGTTCTGCGCGGCTGTATCCCCGTCTCCTTTATCGTTTGAAGCAAAATGCGTGCTGCCTCCATCATAACCGCAGAGCCCGCAGCATTATCTGTTGCTCCTGTCCCGGAATGCCAGGAATCAAAATGAGCACCAAACATCACCACCTCCTCTTTAAGGTCCGTACCTGGAATTTCTGCCAGGATATTGTGCTCCATCTCATCGGGGTTGGTATAATTCGCCTTAAGCTCCATGGAAACTGTCACTGGAATCCCTTTCTGGAGCATGCGGAAAATTCGGTTATAATGCTCGACAGAAACAGTGGCTTGCGGAATGATTTTGGCATCTTTGACCTGTGCCCTTCCTTCAGCAGCACGTGCCCCGGATACAAAAACTGTCCCCAGATCACCTTTATAACTCCTGTCAAGAACCGCAGCTGGTTGCTCCTCCGTCAGAAATTTCCAAAGCTGGTTGTTGAAAGAAAAACCGCCAAGACGATTGTAATCGCGGTCTGGACGTGGAGTAGGCGAGGCAGCATTGGCCATGTCTAACAATTCCGAGTCCTTAAGGCGCTGTGCAGGGGCATCCATCCATTCCTCAACTTCGCGGATAGTATCCAGGAGGATAAATTTTCCTTTTAATTTGCCTTTGTAACGGGATAAATCCGCCTCACTACCCGCCTGCAAATAAACGACCTCTCCTGTAATCATACCA
This sequence comes from uncultured Haliscomenobacter sp., assembly GCA_964527495.1. Lineage (GTDB taxonomy): Bacteria > Bacteroidota > Bacteroidia > Chitinophagales > Saprospiraceae > JADJPL01. The sequence goes on from CAZGOT010000046.1 coordinate 1,322, forward strand.
TTTGTCGAAGGAGACCAGGCTTTAGGGTAAGCAATGATAGGAAAATAATTAGGCGTTCTGGCGTGCATCTGGAAATAACTCATTTCCCACCCACGGCCAAATGGACCCCACTGCTCTGTATGTACATTTTCCATACCCCACTCTTTGAGCGTCTTCTGGGCCCATTCCGTCGCCTTGTCCAGCATCGGCGAACCCGTTAGACGAGGTCCGTACACGTCTGTCATCCATCCCGCGATTTCCATGACCTTGCTCTGTTCAAGGCCATGCTTGCGAATCGCCTCGTTGAGCTTGGCGTTCACCTGCTCCTGTGCTACCAAACTGTGCATCGCTGTCGCAACAACAATCCACACCATGAATACTTGCTTCATTTGCCGATTATTTTAAAGTGAAAAAGCACAACTCATTCCTGGGTGTATAACGGGATTCCCGCAAGGTTCAATAAACTGATTTCGATTTGCTTTAACCGGTAAAGGTTTTGTATGACCCTGTCGTTTGCCTGTATCCCCTGCAAAATTGCCTCGCGTACTTCAAAATTAGTGGTCCTGCCAAGCCGGTAGAGCTCCCTGGCCAGACTTGCCTGCTCTTCTGCTACCTTTAGATTGAGCTCCTCCAAATTAGCCAACTGCCGAAGCGCCTGATAATCCCCATATCGGGTCCGGATTTGCGCCTCGATTATCTGTTGAATCTCTGCCTCCCGCAACGCCGCATTATCCTCAGCAATACGTGCATTGGCAATCTCCCGCTTTCGGTTATCCCCATCATATACGGTGTAGCGCAATGTCAACCCAATCGTTGGACCAAAATTCCGGTTGGAAAGTAGAAAACCAATATCATTGCGCTGGAAGTTGTAGTTGAGCGTTCCTTGTAAACTAAGTTCAGGCCAGAGGTTCCCCTTCTGATTGGCCGAAGCCAAAAGGGCAAGTTCCCTTTCAATTTTTCTCAGCAAAAGATCCGGGTTGCTCTGCCTGCTACGCTGTAACAATTCCTCCAGACTGGGTAAAAGCATACTGCTAAGTGCACTGTCCACCTGGAAACTTATTTCCACTGGTCGGTTAAGCAACTGATTGAAGTTTTTTCGCGCGCGCTGAATATCCGTTTCCAATTGAACCAACCGCGCACTGTCCGCCGTCAGGCGTGTACGCGATTGTAACAACTCAAGACCCGTCGCCGTACCAATGCGCTTCTTGTTCTCAACCAACTCCAGCAAATCGCGGTCAAGACCTACCGCATACCGCAAATTGTCCGTTGATAACTCCAACTGAACAAGGTTGTAGTACGCATCCAAAATATTCGCCGCTAACTCCTGCATCTGGGCAATCGTCTGCGTCCGGCTTTGGGATTCCAATGCCGCTAACCTGTCCCGCTCCACAAACATCTGAAATCCATCAAAAGCCGTCCAGTTTACTTCCAGCCCAGTCCGGATACTGATATTGCTTGCTCCACTACCTCCCCGTGTCTCCCCATTGAAAAATTTCTGCTCGGTGTTGTTCACCGAATACGATGTCGTTCCTACTGTTGATACCGTCGGTAACATCCCCGCATTTCCAGCAGTATTATTATTGCTCGCTACCTGCTCCTGGTTACGCAAAATCCGAACACTGAAATTCTGCTCTATTCCAATCTTTACCGCCTCCTGTGCACTCAGCATCTCCTGTGCACATACCCGGGATAATCCGACAGTAAAAATCAGCAATCCACTTACAAACAATGTTTTAAATAAAAATTTGCCGCCAAAGCAGTAAAAAAACCTATTTTCGTTCATTTTGACATTTTCCTTTAGTTCAAAAGTTTTCTTCGACAAGTTCTTCCTTATGCGCCTTCACTTCTCCTGCCACTTTCTTAGGCCGGTTAAAGAATGGATAAATCGCAGGAATGACATACAACGTAAGGACTAGCGAAAATAACAGCCCACCTATAATCGCTACACCCATAGGGATCCTGCTCGTGGCTGCAGCGCCCAATGCCAGTGCAATCGGCAATACACCAAGGACCGTGGCAATACTCGTCATCAAAATGGGGCGAAGGCGAAGGGTTGCTGAAAGAATCACAGCCTCCCGTGCAGCCATGCCCTGCTCCATCTTCTGATTCGCAAATTCTACAATCAATATCCCGTTTTTAGTCACAATCCCAACTAAAACAATGATACCGATTTGACTGAAAATATTCAGCGTATGGCCAAAATACCACAAGGCTGCCAGTGCCCCCGTCAATGCCAGCGGAACGGTAATCATAATAATCAGTGGATCAAAAAAGCTCTCAAACTGAGCCGCAAGCGTTAGATAAACCAAAACCAAGGCTAGTAAAAAGGCAAAATATAAACCACTCGAACTCTCCTTTAAGTCTTTGGATGCCCCGGCAAGTGCCGTCTGAAAGGACTCATCCAATACACGCTTTGCAATTTCATCCATCACCTCAATACCCTGGCCAAGAGTATATCCTTCTGCCATACCCGCAGATACCGTAGCAGATAAATATCGGTTAAAGCGGTACAACTGCGGCGGGCTCGATTCTTCTACAAACCGCACCAGGTTGCTCAAAGGTATCAAATCCCCTCGCGTACTCCGGACAAAAAGAACCGAAAGATCCCCGGGATCATCCCGGTAAGGCCGTGCAGCCTCTCCGATTACTTCATACTGCTTGCTGTCGCGAATAAAAAAGCCATAGCGCGTTCCACTCAAATATAGCTGCAGGGTCTCCGCTATATCCCGGACCGTAACCCCCAACTGACGGGCACGCTGCCGGTCAATGTCTATGCGAATCTCCGGTTTATTGAACTTGAGGTCGAGATCGGAAATGGCAAAAGCTGGGTTCTTCCCAACTTCTTCCATGAAACGCGGAATCACCTCCTTCAACTTCTCAAAGTTAGGTGCCTGGATTACATACTGCAGCGGAAGCCCGCGCTGGCTCCTGTCCACGCTTATCGTCTGTTCCTGGGCAATAAAAGCCCGTGCATAATTCAATCTTCCTAACTGCGGAAAAACACTTTTTACAATCTCATCCTGGCTTCGCTCCCGCTCCTCCGGCCGCACTAATGAAACACTCACAAATGCTGAATTGACCGAGGTGGAAGCCCCAAATCCTGGAGAGGTGACCGCAGTATACGCCCGCTTCTCCGGAATCTGCTCCACAATCTTAAGTACCTCCAACTGGTACCTGTCCATCATCTCATAGGATGTGCCCTCCGGTGCCGTGGAAATAATCCGGAAACTGCTCTTGTCTTCCATAGGCGCAAGCTCAGAGGGAATTTTTTTTCCATATGCAACAATCCCATATGAACAAGCCAAAACGACTACCCATGCCAACCAGTTTACCTGCATAAAACCACGCAGCGTTCGGTTATACCCGTCCGTCAACCCTGTAAAAAACTTTTCTGTAAATAAAAAGAAACGACTGTGCCTCTGTTTGCGCAATAACCTTGAACTCATCATCGGGGTTAGTGTCAACGAAACCAACGTCGAAATGATAATTGCCCCTGCAACGACTACCCCAAACTCCCGGAACAACCTGCCTGTCAACCCCTGAAGAAAAATAATAGGTAGAAAAACGATTACCAGCGTTACTGAAGTCGCAATAATCGCAAAATATATCTCCCGCGAACCCTCATGCGCAGCTTCCCGGGGCGCTTGACCTTCTTCTATTCGTCGGAATATGTTCTCCATCACCACAATGGCATCATCTACCACTAACCCAGTAGACAAAACTATACCCAAAAGCGTGAGAACGTTGATAGAATACCCAAAAAGATACATGATGAAAAAAGAACCAATCAGCGAGATCGGAATCGCTACCACCGGAATCAGTGTCGTGCGCCAGGTCCGCAAAAAGAATAGGATCACCAACACCACCAGCCCAAATGCAATCAAAATAGTTTCCTCCACCTCAGAAATACCCTGTCGGATATTTTGCGTGGTATCAAATGCATAATCCAACCGAATGTCCGGTGGTGCGCTCTTTTTCAACTCCTCAATACGCTTGTAAGCCTCGTCGGCAATATCAATGTAATTCGCCCCTGGCAGCGGCGTGATTGCTACCCCCATCATCGGGATTATACCGCTGCCACGTAAAATACTGCGGACGTTTTGTGGCTCCAGATCCACATTCGCTACATCTTTAAGTTGTACTACCGAACCCCGCTCCTCCCGCAACACAACCTCCGCAAATTCCTGCGGAGAATTTAACCTGCCCTGCGTTCGCACGCTGAGCTCCGTCCGATATCCCTCAATTTTTCCTGACGGAAGCTCCAGGTTCTGCCGCTGCAACGCATTCCGTACATCTATCGGCGTCAGGCCGTATCCCGCCAACTTAACCGGATCCAGCTTAATACGAATAGCATACCTTTTCTCCCCCCAGATACGTACCCCGGATACTCCCGGAATGGTCTGCACCCGTTCCTTTATTACATTATTCGCATATTCACTCAGCGACATGAGGTCACGCTTGTTGCTCTGCACCGTCACAGCAAGAATAGGGGAAGCGTTCGCATCCGCTTTCGATACTATAGGCGGATCCGCATCCGGTGGAAGGAGCCGCTGTGCCTGCGAAACCTTGTCACGCACGTCATTTGCCGCAGCTTCCAGGTCTGTACCCAACTCAAACTCTACTGTGATGCTGCTCCGGCCCGGTGCACTTGTACTCGATAGCGACCGGATTCCCGCAATCCCGTTAAGCGATTCTTCCAGCGGCTCCGTAATCTGTGACTCGATTACATCCGCGTTGGCACCCGTATAATTAGTAGAAACAGAAATTACCGGCGGATCAACACTTGGATATTCCCGCAAACCAAGAAAAGAAAATCCAATGATGCCAAATAACAAGATGACAATAGAAATCACAGTGGCCAGAACAGGCCGCTCTATACTGATAGAAGGTAAGCTCATAAATCATTCGGATTTGGCGGTTCAACAATTTGGGAGGGCATCACAGGCATTCCCTCCCGCAAGGCAAGCAGCCCACTCAGGATTACCGTATCCCCAGGACTAAGCCCACCCGTTATGGCGATATAATTCTCCAGGCGCTGTGCCACCTCTACCTCCTGCGCACGTGCCGCACCTTGCCGGATTACAAGAACCTGCTGACCATTAAGAATTGGAATTACCGCATCAGTTGGTACCAGTACAACCTTTTGGTTTTGACTGGTCGTAATTTTTACTTTTGCAAAATTGCCTGGCTGCAGGACATTGCTCGAGTTTCCACACCGCGCCCGCACCGTCAGCGTACGCGTAGAAGATTCCACCTCATTACTCAGCGCATATACCTCCGCAAAAAATGTTTGCCGAAGCCCCTCTACCAAAAATTCTACCCGTTGCCCAATACGCAAATCCCGGCTAAAACGCTCCGGAACATCAAACTCCAGCTTGATTGGGTTCGTCTGCTGCAGCCGCACCAAAATATCATTACTCGAAACATACGCCCCTTCACTCACCTGGCGTAGCCCCAGCCGACCCGTAAAAGGGGCACGAATCCGGGTTTTTTCAATAGCAATCTCCGTTATCCGAATGTCTGCCCGTGTTTGGTCAAGACTAAGGGATATCCGGTCAAATTCCTCCTGTGCAATCCCGTCTATCGCCAGCAAATCCTTTGCCCGCGCTATCTCCCGGATATAATACGTCTCATTCACCTTCAGCTTGAACAACTGCGCCTCCAGCTCAACACGGTCCAACTCCGCAAGTAATGCCCCCTGCTGTACCAGCCCTCCCTCCTTGAAAAGGATTTTCGTTAAGCGGCCACTGCGCTCCGGCCGGATATCTACAAACTCATTAGCCACCAGGTTGCCGGTCGTCTGAAGGGTGTTTTCCAGAGATTGTGCAGCAACGACCATATAATCTACAGGGGTTACTGGAATAGGCCCCCCTGGTGCCCCTCCTGGCCCTCCTGGCCCACCCGCACCGGGAGCCTCGCCCTTCTTCCGCGCACAACCTCCCGCCCCAACAATCGCCAGCACGAACATAAAAACAATAAACCCATTGCCAAACTGCCTTTGTTGGCTGCTTCGGCCCGATACCCGCCTGTTCAAAGAGAAATGGAACATAGTATAGTTTAATCGTGAAATAAATAGCGCAACAACTCTGCAAAATGCTTTCCCAACAGTATTCTTTACCGGGGGTGTGTAAAAAGGCTGGAGGCCGTCATTGGCCGCCAAAAGACTTTTCAGACAGCTTCTTCAAAACTTTCTTTCGCCACCTTCGGCGGCAGGCTTTTTTACACATTCTCCCTGCAACAGCACATAGGCGTGCTTTCAAAATACCCCTTAAATCACCCGGCCAAACGTTTACCCTGGGCGACAAAAAGTAAAATTTCCTGAAAGTTAAAAAGATTATCCCTATCCCTGAAACTATTAAGCGATTCTGCCTAGTCAATTTTTGACTGATTTGCCTTTCATAGGCAGATAAAAGACGTTGGACGATTAAGCCCTTTTTTTCGTCTGCTAATTTTTATTAGACTGTTTACCCCGGCAGTGGTATAGCTAAAAAAAACGCTGCTCTCCTCCCGCGTAATACCCGCAAAAAACAGCATAACCCCAACTTCATGACTCTCGAAGACGCAATGAAGGCGAAAAGAAAAAAACGATTGCATCGCTTGATAAGCCCATCGCCGTTTCTATCGAAGGCGAAGTACCGTGCCCGTTATAACATTATCCCCATGCAATCCATTAAGCGATTTTAATATACTGACGCTCAAACCATATTTCCTGGATATTCCATAAAGGGTATCCCCTTGCTGAACGACGTGATAAGGGGAAATATTTGCTCCGGATGAACCGGTAGTGGGGGAGGGCAATACTCCTGGCCTGGGAATTACTGGAAGTGGTAGTGGCTCAACGCCACCCCCTGTAGCCGGTAATGAAGGCTTAACGGACGGATCGTTTGATATTTCCTTTCCCAGCGTTGGCCGGAGCAACGGATCGGGCCGAAAAAATGCCTGCCCTGAACGTACATGGGGAACAGGAGAATCCCGGAACATATCTGAAACTAATACCGGTGCCTTCTCTACTTTTCCTCCTTTCAACTTGACCAGTTGACCGGCTGCTACCTCACTGCCCACTTCAAGAAGGTTGCGATCGTACAACACCGGAAGCGCAATGCTATATTCTCTGGAAATATCTGCCAATAATTCATTCGGTCGCACCTTATGCCACATCGGCTTCCCCTGATACCTGCTTTTACCCACGTATGGATTCCTTCGGCCATATGAACGCAAAACATGAGCAGGATGATCCCGCTCTTCCGCATAAGTCCAAAGAAAAACAGAAGCTGGAGATACCTGCCGTTGCCTATCTGAAAGAAGAAAATTGCTGAGATCCGATAATACACGAACTGCAATCGGCGCCAAAGGCAATACCTCCCGACGCGGGGAAACCACCTGACCTGGTCCAGGATTATATGCAGGAATCAATTCTCCTACCAGCGCTTCGAACCGGGCGCTCATGCGCTGTACCTCCTGTATATTATTACTATTACTATTGTTCGAAACTGCTACCTGGACAAAAGACATACGGTCAAACTGCCATAATTTTAACTCCTCAATAACCCGGATCAGCTTGGTGTGATAGTTCGGGTCGGTAGCATATCCAGCCTTCCGCAAACCCCGCGCCCATCCTTTATAATCGGTCGGGTCAAGTTTGAATAAAAACCCATAACGCTCCTCCTTAAGCGGATTGCGCAAAAACTCTGAATGCGCAATAAAACTCTCTTCTGGGGAGTTGTACTGCCTAAAACAGGATTTTTGCATCTGCCCGTTTTTGTCGTACTCGTCGTCAAATTTATAATACTGTGGGCCATACCAGACATCTTTGCCCCCACATTTGATACCGAAATGGTTGTTGGCAATTACAGCCAGGTCCGTAGTCCCCCACCGGGATTCCAGAATCCCCTGGCCCAATTTAATGCTCGCCGGTACACCCCGGCGTCCCATCTCCCAAATAGCCAGTGCCTTATACCGCTCAACATACCGAAGCCGCTCCTCCAGCTCCTGGCCAAATGCCACCCGACACATCAAAACGGCAACAAGTAAAACGATGAACTTCCGTAACATGTCTTTATTGATTGTTTCTCGTAGTACGCATCGTCCAAAAATACCCATTTTTACCATAGATCAATCCCATAACAATAACTATTGTATACAAAAAATCAGGCTATTACCCTATTTCTGAATCCAGTTAACCCATAATGGGCAAATCCTAAACCAAGTTTGCCCAATTCAACAGACTTATGAATATTATTTGCTGTTATTGCGGTAAAATGAAAATTAATCTCCCAAAATTGCTTATTTTGCGGGATAAATCCTAAAAAATCGCCTAAATACCCCAAACAATTCCCATAAACCAAGCCGAATAACAATCCGGTTTGACTTTTTTTATTAAACCCAACACCTTTTACTTATTTCACTTTGCCGCTTTAGCAGTAAAAATATAACCTATGGATCCCGCGGAACTCGGAAAGATAATCCGCCATCACCGCAAAATCAGCGGCCTTACCCGGATAGAATGCGCCCGCCTTGCAGGTGTCGGAAAAACCGTTGTTTATGACATCGAACACGGCAAAGCATCTGTTCAACTAAATACCCTTCTCCGAATCCTTCAGGTACTTAACATACGTATCCATTTCTCCAGTCCGCTTATTGACGTATTTTCAGGCGAAAACCATGAAAAATTATGAGTCAATGCCCAATAACGTACGAAATATGTAGCCCGAATAAATATAGCGCCTCCGGATTAAAAAAATTGCGCCGCGGCCTCACAAACCTGGAGTTGCTGGACGAAACGCATATCCAAGGACATCCCGCTTCTAATTTTGAAATAAACTGGCCTAACCCCTGGGCTTTTGGCGATATCCCGGCCGGAAGCCAGCAAATGGAAATACGCAATAAAAAAAGCCGGTTTATTCTCCTGCCTCCCGCAAAACCTATCCTCCAAACTTCTGCAAACCTCGACCTCAGCACACGCCTGGCTCAGGTGTGCGGTGTGAAAACAGTATTCCACGGTATGGTCTTCAACCATGATCAAACCCTGACCTACTTCGCAGAAATTCCGCGCGACAAAAACCATAAGTCTTTCGCCCTCACCAAATCAACCGATGCGCTTAAGGCCCTCAAAAAACCCATGAACCCCAATACCGTTGAAGGCCTCGTAGAAATGATTGAAACTTACTGCACCTTCCCTGTAGTCGAAAAATTCCGCCTCTTCCAGAGAATCCTATTCTCCTGGCTCATCGGATATGAGTCCCAGTCCTGGAAAGATTATTTTCTCCTCAAACAACCTCCCAAAACGACGCTGGCCCCTCCCTTGTTTTTCCTCAACTCCATTCTGTTCTATGGCCGTCAGGAAAGGGAAATGGGACTCTCCTTCCAAGGAAAGCACACGGCTTTTACCGCCGAAGATTTCCGAACCCTTCTGGGCAGGGAAACCCTCCAACTCTCCAGTGAAACTGTTGATTACGTGCTGCAGAATTTCAAAACAAACTATTCGCCCTTGCGGCAGGTAGTCCTTAACAGCTTCCTCAGCGAGGAACTTAAGGAACAATTCCTGGATGTACTGGTAGGCCGGTTCAGCCGGCTAAAACTTTAAAACGCAAATTTCTACTTGTCATGCATATTGGCTCCCACTCCCTGCACCGTTGGCGCGCCCTCTGGAATCCCGAAATGTATCATGGATGGGGCAAAAAACGCAACTTCTTCGAAGGCTGGTATTTCAAAATGATCTCCCCTGATGGCGAAAAGGCAATCGCGATAATTCCCGGCATCAGTATGGATAACCAGGAAAACCGACATGCCTTTGTACAGGTTTTCGATGGTACAGAAAAAGAAGCTTTTTACCACACATTTGAGGAAAAAGACTTCCGGCCATCAGAAAAAGATTTTGCCCTGGAACTGGGTTCCAGCTTTTTCTCCCCCTCTCGGATCTGCCTGGACTTACCAGAGGTAAAAGGCGAACTACATTTCCATAACCTTTGCCCGTGGCCAAAAATGTTGGGCGCTCCAGGTATAATGGGCTGGTATGGCTTCGTGCCTTTCATGGAATGCTACCATGGCGTCGTTAGCCTGCACCATAACCTCTCCGGTACACTCGAATTCCGGGGAAAACACCTCGATATGAACGGTGGAATAGGCTATCTGGAAAAAGACTGGGGCACCTCCTTCCCCAGATCCTGGATTTGGATGCAAAGCAACCATTTCCCCCATGAAAAACCTATGTCCCTCATGGTATCGGTCGCCCGTATCCCTTGGATAGGCACCTCCTTCACCGGGTATATCGCCGGATTCCTCTTTGATGGCCAACTCTACCGCTTTGCTACCTATACCGGCGCCTCCCTCAAAGCCCGTCTCCACGATAGTACCGTACAAATAACCCTTCAGGACAAACAGCACCGCCTCGAAATTACCGGACACCCCGCACCTGGTGCTGATCTCGTCTCCCCACTCAATGGAGAAATGCGCGGAAAAGTCAATGAAAGTATCCAGTCGCGGCTCGATGTCCGCTTCTATATCCATGGAAAATGCAGGTTTGAAGGCTCCGGCCTCCATGCTGGCCTGGAAATAGCCGGCCCGGTAGAAGAAATGCTCAAATGAAGACTCTCTACCTTAATAACCCTTCTAAAAGGAACTATTCCGCGTTAATAACGGTTGTTCCTTTTACACATTAGTCCTGAAACCATGACAGGGAAAAATAAAATTAACATAGATAGATACCGACGCTTCTTTAGCGAGCGTAACTTTTGGAGCGTGATTGGTCGGTTCGCCCAGCGCCTCGGCATAAAAACAGTATATACAGCCTTGCTTATGTATTATGCTTACCGCCGAAAAGATACACCCTTCTGGGCCAAAAATATTATACTCGGCGTACTTGGCTACTTACTTGCCCCTCTCGATTTTCTGCCTGACCTTACCCCCATCATCGGCTTTACCGACGATATCGGTATGCTCAGTTTCGGGCTCGTCACCATCGCAGCCTACATCAATCAAGATGTACGCGAACGCGCACGCGAACGACTCGCTAAATGGTTTCCAAGATTTGTGGAAAGTGACCTTCAGGAAATAGAAAAGAAACTCTGAAGCCACAAAAGATATTTGGCGGCGAATGCCGCCAAAGAATATTTTTTAAGCGCCAATTTTGTTGATTTTGCTTCGCAAAATCAACAAAATTGGCGCTTAAAAAATTTTTATGCAGATACCCCGCTTTCTTCCCGGACACTGCTGAGCAGAACTGAAATGCTGTTATTTAGCACTTCAATAAAGCCTCCCCCAATTTTGAACTGCAATGTCTTGCCAGCTTCATCAATCGTCTTGATAGTCCCGGAATTATCGTCGAAGTAAAGACTTTCGCCAACGGCCGTAACTACCGTCACCACCCCTGCTTCGAGTGCCGAAACAACAGGGGCGTGGTTCTTGAGTATCTGAAACTTCCCGCCCACACCAGGGACGGTTATGCTTTGAATATTACCCTTGAATATTTCGCGCTCAGGCGTAAGCATGGTCAAGTTCATCATATTGCTTTTTTTCTAAAGGCATACTGGCGTCGCCACCGGTTTTTCCTTAGTGATTTTTGAACGCTACACAAAAGAGGGTCAAGCTACCTCTGCCAACAGTTTTTTACCAGCCTCTATAACTTCTTCAATAGAGCCCTTGAGGTTGAAAGCCGCTTCAGGATATTCATCTGTCTCGCCGTCCATAATCATATTAAACCCGCGGATGGTCTCTTCTATGCTTACCATCACGCCAGGAATGCCCGTGAACTGCTCTGCAACGTGGAAAGGCTGCGACAAAAAGCGCTGTACCCGGCGGGCACGATGTACGACCAGCTTGTCTTCGTCCGACAATTCCTCCATACCAAGGATTGCAATAATATCCTGCAACTCATTGTAGCGCTGAAGAATGTTCTTTACCCGCTGTGCACATTTGTAATGTGCCTCCCCGACAATCATCGGATCAAGGATCCGCGAAGTGGAATCGAGCGGATCAACGGCAGGATAAATCCCCAGAGCCGCAATTTTACGGCTCAATACCGTCGTGGCATCCAGGTGGGCAAATGTCGTAGCTGGTGCTGGATCTGTAAGGTCATCGGCAGGTACATAAACCGCCTGAACGGACGTAATAGAACCCCTGCGGGTAGAAGTAATCCGCTCCTGCATCAAACCCATCTCCGTCGCCAGCGTAGGCTGATAACCAACAGCGGATGGCATACGCCCAAGAAGTGCCGATACTTCAGAGCCTGCTTGGGTAAAACGGAAAATATTGTCAATAAAGAAAAGAATATCCCGGCCACCAGTTGGATCGTTAAGATCACCATCGCGGTAATACTCGGCTACCGTGAGACCGGAAAGGGCCACACGTGCACGCGCACCAGGGGGTTCGTTCATCTGGCCAAAAACCAGCGTCGCCTGCGAACGGGACAGATCGTCGGAGTTTACTTTGGAAAGATCCCAGCTCCCACCTTCCATCGAATGCTTGAACTCCTCCCCGTACCGAATAACGTTCGATTCAATCATCTCCCGCAAAAGGTCGTTACCCTCACGCGTGCGCTCACCAACACCAGCAAAAACGGAAATCCCTTCATACCCCTTCGCAATGTTGTTGATCAACTCCATAATCAATACCGTCTTGCCTACACCTGCTCCACCAAAAAGACCGATCTTTCCACCTTTCATATATGGCTCGATCAAGTCAATGACCTTGATACCCGTGTACAACACCTCTTTTTCCGTGGAAAGCTCTTCGTATGTCGGAGGCTTGCGGTGAATAGGATAGGTCACATCCATAGAAACATCTCCCAGACCATCAATTGCTTTACCAACCACGTTGAAAAGACGCCCACGAATAGCTTCGCCTACCGGCATCGAAATTGCATGGCCGGTATCCGTAACCTCTACGCCACGCTTAAGACCGTCAGTGGAGTCCATCGCGATTGCACGCACACTGTCCTCGCCCAAATGCTGCTGCACTTCAAGGACCAGCACTTCTCCGTTGGGCCGCTTGATTTCAAGCGCATTATAAATCTCGGGGAGGCTTGCTTCATTAGGAAAGTAAATGTCCACAACCGGGCCAATTACCTGCTTGACATGACCGATATTTGCCATAATGGATATATTTTGTTGAAAAAGTACGTTTTTTGAAAATCGCTGCAAAAATAGATATTTGTGGGGATTATTTTAATAATAAATTGAAAACTATTTAAATAGACGGTATTCCTCCTCGTTAGCTTGCCGCCTTAACTCCCGGAAGGTTTTAATGTGAAGTAAAAACCCCTTGAATACAGCCCAGAACTGTCCACCATTCCAATACATTTTATGGAAAATAACCTTGTCAGCATTATTATGCCCGTTTTCAACGAAGAAAAACATCTTCGTACCTGCCTCGATAGTATCCTGGCCCAAACTTGCCTGGACTGGGAACTCCTGGCGGTTGATGATGCATCTACCGACAACTCTCTGGCGCTGCTCCTGGAATACCAAAAAAAAGATCCCCGCGTTCGCGTTCTTCAAAGTAAGGAAAAAGGTATTATCCCTGCGTTACGGGTAGCCGTCCATGCCGCCGTTGGTACCTTCATCACCCGAATGGATGCCGATGATTATATGGATCCCCACAAAATCGAAGCACTTCGTGCACCACTGCTGGAAAAAGGCCCGGGATACCTCTCCACTGGTCTGGTCGAGTATTTTTCTGAGGAGTTTGACCTCGGTCCTGGCTATCGCCGCTATGCAGAATGGCTCAATACCGTAATACGGGAAGAAAGAAACTGGGAGGAAATATACAAGGAATGTACAATCCCATCTCCCTGCTGGATGTGCTTCCGGCAAGACTTCCTCAAGGCTGGGGGCCATGACCCGTCTATTAACCCGGAAGATTATGATCTGGCCTTCCGCTTTCGCAAAACTGGTCTCATCATCTCCGCTATACCCAAAATACTCCATTTCTGGCGCGATCACAACAGGCGCAGTTCCCGAAATCTCGAAAGCCACGCCAACCAGGAATATTTCCGGCTCAAAGTGCCCCGCTTCCTTGAAATAGACCGCAATCCCGAAAAACCCTTAATAGTATGGGGGGCAGGAAGAAAAGGCAAGGAAATCGCACGAATGCTGCTCGATTATGGAGAAAATTTTCATTGGTGCTGCGAAAATCCTTCCAAATGGGGACACAATATTTATGGCGTAGTGATGCAAAGCACCGAAATTATCTCGGAATTGCCCCATGCCCAAATTTTGCTGGCTGTTTCTGCTCCCGATGAGCAGCCGGCCATTCACCAGCACCTCCTTGCAAAAAATCTGGCGCCCGGAAAAGATTTTTTCTGGTTTTGCTAAACCATACCCTTCCTAATATGTCCATTCCCGCACATATCCTTGCCCAAAAACTTCAACAAATCCTCCTGCTCGGCCTCAACCGCATGGAAATGGATATTAAAGTCCGAAATGCTCTTGAAGCACTTGGAATTGACCCCTCCCTCTCGGCAGAAGAGCAACTCCTCACAGGAATCGCTATCCTGAGTCAATGGGAAAAAACCGGACAGCCTTTTCCTAAAGTCAGCAACCAGGACCTTGTGCTCCTCCCGGAAGAAACCCTGCTACCTGCCCCGCTATCCATTGAGCCCTTTTTTCAGGCAACCCTATCCGGAAATTTTCGCGCCGTGTTGCCCGAGGTTCTTTTCCTCCTGCATACATGCAACTTCTCCCTACCACTCCACTGGGTACCTAATGCACTGGAAAAAACCCTCGACGACCCCTCTTTGTGGCCCTACCTCTACCCCGTATTGGGCCAAAGAGGTATTTGGATGACAGAACAATTGCCGCACTGGCGGCTTTTTGCTGAAAAACACCCGCCTACAGGAAAAACACCCGATGATCCAATTTCGGCCCGTCGCCAAATCCTGCAGGCCCTTGCCGGGGAAAGCGGTTATGTCTATCCCCGAAATGCGGAAGACATAGCTGCCCCTCCAGAAAAACTCTGGAACGAAAGCTTTGCCTTGCAGATTCTCGAATATATTGCACTCCGGACAACGCTTTTCTCTCCCGCAAGCGATGAAGGCCCGGCAACACTACTCCTGGTTTGTGCACAAAGTTGTCCCCGGGATCTTTTTTACCGCTTTAGCAGTTATTCATGGCCCCAGGAAGGCCTCTTTTGGATGAAGTGGCAGCCCCTGGTACGGAAATTTATCGCAATAGTGGAATTCCGCCAATCTTTGTACAATACCCT
>CAZGOT010000047.1:0-16290 GCA_964527495.1 uncultured Haliscomenobacter sp.
TTGTTGGCGGCGCAAGCCGCCAAATGAAAAGCCGGGGGCTTTTTACACAACCCCAGGACAAGTATTACATCATATCGTCATAGTCGCCCCCGCCGTGTGCCGGCATAGATTTTTTCTTTTCCGGCTTGTCGCTGATGGCGCAATTGGTCGTGAGGACCATTCCGGCGATAGAGGCAGCATTTTCGAGGGCGATACGGGTAACTTTGGCTGGGTCAATGACACCTGCCGCTTTGAGATCTTCGAATTTATCGGTGCGGGCGTTGTACCCGAAGCTATCCTTTCCGTTCAATACACGCTGAAGTACTACAGAGCCTTCTACGCCGGCATTTTCGGCGATAGTACGTAGGGGTGCTTCGAGTGATTTGCGCACAATATCCATGCCGATAGTTTCGTCTTCGTTGAAACCTTTCAGGTTGGATAGCGATTTGATAGCGCGTACGAGAGCGACACCGCCACCGGTTACGGTACCTTCTTCGATTGCTGCGCGGGTAGCGTGCAGGGCATCGTCTACGCGATCTTTCTTTTCCTTCATTTCGACTTCTGTAGCGGCACCCACATAGAGGACGGCGACGCCGCCCGCGAGTTTGGCGAGGCGTTCCTGTAATTTTTCGCGGTCGTAATCGGAAGTGGTATTTTCGATTTGGGCTTTGATTTGTGCCATGCGGGCCTGTACCTGATCCGGGTTACCGGCGCCATTGACAACGGTGGTATTATCCTTATCTATGGCAACCTTTTCCGCTTGTCCGAGCATATCCACGGTAGCATTTTCGAGTTTATACCCTTGTTCTTCGCTGATCACGGTTCCTCCTGTGAGGATGGCGATATCTTCAAGCATAGCTTTGCGGCGGTCGCCAAACCCAGGTGCTTTGACAGCCACTACATTGAGTACGGAGCGGAGGCGGTTAACTACGAGGGTACTGAGGGCGGAGCCGTCCACGTCTTCTGCGATGATCAGCAAAGGGCGGTTCATCTGGGCTGTTTTCTCCAGTACGGGGAGGAGTTCCTTTACATTGGAGATTTTCTTATCGTGGATAAGGATAAAGGGGTGGTCGTATTCGGCGATCATTTTTTCCGAATCGGTAATAAAGTAAGGGGAGAGATAGCCGCGGTCGAACTGCATACCGCTTACTTCCTCGATGTAGGTATCGGTCCCTTTGGCTTCTTCAATGGTAATAACGCCATCTTTGGTTACCCGCTTCATTGCGTCGGCGATGAGTTCGCCGATTTCATCGTCGTTATTAGCGGAAATGCTGGCGACTTGTTTGATCTTTTTGAAATCGTCACTGATAACTTCAGCTTGTTCGCTAAGGTTAGCAACAGCGGCAGTAACGGCTTTGTCAATACCGCGCTTGAGGTCCATAGGATTTGCACCAGCGGTGAGGTTTTTAAGCCCGGCGGTGATCATGGCCTGTGCCAGAACGGTAGCGGTAGTTGTACCATCACCTGCCAGGTCGGAAGTTTTGGAGGCTGCCTGTTTGACCAGTTGGGCGCCCATGTTCTCCAAGGCATCTTCCAGTTCGATTTCTTTCGCTACGGTAACCCCATCTTTAGTAACCTGCGGCGCTCCGAATTTTTTCTCGATGACCACGTTGCGTCCTTTGGGGCCGAGGGTAACCCGCACGGCATTTGCGAGTTTGTCAATGCCGCGTTTTAATTTTTCCTGTGCATGGTTGGAGAGGGAAATTTCTTTAGCTGCCATATTCGATCAGAGTTTTAATATTGAATGAAAAAAAGAGGGATTTCGGCTGGTCAGAGGATGACCAGGATGTCATCTTCCCGCATAATGAGGTATTCTACCCCTTCGAGTTCGACTTTCTGGCCGGAATATTTCCCGTACAGTACGGTGTCACCGACTTTCACCGTCATCGGATTGCCGTCTTTGCCGGGGCCAGTAGCCACGACTTCACCGCGTTGCGGCTGTTCTTTAGCGGTATCGGGGATAATGATACCACCAGCAGTTTTTTCTTCTGCTGCTGCAGGCTTAACAACGACGCGGTCGTTGACGGGCCGCATTTTGATTTCTGCCATATTGCTTTGCGTTTTGGTGATAATAAATTTTGGCTCTGTGTGAAGGGTCTTTCGCCACCGAAGGCGGCGAAAGAAAGTTTTGAACGAACACTGTTTTCATAAGGCTGTCCAAAAGTCCTTTGGCGACTTACGCCGCCAAAGGATATTTTTTAAAACGCTGATTTTATTGATTTTGCGAAGCAAAATCAATAAAATCAGCGTTTTAAAAAATTTTATTCTGCCGCCGAAGGCGGTGGAATACTTTTCATACAACCGCATGAAAACAGTGCTCTTTCAAAATAATTTTTGGCGGTGCAAGCCATCAAAAGACAGCATATGCTCCCGGCGGTCGCCAAAAAAGTATCAATTGCAATGCCAAACCAAACACGCACCCAATTTGGCAGAAAAAAACTGACAAAATGGCGCTAATAAATCAGTCCAGGTTATACCAATCTACTTTCCTGGAATATAACATGACGGCTGCGAGAGCGACGAAAATGCCAAGGCTTCCAACGAGGAGGGCATAATCTTCGAGTTGCAGGACTACGAAAATGAATCCGAAGATGATACCCAGTAAGAGGGTAAGCTGTAGGAGGAGCTTGGGTAGTCGCAGTACGGAAGCGCTGTAGAAACTGATTAAGCCGATTGTAGCGATTGAAGCGGTACCATAAGCGGCATTGAAGCCAATTTGTTCGGAAAGGGAGAGCAGGAGGAGATAAAAGACGACCAGTGCAAGGCCGATGAGCAGGTACTGGAAGGGGTGGATGCGGAATTTTCGCAGGGTTTCGAAGAAAAAATAGATTAGGAATGTGAGGCCAATAACGAGGATAGCATATTTAGCCGTGCGTTCATTTTTGAGATATTCATCTACGGGCCGGATAAGGCGGACGCCGAAGGCGGTATCGGAGAAGCTAAAGGCATCGTCTTTCCATTGTTGGGGATAATTGCGGTTGAGGTCGAGGATTTTCCATTTTGCACTAAATCCCTTATCGGAAATTTCGCGCATATCGGGAAGCATTTTCCCTGTGAAGCTAGGCGAGGGCCAGGAAGCTTCGAGAGCTGTTGTAGTAGTGCGGCCAACAGGCTCAAAGAACAGAGATTCTGTGCCGTTCAATTCTACTGGGATAGCAAAAGACCACTCCTGCTGGTTTTGTGGAATAGGTACCGAAGCACTTACGCCGGAGGGGAGCAGGGCAGTATTTGCGGTTCCTGGTTCCATGCGCTTATTTTCACCATTCCAGTTTATTTCAATGCTATTCTTAATTCCTGTCATACTGGAGATACCCAGAGAGACCCTGGCTTCTTTCCAGACCAGTTGTTCAGGAGAGATGTTGAGCGCTTCGAGATCTGGGGCATCAAATTTCCCACGGAGCTGTAGGCTTGAACGATAGAGGATAGCGTCAAAAATACCACGCCCACGCACTTCGTGGCGGGTGGTACCTGTAATATCGAGTTCGCGGGGCAGGAAATGCAGATGGTGGGTGGTGGCTGTTTGGGTACCATCCTGCGCATTGTTCCGTACGATATAGGGTATAGTTAGGACCGGACCGGCAATATTCTGTGGGCCGCCCCAGGATTCGCTGATTTCGCTAACGACCTGCTGCTGGCGGCTCTGTCGCTCGCGGATGAGTTCGAAAGTCATAGATTGGGGAATCAGGAGTAAGAGCGCTATGAACCCAATAGAGATTAATTTAACGAGAAGGGAACTGCGGAGGCGTTCACCGATGCGGTTGAGTTGGGAGTTGGATGAATTTTCCATGTATTAGTTATTAAAGATGAAAAAGGACAAATAGTCGTATGGGCGTACGTATAGCGGGTAAAAGGTTGAATACTGATTATTTTGGCAGGGTTGCGGGAGGTTACGGTAAAGGGAAGGAGCAGTTACAGGTTTCGGATAATTTTTTCCAAGGCTTCGAGGTGTAGTTCAAAAGCAGTTCGCCCCGAAGGAGTAATATAAAAACGGGTATTGGGCTTTCGTCCTACGAAAGATTTCTCGATACGGAGGTATCCGGCGAGTTCCAGGGCACGGGTATGGGCTGCCAGATTGCCGTCGGTAAGGTCGAGGAGTTCTTTCAGGCTATTAAAATCCATAAAATCGTTGACCATTAGGGAGGACATGATTCCCAGACGGGCGCGGCTTTCGAAGGCTTTATTCAGGTCCTGCAGATAATTTTTCACAGCTGGTGGGGGGATTTTCGTTCGTATTTCCAATATAGGATCCCTCCGTATGCCAGGTGAAGTACACCAAAGCCGAGTACCCAGAAGAAGAGGCTGAAAGTAGGGAAAACGGCAGCGATAAGGCCTAAGATAAGTTGCCATATTCCCAGGGCGCGGATATCTCCAAGGGTAAAGTTACCAGTATTAATCAGGGCGAGGCCATAAAAAATCAGCGTAGAGGAAGCAATCAGGCCATAATGTCCTTGAAAAAACAAGGTAATAGCAAAGATGCCGCCGGTTGCCATTGGGATGGAGAAATTGAGCAAAGCTCTGCGTGCCGGAGCATTCCACAAGGGGTGTCCACTACTTCTGGCTTTTCTGTAATTTGCCGCTATAGCGGTAATTGAAGCTGCTAAAAATACTCCTCCGGCAATAAAAAAGAAAGGTAGTGTATCTGAGGGCCCCAGCAGTTCTTTTTGCTGAAAGCCGGGTGCGTTCATCTTGTGGAAGGCAAAAGTAGCTCCTGCAATGGCATAGATACCTGCCATAATTGCCGACCAAGGGCTTAGGGACAAGAATTTAGTGGAACGCTCCATGATGGCGCGGATTTCCGCAAGGTCGTCGTGTGATTTTGAAGAAGACATAAAAAGTACTTTGTGATGCAAAGTTAAAAATCTTCCTGATACTGTGCAAGTATTATCCGGTATTTTTTAAACCGCCGGAGATTGCAGTAGTAATGAGGAGAAGTTTATTGAGGAGCTGATTGGAATCGGAGGGGAAAGTAGGGTTTAGTGTACGCCAGAGGCGGATATTTTCGATATGCAGCTCATGTAACCGGTGCAGGGTTTGTCTCCGGCGGTTGACATTTTCCAGGAGGGTTAGGCGGCGGTTTTCGGCACTGCTGCCGAAGAGTTCTCTTACGAGGACGATGCTCCTGTCGAATTCTTCCATGATATCCTGGAGGAAGGCAGTTGCAACAGTGGGTTCTTCCGTAAGTTCGGCATACGCTTTCATCATTTGGGGATCGGCATTGAGCAGGTTGGTTTCAACATGGATAAGAGAGTAGCGCAGGAAGGGCCATTCCTCTGCCATTTGGCGTATAGCCTGGTAATATTGTGGGTTTTGGGTTTTGAGGGCTTGAAGGGCATAACCTACGCCGTACCAGGCGGTGAGGTTAAAGCGCGACTGGTTCCAGCTAAAGACCCATGGGATTGCCCGCAAATCGGAGAGGGTTCGTTTTCCTGTTCGGCGGGAAGGCCGCGATCCGATTCTGCTCTGTTCGAGGATATCGATTGGAGTTGCCTGGCTATGGAAGCGGATAAAATCGGGATGGTGGATAAGTTCCTGGTACTTAGTTAGGGAAAGCCTGGCGAGGGATTCCATAGCTTCGCTGATATTGCCGAGTACGGGTTCTGTTGTTTTGGGAAAAGCGGTTTGGAGGGTAGTACCAGCGAGGAGCATTTCCAGATTATAGGTAGCGTTGAGTAAGTTGGCGAATTGTTGTGCGATAGTTTCGCCCTGGACAGTGAGTTTAACTTCACCGCTCATCGTTCCCGGGGGCATACTTTCGAGAAAGCGGTGGTATTTCCCGCCGCCCCGGCTGATGGTGCCACCGATACCATGAAAGAACCGGAGGCGGATTCCGTATTTTTCGGCAATCTGAGTGAGGGACCACTCCGCCTGATAAATTTCCCATCTGCTGGCGAGGATACCACCATCTTTATTGCTATCGCTATACCCTAGCATAACTTCCTGGGTACATCCTGTTTTGTCGAAGCGTTTTCTGGTAGCGGGGTGTGCGAGAAAGGTATCCAGGATTTCGGGGGCATTCCGGAGGTCTTCGATAGTTTCAAAAAGCGGGACTACCTGGATGGGGGTATCGAGTATAGCGGTTTCCCGGAGGAAAATATAGATGAGCAGCAGGTCGCTGAGGCTACGGGTCATACTTACAATAAAAGCTCCGACACCATCGGGACCAAAAGCCGAAATATATTCCTGAACGATCCTGTAGCACGCCAGCAACTCGTCTGCTTCTGCTCCTGCGGTAGCTTTAGCGGTCAGGAAAGGTCTTTTGCTTTTGAGTTCCCGGGTTAGGAAATCCACACGGCGTTCTTCGGTCCAGGTGCTGTATCTGAAGTCTGGGAGGGAGGAGGCCTGGAGGATTTGTTCAAAGGCTGTTTCGTGGAATTGGCTATTTTGGCGGATATCCAGACGTGCGAGGTGGAAGCCAAAGCATTGGACCTGGCGTTCTATGGGAAAGAGGATTTCTTCTGCGATGCGGTTAGCGCCTATATCGAGGAGACTTTGCCGGAATAAGCGCAGATCTGCTTGCAGGTAGGCAGCAGAAGGATAAGCGAGGAGTGGGTTTTCGTGAGCGCCTTTGAGGGTATTGTCTAATTTTATCCAGATGAGGCTTAGGAATTGTCTCCAGGGTTCTTTGGGATTTCGGTCAATAGCAGCCTTTCCAACTGTTCCGAGTGCGGATTGCCAGCGGTCAATAGTGGTTAATAGGGTACTTGGACTGGGGTTGTTTAATTCTGAAAAGCTAATCCTGGCGGCGAGTCCCTGAATTTGTTTCTGGAGGATGAGGAGTGCGGCTTTTCGGTGTTCGAAGAGGGTACTTTTGGTTACTGCGGCGTTGACATACGGATGGCCGTCGCGGTCGCCCCCAACCCAACTTCCGAAACACAGGAGCGGATATTGTTCAGGGAAAAGGAGTTTATTGGGGTGGAAGCCTGCATCCGTCCAGGCATATTTAAGTTGCCGGTCGCTTTGTTGGAGTGCGAGCGGAAAGACCTTGGAAAAGTAATACATGACGTTGTTCCGTTCGGAGACAATATCGGGTTTTTCGAGATTGACTTCTCCGGTACGCCACCAGCATTCGAGCAGTGCTTTGATTTCTTCCCGGATAGCTTTCCGCTCGGAGTCGGACCAGACGGTATTTTCTTTTTTTACCAGCAGGAGGTAAATTTCGCGGTGTAGTTCGAGGATGGAGACGCGTTTTGCTTCAGTAGGGTGGGCGGTGAGAACGGGGGTTACAGACACTTTCGGGAGTAGGGCGGCGATTTGATCTTCAGTCAAGCCAGAATTTTTTAGTCGTTGAAAGGTTTGACCCCATGATCCGCGGATTGCCGGAATGCCGAGTGCATTTTCCATTTTTCGGCGAAACTGGACGGAGGTATTTTCTTCTACCAGGTTCATGAGTTGGAAAGAGATACTCAGGGCCTGGATGAGTTTTTCATCGGAACCGGGTTTTAGTGGAGGGGAGGGTTTTACGGTATCTGTTGCATCTACCGGAACGGCAGCGGCAATTTCACTTTCACCGAGGGAGAGCAGTACTTCCCGAAAGAGCAGGAGCATTTCCTTCAGGTCGTCTTTGTTTTTCTGGAGGCCTTGGGCCTCGATATACTGCTGTGCGTGTTGTTTGGGTGGCAAGGTGTTCATATACAGAATCGTTAATCATTGGATTGTTGTTACCAATTCCAGCGTTTTTGCCATTCCTCTTCTTCTATTTTGCGCTGGGCCAGCATTTTTTGCCTAAGCATCTGGTTGTGTTCCTGGTATTTTTGGTGGAGTTTTCGATGGCCTTCCCGCAGGATTTCCTGGTTTTTTTCCCAGGTCATTTTGGGGATATGCATAATGTCGTAAACGTTCATCCAGGTTTCTTCGCCCACCAGTACTTCCGAATTGGGGTTGAGCACATAGGCCCCTCTGTTGATGCGAAGAAATAATTTTTTATTGTAGGGATCGTCGCGGTCAATTTCGTTTTTAGAGAGGATAGCATTGAGGTAGTTCCGTTTTTTGCGATATTGGGGCAGGATGAGGTCGGGGAAGGAGGATGTAGAACTGGTGACATCGTCCATGAGCAGGCCTTGGTCCTGGTGTTCTTCCTTTTTAAATACGATAATAGGCTGAACGGCGAGGAAGAGGTGGAAAAGGAAGAATTCGGCGCTTCTGGCGTGTATTTTGACGAGATGCCCTTCCACTTTGACCTTCAGGAAATCTGGTCGGAGGCTGGGATAGAGGGATGGGAATTGGTTGCTGAGGAATTTGGGGTTGGTAACGGCAGATTGAAAAGCGATCCGTAAGGCGTTGGCGCCAAAGTTGTCGCATGCATGGATATCGGCTCCTTGTTCGATGAGGAAGTGGGCGATTTTAACGGCGCCGGTTTTGGCAGCTGCGAGCAGTGGGGTCAAATTGAACTCGTCGCGGTAGTTGAGGCCATATTTTTTGATATTTTCATTGATTTTTTTGATATCGTCCGCTTTGTACATTGCATATCCACGGCGGAAGATCGCGTTTCGCTCTTCATTTGCTTTGTCGGCGCGGCGGTATTTCAGCTCGGAGAGCTTTTTGATGGTTTCATTATCGTGATAGATAAGTGCGAAATCAAACAGGCGGTCTTTAGCTTTTTTGTTGAACAATTCGGGGTTGAGCGCTTCCTCTTTAATTTTGGCGAGTTCTGTAAGGGTGATAGGTGTCCATGGGGTTTTTTGGGTTTTGAGTATAGTTTGGTGGATGCGTTCGGCTTGTTCTAATTTTCCCTGTTGTTCGAGGCGGCGGGCTTCCCGTTGCCATTCTTCTACAGAGGACTGGGTTTCCTGCATATCGAGTTTTTGGCGTTGATCGCCGAAGCCGAGTAAATCGAGTAGGGGGTGTTTACGGGCACTTTCTAGGATATAGAGATTTCGGACGGCGCGGGTGATTGCCACGTAAAGGGAGTTGATATAGAATTTATATGCATCGAGGGATTTATCGGATTTGTCTTTGGTACGGGCGTAGCGTAGTTCGTTAGATTCGAGGTCTTCCGGGGTAACGCCACTGGAGATATCCAGAAATTCGCGGGAATACTGGGAGACAAAGTTGACGAGAATGATGTTTTCATATTCCAGGCCTTTTGCTTCCTGGATAGAGAAGAGGAGCGGTGTTTGGAAAGTTTTTGCTGCTTCTGCTTTATCTTCCGGGTTCATGACGATTAAGGCAGGTTGTGCCGGCTTGGAAGTTTGCTTGTTGAGTTCGTGTTGGATTTGTGGGTTGTCGGGTAGGAAGACGACTTCTCCGGGTTTTTGGGAGACTGGTTGGACGAGGTATGTACTTTCGCGGTCAATAGAGCCGAAGCGGGCATTTTTGATTTTCAGGATGCGATTGGCCACTTCGGTTACTTGAGGGGAGTTTCTGTAGTTGGCATGGAGTATGCGTACATCATTGGGAAGCGCTTCCTGGGAATAGAACATGGATTTGACATTGGCCCAGGAGAAGTAATTGGGGTGGACGATTTGGTTAGAATCGCCACATAGGATAAAATTTCCTGTTTTTTTAAGGGATTTCAATAAGAGGAAGAGCTGAGCATTGGTGAGGTCCTGCACTTCGTCTACGATAATAAAGTCGTATTTAGGTTGGCAGATTGGCTGCCACTGGACGGCTACCATGCTAGGGTCGTAGTAGTAGTTTTCGTCTAGGAAACGGAGATATTTTTCGAAGAGGTCATAGATTTGGGGTCTTTCATCCGGGAGGAAAACGGACTGTCGGATACCGAGGGACAGGTATTGCTGGCGGGAGAGATGGGGTTGCTCTGGATGCATTCCAGCGAGCACGCCTTTGAATTCTTCATATACTTTATAGCTATCGCGGGTTTTGAGGGTATTTCGGTGCCTTGCGAACCAGCTATCGAAGATGCGGAAGGTTATTTCGCGGCCGGGAGGTATGCGTAGGGTTTCCAGGAACTCTTTGAAAGAGAGAAAATCCACTTCATGGCTTTCATTGGAATAGTTATTAGAGGCGTAGAGTTGCTGGGAGTTTTCGACGAGGAATGGGGAGAGTGTTACATAAAGGACAGTACCGCGCAGGGTTTTGATTTTTTCAAGCGTAAGTGCAGTTTTTCCACTTCCAGCAGAGCCGATAACAATTACAGGCGGGGGAAGTCGGAAAATGGAATCCTGGTCGTCATCGAAGGATATGACCTTATCGAGGAGGTGGAAGTAGGTGGATTTGGGGTTGACATAAGGCAGCGGGGAGAAATCCTCTTCGGGCATTTGTGCAGGTTGGGCGATCGGGAGTAGTTTACTTTCGTCCACTTCGGCACCCTGGAGGAAGCGGGAGGAAGCGTAGTCGTGGTGCATGACCACTTCAAGCAAGAGAAGGAATTTTTTATCCCCGAACCGGGCGAACCGGAAGATAAGGCGGTTTGACTCATCGAGTTTTGCCCGGTATAACCCGGTATTAGTCATTTTTTTTACATCGGCGCCGCTGAAATTTCCATTTTGGAGTTGGGCAACGACCTTGTTATACTGTTTTTTAATTTTTGAGGCATCAATATCGGTATAATATAAGATGTCCATCATAGTAGGAGAGCGTATTGGATGCGGTGAAGTAAATCAGGTATCTTTTAAGGGGGTTAATAGTCAAAAATAAAGAATTTTTATTATCCGGCTGCCGGAAGCGGGCGGGATAAGGGCTGTGGCGTAGAATTTATACTGCGAGGCGCAGTTTTTCGCGCAGGGCGAGGAGTTCGTCCCGGTACTGGGCGGCGGTAATGAAATCAAGGTCTTTGGCGGCCTGTTTCATCTTTTTTTCAGTTTCGGCAATATATTTTTCCAGTTGTTCGCGGGAGAGGTAGGTGATAACGGGGTCTGCTGCGAGGTCGGGTCTTTCGGGTTCGACATACGCGTGGTTTTGGTTTCCGCGGATATCGAGGATAGATTTTTGGTTGAGGATTTCCTCGCGGGATTTGAAGACTGTTTTTGGGGTTATGCCGTTTGCTTCGTTATAGGCCATTTGTGCGGATCTACGCCTCAGGGTTTCCTCTATAGTTTTCCGCATAGAATCGGTAATGGAATCGGCATAAAAAATGACGAGGCCGTTGGCGTTCCTGGCAGCGCGGCCAGCGGTCTGGGTAAGGGAGCGGTCATTTCGGAGAAAACCTTCCTTGTCGGCATCGAGGATTGCGACCAGAGAAACTTCAGGCAGGTCGAGTCCTTCGCGCAGGAGGTTGACCCCCACGAGCACATCGAAGCCACCGAGGCGCAGGTCGCGGAGAATTTCCACTCTTTCCATGGTTTCCACTTCGGAGTGGATATAGCGGACTTTAATACCGATTTTGGCGAGATATTTAGACAGTTCTTCCGCCATGCGTTTGGTGAGGGTGGTTACGAGCACCCGTTCCTGGCGCTTGATGCGTTCGTTGATTTCCTCGAGCAGGTCGTCTATTTGGTTGAGGCTGGGGCGGACTTCTATAGGCGGATCGAGAAGGCCCGTAGGCCGGATGAGTTGTTCTACAATGAGGCCACCGGTTTTTTCGAGTTCATAATCACCCGGGGTAGCGCTTACGAAGACAACCTGGTTAATGAGGGTTTCAAATTCAGGAAAGTTGAGGGGGCGGTTGTCCATAGCCGAGGGCAGGCGGAAGCCAAAATTGACGAGGCTAAGCTTTCGGGCGCGGTCTCCTCCATACATGCCACGTACCTGGGGTATGGTGACGTGGCTTTCGTCAATAACCATCAGGTAGTCTTCCGGAAAATAATCGAGTAGGCAGAAAGGTCGTGTACCTGCGATGCGTCCGTCGAAGAAGCGGGAGTAATTTTCGACGCCGCTACAATATCCGAGTTCTTTCATCATTTCGAGGTCGAAGGTCGTACGCTCGCGGATACGCCTGGCTTCGAGTAATTTTCCCTCCCTTTCGAAGTATTTTTCCTGGCTATAGAGTTCATCTTCAATTTCCCGGATGATTTGGTGAATGCGTTCCCGTGGAGCTATGTAGAGATTCGCTGGGAAGATGGCGGCGGAATCCATACGCTCGATCCGTTTTCCACTTTCGGTTTCGATTTGTTCAATTTCTTCGATTTCGTCACCGAAAAAAGTGACACGGTAGCCAAAATCTACATAAGGGAGGTTAATATCCACGGTATCGCCTCTTACGCGGAAAGTTGCCCTGCGGAAGTCGGTTTCTGTGCGGGAATAAAGGCTTTCGACGAGGCGGTAGAGAAAGCTGTTCCGGGTAATGGTCTGCCCTTTCTGGATGCGGATGATACCGGTTTTATAGTCTTCAGGGTTGCCCATACCATATATACAGGATACGGACGCTACGATTATGACATCTCTTCGTCCGGACAGCAGGGACGAGGTTGCTCTGAGGCGGAGTTTGTCCACTTCTTCGTTAATCGCAAGGTCTTTTTCGATGTAAGTATCGGTTACGGAGATATAGGCTTCGGGCTGATAGTAATCGTAATAGGAAACAAAGTATT
The DNA here is from genome assembly GCA_964527495.1 of uncultured Haliscomenobacter sp. Taxonomy (GTDB): domain Bacteria; phylum Bacteroidota; class Bacteroidia; order Chitinophagales; family Saprospiraceae; genus JADJPL01. The sequence goes on from CAZGOT010000047.1 coordinate 12,405, forward strand.
CTACTGCGTTGTCGGGAAAAAATTCCCGAAACTCGCCATATAGCTGTGCGGTCAGGGTTTTATTATGGGTTAGGACTAGGGTTGGTTTTTGAACTTTTTCGATAACGTTAGCGATAGTAAAGGTTTTTCCAGAGCCAGTGACACCGAGAAGTACCTGGGCCGGTTCTCCTCCTTGAATACCTTTACTAAGCTGATCAATAGCAGAGGGCTGGTCTCCGGTAGGCCGATAATTAGATGTGAGTTTGAATTGCATGACGATAATAGAACGGAGACATTATTTAGCTGGTTCAACCAGATCCCACAAATTTCCATAAAGATCTTGAAATATGGCTAGGGTGCAAAGTCTCCTTTACAACAAGGGCGAAATAGGAGATAATTTTGGTATATTAAGCAGCAATTCGGAAACCGGCCGATAAAAAAAGGGGGGGGTTAGTTTTACACCTATAATAACTTTAAGTATATATATGGTGTGTAAAAAAGGATTTAGTTTTCTGTAAAAATACCGGAGTAAAAAACGTATTATTTTTTTTGAGGTTGATTTACAGTTGATAAAGTTAAGGGGTTTAGCCTACAGTTACAAGAAAAATTAGGGTATCCCGCATTTCCCCTATTTAAAATTAGGGGAAATGCAATATTTTTGCTGCTTCTACAGTTTTTGGGGTTTGCTTGCAAAGACTATTTAGTGACCTGTTGTCACAGAATGAGCTAAATAAACCAGATTATGCTAAGCCGCAACCTCTCTGCGTGTTTGTTGTTTTTGTCTGTTTGGGCATTTGGCCAGGAGCGGATTGACGGCCGTTTGCTTTATATTGATCACATCCATTTTTTTCTGGGCGCAAATGAGCGGACTGGCGATCTGTTGGTTTTTACCCAGGATACGTTTTACACGTTTAATCCAGGTTCTGATTCTGTTTGGCGTGCTAGTGCTTACAAGCGCAGTGACCTTGATTTTGAAATTTTCCCGGAAGAAGTCCGATTTGTACCTGGCACGGAAGAACCTTTGTTTTTAAGGCATGGTGGGGGGATTGTTTATGTGTTTAGAGATTCCTCCCTGGTGCGGATAGACAGTTCCTTTCACCACCGCAACCAGTTTGGGACGGCTTATTTTGCCTATAAGGACAAGATTTTCAATTATGGCGGTTATGGTTTTTTCACGCACAAGGAATACATGACTGAATTTTCGTTATTGAACCCAGAGTGGTATGTGTTCACTTATGACGAAAAAACGCGTATTCCCAAAGGGCGCTCCTACCCTGTTTATTATTTTGATGCCTACGCCGGGAAGTTTTATATGGGTCAGGGATCCATGAATACCAAGCCCAGCGTTTATAGAAAGGAGAATAAAGACCACAGCGACGTTTGGGTTTTGGATATTGCTACGAAAAAATGGAAGAACCTGGGTTTTGTGCCGGGGGCAAAAAGGTTTCCGGGAACGGACTGGTTGTTTTTTGCAGAAAAATATACCTACTTTACCTATCCGGGCTCAGAAAGGAATATTTGCCGCTTAGATTTTGAAAAAAACCGATTGGATTTTTTTGACGCTAAAGAAAATATCAACCAGGTCATTCAATACCGTTTTCGTGCCGCTTATAATCCTCGCAATCAGCATTTTGTGATAGCGCGAAAACAGGTAGGTGAAAGCAATGAAAGGCTAATCGTGGAAGCGATCCCAAGAAAAAACCTGGAGTACAACAGGGTTTTTTCGAGAAGGTATTATCAGCCCTGGTGGGAAATTCTTTTGTATGCGGTCGCAGTTCCTGTGATTATAGTGCTGATATACCAGGCGGTAAAGGGGTTCAAACGGATTCTTCCCGAGCGTCCGGTATTGGTGCAGCAAAATTATGTGCTTATAGTGGAAGATACCGGGGATTACCTTCGTCTGGTATTTGACGGACAGCCTATTGAATTTGAAGAAGAGCATCAGGGCTTAATCCGGCTTTTTATCCACAACGGCGGTCATTTGTCCAATCAGGCGCTTCTGGATTATGTCCGGAATGGGTTCGAATCGCAGGAGGTATTGAAAAAGCGCAAAAACCGCTTAATCCGGGAGGTTAACGATTCCTTTAGGATAATCAGTCGGCTGACACAGCCCTTTGTTGAAGAGATGCAGGACAATAGCGACCGTCGTTTTAAGGAGTATCGCATTTTTCCAGAGTATTTCCAGGCATTGAGGAAGGAATTATAGGTAGTTGGCTGCCAGAACCTGGGTATATTTTAGCTGTGCAGCCAGTGGCACTATCCACGCCTTTTTTGCAATACTGCAACTACCTCCTGAAGGGCATATCCTGTAACAGCAAAGAGAACGAGGTAGCGGAACATCAGGTCTGCTGCTGCTTTAAGAAAGCGGGTTTCGCCATTATCTTTGGCTTCGGTTAATATACCGATTAGTCCGGATTTCTGGAACAACATTCCCATTTGCCCATCTTAAGTCGCTATTTTCCATCCCGCCGGGTTGCCCTTTTAGCGGCTAATCCTTCCTTTTCTCCGTTCCCGTTAGACTTTATTTTATGATTTTCTGCATTTGTGCAGAGCAAGTCCTGTTGTTTATTGGTGTTTTTTGAATGTTTTGTACCAAAAAAAAATAATATGATTTTTGTGTTTTTATAATAAATTGATAATCAAAATATTAAATAAATTTATTTTTTTGGTATATGAATATGGGTTTATATATGTGCCGTTTTTTTAATCTGTTACAAGTGAGAGGGGAAGTAGATCTAATATTGACGCGAAAAGCCGGAGACTCTCCGGAGAATATTTCAACATAATCATCAAAGCTCATTTTTTTGACGACCAAATGAATTTCTATGAATTTGAACACATTTACCCGTGGTTCAGGTTCGGAAGTTTTCTCTAAACAAAGTATATCTGAAGAAGGTGCCAGATATACGAAGAGAAATCTTCTGATTAAAGGCCTGGGGGGTATCCTGAACACTTTGCTTGAGGGCATTGTGGAATTCTTTTCAGGTTTGCCCCAAAACCCTGCCCTATTATTATCACCAAAAAGTGTGCCAAAGGCCGTATTATCCGTACAAAGCGGATACAGGCACCAGGCACTCCCCCGGCTTTGGCTGATAGGGTTTGTTTTATTGTTATATGCCCTGAACGGCACACGTGCCTATGGGCAATGTCCTACGGGGTACACTTCCCACACCAAGACCGGCTATACCGTGGGATACGAGCAAATCGGTACTTTTCCTACCAATGTCAATGGACTGGTGGTTGGTAAGGCGGAGGTGGCAAATGCGGGTACCCTGAGTAAGACGACCAATGCAGCATTTTTGGAAAGTAGTGCCCAAATGCTTATCCTCAATATGGGGGAGCATGTGTCCGGGGGGTCGAATGTAACCCTGGTCCTTGGCCGGGGTTCAGACGCTACCAACGAAATGCTAGTGGAATACTCCACTGACCGCAGTAGCTGGACGGAATGGGGACGCTACAGCAATACGGACAACACGAAGCTTTTTTACTCGGCGAACGGTGCGAATTCTGCAGCGGTTTTGACAAAACCAGCGCCTGCAGGAGGCTTTCGTTACCTACGCTTTTCCATCGTGTCCGGCAAGGGTTATGTCGAAAGCGTAACCTACACCCAGGTATGCCGCCCATCGGCTTTGTGTACCGGAGGGGTCACATGGGCGAGCTCAATTACTGCTAAAGGTACGGTTTCCAGCCTGGACTCTGCACGCGTGCGGAACTATTTGGATGGGGACAGCCAGCCTTCCAACACGATTGGGTCCGCAGGTTTAGATGGTGGGGGGCAAGACACAATAATTGCCAACTTCGGTAGCGTAGTTTCCGGAGGCAAGAATTTGATACTGTCCCTCTCGGGCTGGGGTAATGCGGGTCAGAGCAGGCAAATCATCATCTCTACCTCTACAGACGGGGTGTC
>CAZGOT010000048.1:0-16052 GCA_964527495.1 uncultured Haliscomenobacter sp.
GCACTTTGGCGGCTTACGCCGCCAAAGAATATTTTTTTAAGACGTCGATTTTGATGGTTTTGCTTTGCAAAACCATCAAAACCGACGTCTTAAAAAAATTTTATTTCGCCGCCGAAGGCGGCGAAATACTTTTTACACAACCCTCATCCGAATAATTACATCGCAAGCGAAAATTCGCTATTTTTGGGAAAAATTTTGAACTTATGACGATTGATTCAATCTTGGAACAATTCAAGGCCCGGGCGGCAAGTATGCCCTCCATTGGAAAAACCCTCAAAATCGTGCTCGATCAGGGTGCCGTATTTATTGATTTGAGTGGGGATACGCCGAGTATTTCCAGCGAAGACCGGGAAGCAGACTGTACAATTACCACTACAGTAGAAACCCTGGAGCAGTTGCGCAGTGGCTCCCTCAACCCGATGATGGCGGTGATGAGCGGAAAAATTAAAATTAAAGGCGACATGAGTGTAGCTATGAAGCTCCAATCCATGTTGTCCTGATACCCTATTCCGCTGGTGCACGTTCTACCCGCACGCGTACCAGGAGGGTTTCGAGGAGTTCAACCTCTTCCGCATCCGGCATTGGTGAGCTGGTCGTTTGCAGGGAGTTTGCCAGGGTTTCTTCACAAATATAGGACCCAAACAAGCCGACAGCGGAAGCGATGTCCGGATGCGCCTCGAGGGTTACCTCTATTTTGTCCGTCACGTTTAATCCTTTGTTTTTGCGGATACCCTGGATTTTACTCACGAGTTCGCGTGCCATACCTTCTGCTTCGAGCTCAGGATTCAGCGCCGTATCAAGCGCAACGGTTATGTTGCCATCAGTAGCTACCTGCCAGCCAGGGATATCTTCGGTCAGGATTTCATAATCTTCCAGCGTGGTCGCGTAGCTGTTTTCGCCGATATGCAGGATTATCTGCCCGGTAACTTCAAGTTGACGGATCTCGTCTGCTCCCCAGGAAGCGATGAGGTCTGCTGCGGCTTTCATATCCTTGCCTAACCTTTTGCCGAGGATTTTAAAATTTGGCTTCGCCTTTTTATTGATCAAACCGGAGGTGTCGGTAACGTATTCAATTGTCTTCACGTTCACCTCGGATAATATCAGGTCTTTCACCCCATCAATCTGGGCTATGAAAGCCGGATCAAGTACCGGCAACAGAATTTTCTGCAAGGGTTGCCGTACCCGGATTTTTTCTTTTTTCCGAAGGCTCAGCACCAGGGAGGAAATCCGCTGCGCATAATCCATACGCTGTTCCAGGTCGCGATCTGTACGCAAAGCATCTGGTGCGGGAAGGAAAGCGAGGTGGACGGAAAGATGTGGTTCTTTTCCCGTGGCTTCATTGAGGTTGCGGTACAACCAATCGGCAAAAAAGGGCGAAATAGGCGCCATGAGCTTCGCCAGGGTAGTCAGGCATTCGTACAATGTCTGATATGCCGCTATTTTATCGCTGGAATAATCCCCTTTCCAAAATCGCCGGCGGCAAAGGCGGACATACCAGTTGCTCAGTTGCTCATCTACAAAATACATCATTTTCCGGGTAGCCTCAGTAGGTTCATACGCAGCTAGATCGGCATCTACTTCCTGTACCAGGGAACTCAGGGCAGAAAGCACCCACCGGTCTATTTCCGGTCTTTGCGCTACCGGAATATCATCTTCTGTATAGCGGAATCCGTCAATATTTGCATATAAAGCAAAGAAAGAATAGGTATTGAACAAGGTGCCAAAAAACCTTCTTTTCACTTCCTCGATACCTGCCTCGTCAAAGCGGAGATTGTCCCAGGGCTGTGCATTGGAAATCATATACCAGCGCGTGGCATCAGCCCCGTGGTGGTGAATGGTTTCAAAGGGATCCACAGCATTGCCCAGGCGCTTGGACATCTTTACCCCGTTTTTATCGAGTACCAACCCATTAGAAACTACGTTTTTGAAGGCTACGCTGTCAAAAACCATCGTTGCGATGGCGTGCAGGGTATAAAACCATCCCCGGGTCTGATCCACCCCTTCGGCAATAAAGTCGGCTGGAAAGTTTTGCCGGAATTTTTCCTGGTTTTCAAAGGGATAATGCCACTGAGCGTAAGGCATCGCACCGGAATCGAACCACACGTCAATCAAATCGGTCTCCCGGTACATCGGCACACCCGTATCCGTCACCAGTACTACCTCGTCAATGAAAGGCCGGTGTAAATCATCAGGGACAACCTGGGACAAACCAAGTACGTGATTAGCTTTTTCGATTTCCTGCCGTAGTTCTTCCAGTGAACCAATGCACTTTTCCTCACGGGTATCTTTAGTGCGCCAGATTGGCAGCGGTACCCCCCAAAACCTGGAACGGGAAAGATTCCAGTCCTGAAGGTTTTCCAACCACTTCCCAAAACGCCCCTCCCCTGTGGCCGCAGGCTTCCAGTTAATGTTTTTGTTGAGTTCGAACATACGCTCCTTCAGCGAAGAAGCCCGCACAAACCAGCTGTCGAGCGGATAGTAAAGGACTGGCCGACCAGTACGCCAGCAATGCGGATAAGGGTGGAGATATTTTTCCGAAAGGAAGAGCTTATTTTCTTCTTTTAGCTTGATAACGATGTCCACATCCACAGGGCGTTCTTCCTCCTGCCCATAGTCTTTTACAAATCGCCCCGCAAAATCGGTAACCTCTTCTACAAATCGCCCCTGACGATCCACCAGTGGCATCGGATTGCCGTTTTCATCTTTCACCAAAATAGCCGCAATACCATACTGCCTGGCCACCCGGAAGTCATCAGCACCAAAGGTTGGGGCAATGTGTACAATACCCGTACCATCTTCAGTAGAGACAAAATCCCCTATGAGTACCTTGAATGCCGGTCCATCTGGCTGGACATAAGGCATAAGTTGCTCATATTCCAGTCCTTCAAGCTCTGCCCCTGTCATTTCCCCGGCAATTTCGATATAGGGGATAGGCTTATTGCCTGGTTTTACCTCCTCCGGCTGCAAGTCAGGCTGACATACACTGAAATATGCAGGTAAGCGGTCTTTGGCAAGGATGACCGTGACGGGCTCCTGGGTATACCGGTTGAAAGTCCGGACTTTGACATATACGATATCGCGCCCTACCGCAAGGGCGGTATTGGAAGGGAGGGTCCAGGGTGTTGTCGTCCAGGCGAGGATATAGACCGGCTCTGGTCCTTTCAGGCGAAATTGGGCCACGGCAGTAGTATCAGAAATATCCTGGTACGCGCCTGGCTGATTGAGTTCGTGAGAACTCAGCCCTGTACCTGCTGCCGGGGAAAAGGGTTGAATGGTGTATCCTTTATATAATAGATTTTTGTCATATAATTGCCGGAGCAGCCACCAGCAGGTTTCGATATAGTCATTGGTGTAGGTGATATAGGGATTATCCAGGTCCACCCAATAGCCCATGATTCGGGTAATTTCGTCCCAGCGGTCTTTGTACTGCATCACTGTCTTGCGGCACTGACGATTATATTCTGCCACAGAGATGGTTTTACCGATATCCTCACGGGTAATGCCGAGTTCTTTTTCCACACTCAATTCGATAGGCAGGCCATGGGTATCCCAGCCTCCTTTGCGTTGTACCTGGCAGCCTTTCATAGTATGGTAGCGGCAGAAAATATCCTTGATGGTGCGGGCCATGACGTGGTGGATACCCGGCATACCATTTGCTGAAGGGGGGCCTTCGTAGAAAACGAAAGTAGGGGCACCTGCACGCCCGGTGATACTTTGTTCAAAAATTTTCCTGGACTCCCAAAATTGAAGGATTTCCCGGTCTATCTCAGGCAGGTCAAGTGTTTTGAATTCTCTGTACATCGCTAGGTGAATTGCGGGGCTTGTTTAGCCTGCAAAAATAGGAAAAGGCGGGAAAAAATGAATCAGAGGTGGTGTAGCCAGGCTCCTTATTTTTCAAAATAGGCAATTGTACCTCCTACCCAGTCAAAATTTGCATTGTAGCGCACCCCTACCATTTCCCCCCGGCTCATGCGCGCGAGGTTCATGAACAGTTCTGGCCGGGGCTGCCCAGAGGGCCAGATATACATCATCCGCAACTCCGCCTTTACGCCGCCAGTTGGAGACTCCACTACAGGAGCATAATCTACTTTTTCCTGGAGCAGGAAATTTTGCTTATTGGGAATAGCATCCAGTTCTTCCGGAGTGACATGTATGCGCACTCCCTGGCCTGCGAAGGAAAACAAGGGTTTCAGAACATAATTTTCTAAATCGTCCGGGTATTGGTCAAGTTCATGGAGGTAATAACTCCTGGGCACAAATTCGCTTTGCAAAAGCGGCAGTGTAAATTTACTGATCCGGAAGAACCAGTTCGGATGCGCGATCCATTCTACCTCGACCTCATCAGTCAACTTGAAATCGGTCTTCAGGTCGGGCATGGTATCCAATTCGTCAAATATCACGCGGTTATAGATGCGGCGGATTTCTATTTTTTTACCCCCTTTTACATAATACAGTGTGCGGCCTGATTTTTTAACCTGGGTAAGACAAAGGGTCGGGATACCCGTGAAGTGTTCGGTTGCAGCAAAATCAATCCGGGTCTTTTGTTTTTCAGGAAAAATTTCCATCAGCACCACTTGTTCTGGTGGTGTGCCTGCACACAAAAAATCCTTGAACCGTTTGAAGTAATTTGTTTGATCTACATCCCCCAAAAAAGCAGAAAATCCTTCCGGGTGATAAAAAAAACGGCGATAGAGCTGTTCGAGATAGCCCCGATAGCCAAAAAGGGAAGCAAAGCCCTGTAGTTCGATCAGCCGGGGCACCAACCTGCCCTGGGCATCGCGGCAGATAGCATAATCAAAGATCAGCAGGGAAGGGTGTTCGTCTTCCCTGGGAGCTTCCTGACCCGGAGGGATAGCACGCCGGGTTTTTTCTTTAAAATGCGGGTCGAGTAGGTGGGCGATAATCTGCTCGCCAGCCATAATAAGTTGTTCCTTGAGGTGTTTAGGCACAAAAATGGGGGTTTCAGCAACCCTAAAGTCCAGTTGACCCGGAAAATCCAGTTCAAATTGCCGGAGAAAAGCCTGGTATTTAACCGGATTAAATTGTTGGTTGTAGGCCTGGCGAATTTCCTGGATCATAACATAGGATTTTTAAGGATTTTCCTGGAAAGCTCAATATGCAGGCTCGGGTTCCAGTAGGTTGGAAGCCGCATTTTCCAGGAATTTAGGGAGGATTACCGAAACTGTAAGCAAGATTTTGTCTGGATCATCCAGTCGCTCAATCATTTCGTAGTACTTCTCTTCTCCATGGTTATGGATGACAATCTGCTTTTTCTCTTCGGTCAGAAAATAGTGCAACATACCTTCAGAGTCTGCTTCCGGATGGAACTGCGTCCCGAATACTTCCCGGGAGAAACGGATAGCCATAACCGCACGTTCGAGAGGGATATGCGGACGGATTTTTTCCAGGGCCAGGAGCCGGGCACCAAAGGCTTTAATTTTTTTATAGTTAGGTGCAATCACCTGATAGTCTCTCGAGTCCACTACATAGAAGGGCTCGGGAAGGCCCCGGAAAAACGCTTCCCGGAACCCATGCTGGGTCCGGTGTACGGGCATGACCCCAAACGAAGTGGACTTGCGCTTATTGACCTCTGCCAAACCAAGATGTTGTACAACCATCTGAAAAGAGTGACAGATCAGAAAGAGGTATTTCTTGCGTTCGTTATACCGGTTATGGGTGAAGATAGCATCAATAAGGTCTAAAAAGCGCTTTTCCCAAACCGAATCGCCAGGAAGTGGGCTCCCTGGCCCTCCGCTAGAAATATATACATCATACTCCAGACCGGGCACTTCATTATTTCCCCGGACATTGAATACCTCCAAAGAGCCCGGCAAAGCACCCTCCTGAAGAAAATCGCCGACCAGTTGCCGGATACAGCGCATCCCTTCGTTGGGATAATTGTCATACATGTCAAGGATCGCAATCTTCAGGTCTGCTTTCATCACAAAAACAACGATACATTAAAAACTAGCACACAAATCCATGGGAGCATAACTAATAAACCCCTGAATATGTTTCAGCAACCATGTAGTCCACTACAGCCTGAAGGCTACCCGTTTCCCGATAAACCGCCAACTGGCGATCGGCACCGGTGCCTTCTTTCGCAATTTTAAGTAATCTCTCCACATCTTCCCGGCTACCGAGAGGATCCAATACATCATCCACAAAATCAATCAGTTCATTGAGCAGGTATCCGAAAGGAACCTCTTCCTGTTTCCCGAAATCAATCAGCTTGGCGTCAATACCATATCGGGCTGCCCGCCACTTGTTTTCGCTGATAAGCGGGCGACGATAAGGGCGGAAATTGAGGTTTTTCTCCATCAACTTGTATAGCTTGGCCACGATAGCCTGGGAAACTGCCGCCAGGGCAATCGTCTCGTCCACCCGGAGCTGAGCATCGAAGATGCGGAATTCAACGGTATTGAAAAAAGGGTGCAGCCGAAGGTCCCACCAAATTTTTTTTGCATTATCCATGCAGTTGGTCTTGATGAGCAGGTTGATGAAGTTGTCGTATTCTCCTGCGCTGCTGAAGAATTCAGGAATGCCCGTACGCGGGAATTTATCGAAAACCTTTGTCCTGAAGGATTTATACCCGGTATTTCTGGCTTCCCAGAAAGGGGAATTGGTAGAAAGGGCAAATACATGCGGCAGGAAGTATCTTGCCGTATTCATGATTTGTATGCCGACTTCCCTGCTCGGAATCCCTACATGGACGTGCAGGCCAAAAATGAGATTGGAGCGTGCAGCTTCCTGCAATTCTTCAATAATCTGGTCGTAGCGCGGATTCGGGGTAATCGGTTGTTGCTTCCAATCGGAAAAAGGATGTGTCCCTGCCGAAACAATCTTCAAGCCCACCTTATCGGCCAGTTCGAACACATAACGCCGGAGTTTTACAACGTCCTCCCGCGCCTCCTGGATATTTTTACAGATAATCGTACCCACTTCCACTACAGCCTGGTGCATTTCTGCTTTTACCTGCTCCTGCAACTTAGCCTGCCCATCTTCCACAATACGGGACATGTGGGAGCGTAGCTCGCGGGTCACCGGGTCTATTGTCTGAAATTCCTCTTCAATCCCGAGAGTGAAAATTGAGTAATCCATCGCTGGGACTTTCTTTTAGGTAAAGAAAAAGCAGTCTGAAGGCGGAATTTAATCAAAATTAATATGTCATCAAAGGTTTTTTTCAAATTAAATTTTTGAAAAATCCTTTTGTACAACATTTTTATGCCCGGGCTTTTACGATTTCTTTTTTCTTGGTGCTTTTGGTGCCGGCGCAGCTACTGCCCCCATACCCTTTACGGCATCCTGCACAAAAGTACCCCAGGTGAGATGCATGTGACCCTCCTGATGGGCTTTTGCCTTCCGGATCGCCATATTGGCAGCTGCTTCCACCACCCAGTCGAAGTTTGCCTGTCCCACAGAATGTACATCTGCATCCGGGGCGGGGTTGCAGAAGTCGATCGCATAGGGAATACCATCGCGCACCGCAAATTCGACAGTATTGAAATCGTACCCCAGGGCTTTATTCAGCCTGAGCACATAATCGTGTACTGTAGCCAGAAGCTTTTCACCGGCAGGCCCTGAAGTTTTGACCTCTGTGGCATAGCGCAGGTGGTGCGGATTTCGCGGCTCATAAGGCATTATCCGAACGTCTTCAAGACCGATACAATAACAGCGGAAATAATCGTCAAAAATGATCTCTTCCTGAAAGAGCATCACAAGTTCCTCGGTTTCCGCATGTTTTTTCCACAAATCGTCCGCGTCGTTGACCTTGTACACGCTTTTCCATCCCCCTCCGGCATGGGGTTTCATGTAGGAAGGAAAGCCCCCGATATAAGAAAACATCCCTTCCCAGTCGAGGGGCATCTTTAGGTTCCGGAAAGAATTTTCGCTGGTATCGGCAGGGCGCTCGCTCGAAGGCAGGAGTACGGTTTTAGGTACCGGAACCCCAATATGTTCAGCGAGACAGTTATTGAAAAACTTTTCATCCGCACTCCACCAGAAAGGGTTATTGATGACTGCCGTTCCACAGAGCGCTGCATTTTTCAAATATGCGCGGTAAAAAGGGACATCCTGCGAAATCCGGTCAATGATAACGGCATATTCCGTTGCTGCCCCCTGTACCACTTTATCAATGGAAACCGGTTCGGCCACGATATCTTTTCCTTCTTTCTCATTTACCCGCTCGATGAATGCCCAGGGAAAAGTATTCTCCTGTCCGAAAAGGATACCTATTTTTTTCATGCTGTCTGGATTTGATATGAAATAAGCATATTAGCGTTTTACAAGCTAATAAAAATTGTAAGCCTTTTTGCCGCCCCTCTCGTCAGGGCGCTATCCGATTTGGGAGAGGTAGTCCGGAAACATCTCCCGCCACACCGGCCAGTCGTGGGTTGCCCCGGGGCGAACATCCAGCCAGTGCTGAATCCCTTTTTGATGCAGGATCCCGGACATCCGTTCGTTTTCGCCTTTGCAAAAATCATGCTCGGAAGTACCCAACACAATTTTCATCTGATAGAAATGGTCATTGTGTGCATCGGGCATGAAATCCGGTGGACAGTTGAAGTACACATTTTCATCGTGGTATCCACCAAGATGGGCTTTTACATCAAAAGCGCCCCCCATGCTGAATAGATAAGCGACCTGTTCCGGATGGCGGAATGCAAAATTGAGCGCCTGGTATCCCCCAAAACTACAACCAGCTACGCCAACCTTTTCCACATTACATTCCGACTTTACCCGCGGGATAAATTCCTCATGGAGCATCCGGTCGTAAAGGGTATGGTTATACACCCGGTGCGAAGGGTGCAGGGACTTCGCATACCAGCTTTCTTTGTCTATACTATCAATACAAAAGATTTTGATTTTGCCGCTTTCCACAAACCAGCGGGCAGATTCCACTAGCTTGAAATCTTTGTTTTCAAAGTATCTGCCCATGGACGTAGGAAAGACAACGATGGGGTAACCCCAGTTTCCAAACACCAGGTACTCGATCTCGCGGCCCATCACCTGGGAGTGCATTCTATGATAAGTCTCGTGCAAGGTGTGTGTTTTTTTACCTGAAAAATCCTTTTGGTCTTTTTTTGCTGAATTGCTACACAAAATTAACACTTTTAACAATATTTACGTTCAAGGGCGACATTTCCCTTCAAAAGGCAGGATTTGATAAAATACCAATCCGTATTAAAGTGGAATTATTGACGAGGATAGAGACGAGCAGGCCTTCCCGGTATTTACAGCGACAGGTAAGGGTAACACTGCTATTGCCTCCTGGATATTACAAGAGCAACGAAAATTACCCCATTCTGTTTCTCCATGACGGACAGGATATCAATGCATTACATTTGGAAAAAACCCTCAACCGAATGTTTCAGCACCAGGAGATTCCTCCAATTGTAGTAGTTGGCATCCACGCGGGGCACGACCGCAAACAAGAATACGGCGTTGCATCCCAGGCAGATTTTGCTGGTCGTGGATCCAAAGCCTTGCTGCACGCCCGGTTTTTAACCGAAGAGTTGCGTCCTTTTCTCCTTGCCCATTACCGCCTACTCAAAGAGCCAGCACATCAGTTCGTTGCGGGTTTTTCTCTCGGCGGACTTTCGGCGCTCGACATCCTTTGGCATTACCCGCAGTATTTCTCTAAAGTGGGTGTTTTTTCCGGGGCACTTTGGTGGAGAAGCCGGGATCTGGGTAAAGGCTACAACGATTCCACCGACCGCATTATGCATGCGGAAATCCGCAGAGGGCATTTTCGTGCAGGGCTGCGATTCTGGTTTCAGGCCGGCACAGAAGATGAGCACAGCGACCGCAATCAAAACGGCATTATTGATGCTATTGATGATACGCTCGACCTCATTCACGAACTTGAGCGAAAGGGATATCGGCGCGGATTGGACATAACCTACTGCGAAGTTGCGGGAGGGAAGCATAACCAGGAAACGTGGGGGGCCGTTATGCCGGATTTTCTTAATTGGTTATGTACTCAATAGTACCCAATGTTCAAACAACTTGCCAGCTTCATTGCTATTTCAATCGGATTGCGTTTCCTCACTTTTTTCCGTAGTGTCATAGACCACGATGAGTCCACCTATATCGTCATAGGAGATGCCGTTTTATCCGGTGCCAAATACTGGATAGACGTGGTAGATGTCAAACCGGTAGGTATTTTCTGGCTTTATGCGGGCTTTCAGGCCATATTGGGGCATTCTGTATTCGCCATGCGGCTCATAGCTGCGCTCTGGCTATCCCTGACAGCTTTTTTTCTTGCGCGTGTCAAGTTGGAAATGGGCAGTTCGCCCAGGGCTGCCTTTGGTGCAGGCACCCTTTTTCTGGTGCTGAACTCCCTGTTTACCTTCTATGGGATTAGCCCAAATACGGAAACGTTTTTTACTTTTTTTACTGTGCTGGCCTTCTGGTTGGCATTCCGGTACCGCAACCCCCTGGGCTGGTTTATTGCAGGGATCGCTTTAGGTCTGGGTTTCATTATCAAATATGTGGTCTTATTCGATGCGCTTGCACTGGGTTTATTCCTGCTGGGCAGTCCCGGAGCACGCTTTCCTGTTCGGATTAAAGGGCTTGTTGCAATGGTTATAGGGGCTGCCCTACCATTTGTGGGGGTTATGGCCTGTTATGCCCATTGGGGCGCATTGGATACATTTCTATTCTACACCTTCCAGGTAAGTAAAAATTATCCCGTAGAGGCGGAGTTGGTGGATCATCTTAAAAGCTTTGCCGATCTCAACCTCCGTTTTTTTCCCATAGCACTTCTGTATTATCTCACCCTGGGATACACCCAAACCCCTTCGGCTGTCCGGCAATTAGGGACACTGTGGAGTCTGCTGGTCCTGATCCCCGTCCTTTTACCTGGAAAATTTTTTGGCCATTATTATATTCAATTCTTTTTGCCATTCAGTTTTGTGGCCGGAGAATTTTTCAGCAGAAGCCAGAAGGAGGCGCCACGCTTTTTGAGGCCGCTTTTTCGTCGCAGACTTGCACTTCCATTGTTGGGCATATTCCTCTTTCTACACTTTTTTTTCCAGAAAAAAGACTATATTGACCGTCTGGACACCCCAAAGTTAGTAGCTAAAACCCTGCAGGAAAAAATGGCACCAGGAGATCTCCTGTATGGGGGAAATTACCATCATATCCTGTATTTTTTACTCCGGTCCCAGAGTCCAACACCCTATGTGCACCGTAGCCTGTTGTGGTCAGAGGAGCATCGAAGAGCTTTAAATATTCGGACCGAGGAAGAAATACACAGAATATTCCGCCAAAAGCCTGCGTATGTAGTGGTACAGGATTCCATCCCTGACCCCTTATTTAACCGCATTCTGCTAAAGGATTATGTGCATAGCGCAACCATTCAAAACGAACGGGGCAGACCGGTTTATCTGTACAAAAAATCGCCGCAACTTATCTATTAAATCCATACATATGCCAATACATCAAAAAATATGCTGTTTGTTGCTTGGTGTGTTTTCTTTGTTCGCACCTGGCTTCCTTTCTGCGCAGAACATCCACTGGTCCAAAGAGGGCAGTAGCTATTATGCCCTGGAAGGGGCACGCATAGTCCGGTATTCTCTGCCTGCACTAACCCAGGAAATCATTGTCAATTCCGATTTATTCGTACCGGAAAGAAGCACGATGCCTATCGAAGCAGAAGACTTTCAGTTCAGTGAAGATGAAAAAAAAGTCCTCCTCTTCAATAACAGCAAGCGGGTATGGCGGTATAATACCCGTGGCGACTACTGGTTTCTCGATGTGGAAGCCCGAAAGTTACGGCAACTCGGACAAGGAAGGCCAGGGGCGTCACTCATGTTCGCCAAGTTTTCCCCTGATGGCAAGCTCACGGCCTATGTCAGCGAGCGGAATATCTATGTCGAGAACCCTGTTGACGGCCAAATACGGAAAATTACTACTGACAACGGCACCCCCAAGCTCATCAACGGCACCTTCGACTGGGTATACGAGGAAGAATTTTCTGTACGCGATGGCTTCCGCTGGTCCCCAGATAGCAAACACATCGCCTACTGGCAAATAGATGCCAATGCCATTCGCGATTACTATATGCTCAATACCACTGATTCGGTATACAGCCGGATAATCCCTGTTGAGTATCCCAAAGCAGGTGACCCGCCTTCCCCGGCAAAAATTGGGGTGGCCAATGTCAAAACCGGTCAGACTGTTTGGATGGATATAGAAGGCGATCCCAGGGAGAATTATCTGCCCAGGATGGAGTGGACGCCCGACGGGAAAAACCTGATCATCCAGCAACTGAACAGAAAGCAAAATTATAGCCAAATCTGGCTTTGTAATGCCGAAAATGGCTCCTGTAAGCTGATTTTCTCCGAATCCGACCCCAACTGGGTAAGCCACATCAATGAATGGAGCAGAAAAGTGGAGGGCTGGGACTGGGTAGAGAAAGGGAAAGCCTTTATCTGGACCAGCGAAAAAGACGGCTGGCGCCATCTGTACCGCGTGGGTCTCGACGGCAAATCCACTGCCCTGACCCCCTGGCCAATGGATGTCATGGAAACCCTTCTTATTGACGAGCCAGGTGGCTGGATATATTTCTATGCCTCTCCCGACAACCCTACCCAAAAATACCTGTACCGCTCCGCCCTCGACGGAAACGGAAAACCACAACGCCTCTCCCCTGCCAACGAAGAGGGCTCCCACGCCTATCAAATTGCACCCTCGGGAAAGTTTGCCCGACATAGCTTTTCCAACTATTTCACCGCCACCCAGCGTGAATGGGTTGACCTACCTCAGCATCAGCCTCTCAACGGGGCATCCCCTATTGGTTCGAAAATGGATCCAAAGGCTAAAGAAAACAGCAATATTTCCTTTTTCAAAGTCAAAACCGATGAAGGCATTGAAATGGATGCCTGGATGATCAAGCCCCGCCCTTTTGACCCAACTAAAAAATACCCGGTCGTCTTTTACGTCTATGGCGAACCCGCCTCCACCACCGTCAATGACCGGTTTGGTGCGGCAAATGGCTTCCTCTACAATGGCAATATGGCCGCCGATGGCTATATCCATATTTCCATTGATAACCGTGGCACCCCTGCACCCAAAGGCCGGGAATGGCGAAAATCCATCTATCGGAATATCGGGCAGTTGAACATCCGGGATCAGGCTATGGCAGCCAGGAAAATCCTGGAATGGGATTTTATTGATACCTCCCGCGTAGCTGTTTGGGGCTGGAGCGGCGGCGGATCCAGCACGCTCAACCTGTTGTTTCAGTACCCGGATATTTACAAAACAGGAATCTCTATCGCCCCGGTTACCAGCTCAAGGCTCTATGACAACATTTACACAGAACGATATATGGGCCTACCCCAGGAAAATGCCCGCGATTATGACGCTGGTGCCGCAATAACCCATGCTCAAAACCTAAAGGGCAACCTCCTCCTAATCCACGGCACTGGCGACGATAATGTGCACTATCAAAATACCGAAATGCTGGTCAACGAACTGATCCGGCATGGCAAATTATTCACCGTGATGCCTTACCCCAACCGCACCCACGGAATTTCCGAAGGCCCGGGGACCTCTGCCCATTTGTCCAAACTTGTCACCCACTTCCTCCGTACCCACTGCCCTCCAGGGCCCAGGGAGTAGGGACAAGTATTTCCTTGTACTGTTAAAAAAGTAGGGTTATCATAATATGAGGTTGTGTAAAAAGTATTCCGCCGCCTACGGCGGCGAAAGAAAATTTTAAACAAACGACGTTTTACCTCATTTTGCAAAGCAAAATGAGGTAAAACGTCGTTTGTTTAAAATAACATTTGGCGGCTGACGCCGCCAAATGAAAAGCCGGGGGCTTTTTACACAACCTTAAATTCCCTATTGCAAAAACTCAAAAAAAGGCTTAATTTGTAGGAAAAACATCATCGTCGTCGCCACCTAAACCTTTTTTATGTTAGATTTTTCTGACCACTCGCCGCTCCTCGACCTATTATGGGAAGCACAGGATGCCCAAGGGTATATTACCGACCAGGATATCCATGAAATCGCCAACAAGCTCGACCTGTCGGCTATTGACGTTGAGGGAGTGTGTTCGTTTTATCATTTTTTCCACCGCCGCTATGCTGGCAAGCACACTATTTATCTTAATACCAGCATATCAAGCGAAATAGCTGGAATGGAGGATGTGCGTAAAGCCTTTGAAACTGCTACGGGTGCTCCTTGGAATGGTGTGGACAGAACAGGACAATTCGGGCTCTACGCTACTTCCTGTATCGGATTGAGCGATCAGGAGCCTGCTGCTTTGATAAATTTTCAGCCTTTTACCCGCCTTACCCCCGAAAAAGTTCAGCAGATCATCACCGCAATTCGTACCGGCACCCCGGTCGAACAGCTTGCTGACGGGGCAGACAGCATTCTGCGCTACACGCCGGCCAGAGAGAGAACCGTACTCTTTCGCGAATTAGTGCCGGGAAAATCCCTGGGCAAAATGGCGTTGCTTTCGCCGGAGGAAGTCTTAGCAGAAGTGCAGGCTTCCCAATTGAGGGGAATGGGAGGAGCCTTTTTTCCTGTAGGGCAGAAATGGGCCTTGTGCCGCCAACAACCCGGGGATATCAAATACCTCGTCTGCAACGCCGATGAAGGCGAACCCGGCACCTTTAAAGACAGAGCACTCCTGATGCAAATGCCCGAACTGCTCATTGAAGGGATGATTCTTGGGGCTTATGCGATTGGGGCCAGAGAGGGTATTATATATCTGCGTGCGGAGTACCGCTACCTGCGGAATCACCTGGAAACAACCCTTACGCGCTACCGGACTATGGGATGGTTAGGAAAGGATATACCGGCAAAATTGCCTTTTAGTTTCGATATCCGTATTCAGATCGGGGCAGGTGCCTACGTCTGCGGAGAAGAGACCGCCCTGCTCGAGTCGCTAATGGGCAAACGGGGAGAACCCACGACCAAAGTATATTATCCGGTAGAACGCGGATATTTAGGCCGTCCGACTGTCGTGAACAATGTCGAAACCCTCTCATCCATAACCCGGATTATCGAACTTGGCGCATCCTTTTACCGTACCCTTGGCACACCTGCCACTGCAGGCACCCGCCTGCTGAGTGTTGCGGGCGACTGTCGCTATCCAGGGATTTACGAAATAGAATGGGGCATGAGCGCTGCGGAACTCCTCGAACTATCTGGTGCGGAAGACCCGGCCTACCTGCAGATCAGCGGACCCTCGGGTATGGGGATTTCCGTACAGGAAAAGTACCGCAGATTTTGTTTAGAAGATCTCCGCTGCGGTGGCTCAGTGATGATTTTTAACAAAAAACGGGATCTGCTCAGGATACTTGCCAATTTTACCGAGTTTTTCAAAGAGGAATCCTGTGGGGTCTGTACGCCTTGTCGGGCGGGAAACTTTATCCTTTCACGCAAACTCGACCAGCTTGCAAGAGGATTGGGCAGGCCCTCTGATCTGGAAGAAATCCGGCAGTGGGGAAAGCTTATGGCGGTTTCTTCCCGATGTGGGCTTGGAAAAACATCTGCAGGTGCACTCCTGCAGGCTATCGAAAAATTTCCGGCATACTTTCAAAATATGGTACACAGCAAAGGTCGGGAAAAAGGATTTGACCTGGACCAGGCCCTCGGCGACTACCGCGAAGCAGTGGAACAACATTAACCGCCTTTCGGTAAAACGCCTTCAAAAACCTAATTTATGGAAAGACCTGTTGTAACTTTTACTATAGACGGAAAAAAATGCACAGCCCCGGAAGGGCAGAACCTCGTAAAGGCGGCAGAAGCCAACGGTATTAAAATCCCTTCGCTTTGCTACTATGAGCACATTGACCCTCCGCTGGGCACCTGCCGGGTGTGTATGGTCCTCCAGGACGACCGGCCTACCGCCGCATGTACCCTCCAAGTGAAGGAAGGGATGCACATCCGTTTCGACCATGCGGACCTGAATGATGTACGCAAGGCTATGGTGGAAATGATGTTCGCGGAAGGGAACCATTTTTGTCCGGCCTGCGAAAAAAGCGGGGATTGCGACCTGCAGGGCCTGGGATATCAGCTTGGAGTGACTG
>CAZGOT010000049.1:0-2789 GCA_964527495.1 uncultured Haliscomenobacter sp.
CCGGCAAGTTGAAAGGCCCATAGCGCCAGGCCCAGGAAAGCGATATTTCTTTTATGCATAACGGCATTATTTTTTTTCCAGTGTTTTTGCTGCTTCCCAGAGGATATCCATTTCCTGGAGCGTCATTTCGACAAGTGGTTTAGGGGCTTTTGCTTCGATGTATTCGAAACGGCGCTTGAATTTTTGGTTTACCCGCTCTAGGGCAGTTTCCGGGTCAATACCCTGAAAACGGGCGTAGTTGATCAGGGAAAACAGGATATCGCCAAATTCTTCCTCCCGCTTTGCAGGATCTGCGCCTGTATGTTCACATTCCCGGAATTCGCGGATTTCTTCCTCGACTTTATCCCATACCTGTTCGGCATTTTCCCATTCAAAGCCGACCTGCCTGGTTTTATCCTGCATTCGGTAGGCTTTGACCATGGCCGGGAGGGAGCGGGGCACGCCGGCGAGCACAGAGCGTTTGCCTTCCTGGAGCTTGAGCTGTTCCCAGTTTTTCTTTACATCTTCTTCGCCGTTCACCTGCACATCGCCATAAATATGTGGATGTCGCTTAATCAGCTTGTCACAGATGGCATTCAGGGCATCGGCGATATCAAAAGCCTGCTGCTCCTCTGCAATCCGGGCATAGAAAACCATGTGCAGGAGGAGGTCGCCAATTTCCTCCCGTATCCCCTCCAGGTCTTCTTCAAGAATGGCATCGGCGAGCTCATAGGTCTCTTCTATGGTGAGGTTGCGCAGGCTCTGGAAGGTTTGCTTACGGTCCCAGGGGCATTTTTCGCGCAGCTCATCCATAATATGGAGCAGGCGGCCAAATGCTTCCAATTTTATTTCGATTGGTTTCTTCATGAAATACTATCTTTGAAGGCGGATTCCCTTTCCAGCGGGCAACTAAAAGGGAGGGGAAATGGTTATGTATACACAGACTTAATGTAATAATCGCCGGGGTAGCCTGCAACAAGGGTTTAGCCCCTTTACAAGACACAAACGACACGGTAAGATATGGAAATTTTAAGCACAATCGGCATCATTTTTGCCGTGGTAGGAGGCTCTTTTCTCCTGATCAACATCCGGTATCTTTTCACGGGTAAGGAATTCCGTGGGAGCTGTGCGACCAATAACCCCATGCTGAAGGATCAATTCGGGGAATGCTCGGTTTGTGGCCGCAAAGCAGACGAGGCCTGTAAAATGCCGGAAGTCAAGGCCTGATCACAAACAGTGGACGGGCGCTTAGGGGCGTATTCCGATATATCTAATAAGCTTGTAGCGACAGCATGACCAGGGTACAGGCGAACTCCGTTTCAATACCCGCTTCTTTCGCCAGCCGTGCCAGTTCATGATTTTCGGTACCCGGGTTAAATATAATCCGCTTGGGATGCAGCCCCAGGATATAGGTATAATATGCTTTCTGCCGGTCTGGATTTAGGTACAAAGTTACCGTGTGCACATCTTTCACTTCCGGGGTGCCAGTCACAACAAGCGTCCCTTGTATTTCCCCTTCCCTGATGCCGATGGCTACTACTTCGTGCCCTGCACGCAGGAGCCGCAGCACTGCCTCTCCCGATATTCTTTCTGGATTGGTTGAGGCACCCAGGACCAGGGTTTTTTTGCTTTCCATGTTTTGTTAATTGCGCGTGGGTGAAGGAATAGAAGACGCTGTCTCAATAGCATGGGCGTGTATGGGGCTATCCCAAAAGTATTCCGCCGCCTCCGGCGGCGAAAGAAAATTTTGAACGAACACTGTTTTTATTGATTTTGCGAAGCAAAATCAATAAAAACAGTGTTCGTTCAAAACATTATTTGGCGGCGTAAGCTGCCAAAGGACGGCCTCCGGCCTTTTTACAACTCCTTCAAAATAATTATTGGCGGCTTGTGCCGCCAATAATTATTTTTTAGACTAACATTCGGATGGGGTCTTCGAGAATATTCCGGAAGGTCTGGAGGAACTGTGCGCCTTTGGCACCATCCACGACGCGATGGTCGCAGGAGAGGGTGACTTTCATTACATTACCGACGACGATTTCCCCGTCTTTCACCACTGGTTTTTGGAGGATACCCCCTACTGCGAGGATACAGGCATCCGGAGGGTTAATAATCGCCGTAAATTCTTCTATACCGAACATACCCAGGTTGGAGATGGTGAAGGTATTACCCTGCATTTCCTCCGGTTGTAGTTTACGGTCTTTGGCTTTGGTAGCCTGCACTTTCACTTCGGTATTGATTTGGGAGAGGGTTTTGATATCTGCATGGCGGACAACGGGCACGAGCAGGCCTTCGTCAATAGCGACTGCAACGCCGATATGTACTTCTTTGTTGTAGCGGATTTTATCGCCCAACCAGGAGGCATTGATAGCGGGATGCTGGCGTAGTGCGATAGCTGCTGCTTTGATTACCAGGTCGTTGAACGATATTTTTACAGGAGCTACCTCATTGAGGCGCTGCCGCAATTGTATAGCCTGATCCATATTGATTTCCACAGTCAGGTAGAAGTGTGGCGCTGCAAATTTGCTTTCGCTCAGCCTACGGGCGATGACTTTGCGCATTTGGCTGAGAGGTACATCTTCGAATGCGGTGGAATGGGAGGTTGGCTGGAATGTGGGAGCGGGGGAGGGTTCTGGCATGACAGGTGCCGTAGGTTCAACAGGAGCGGAAGGAGTTGAAGGGAGTATAGCTTCGACATCCCTTTTTACGATACGTCCTGCGTCCCCACTGCCTTTAAGGTTGAGCAAATCAATGCCTTTTTCTTTGGCGATACTGCGAGCCAATGGGGATGCTTTGATACGTTGATCAGC
>CAZGOT010000049.1:2799-5428 GCA_964527495.1 uncultured Haliscomenobacter sp.
CAGCAGAAAGCGAGGGATTGGGCTCATTGGCCTGTACAGGAGTGGTTTGTGGAGCAGCAGCAGCCGGCTGTTCGGGGGCTTTGGCAATTTGTCCGGCGCCACTGAGGGCAGCCTGCCAGTCTTCCCCTGGTTGGCCGATTACGGCGATAACGCCGTCAATTGGTACGGTGCCTTCCTTGACGGCGATATGCAGGAGAACGCCGTCGGTAAAGGCATCGAGTTCCATAGTGGCTTTATCGGTTTCGACTTCTGCCAGTGTTTCCCCGGAACTTACTTTATCACCTTCTTTTTTGAGCCAGGCGACGATATTGCCTTCTTCCATGGTGTCGCTCATCCGGGGCATGCGTATAATCTCTGCCATTTTTATATTTTTTTGGTCTTTAGGAATGCATTGCCTCAGGTTTTGTTGTCACAGGCCAACAAGAGAAGCCATAGGGCAGGGGATATAGCGAAAAAGAGGAACTCCCCGAGGGGGCCTAAATTCGCAGGAGAGCCTTGCCCTGCTTGCGGAATGCTGCAACCTGGCAAAAACGCAAAGGCGCTGCAAAGTTAATCACGGATTCGGAAGGAAGCGCAATGCAGGGCATGATTTCTGAAAAAAAGCGTGCCTTTCACGTCAAAGCATGGAGAAAAGGCTTGCCCTTCAGGAAGGCAGTCAGGATTGCTGCAGCAGGGGTTGCATCGGCAGGATGGTAATTCGGTTCTTGCGTAGGATGCCTTTCGGCTGGGTATTGAAGTTGGAACCCGTATTTTTGGCAGATCGAAATAATGTCGCGCCTCAGGTTACGGGCCAGATCGGCAAAATCGTAAAGCTGGAGCCCTTGAAAAAGGAGCCAGTTGTCCCAAAGGTGTATAGTCTTTCTTTGGGGTATTTCGGAGTAGGCATCAGAGGCAAAGATGCTGTTGGATGCACATAAATAAAAATCGCGATGGTGAAAATTGGCTTCAAAAGCAACGCGCATTTCCTCGGCGCGGTTCTGGTCGGGTACGGCGCCAATCCAGGGCATCCAGGAGCCGAGGGCGCCGGAAAGAATCAGTTCTTCTGCATCCAGATCATAGGCCGAAAAAATGCCGTATTCTTCGTTCCAAAGCTTTTCGTTCATACTGAATACCGTTAACTCGTGCATTTCCAGGATTTCCTGTAAATCTATGCCGATGCTGTTGCCCAATCGCAGCAGGAGGATATTGGATAGTGCCAGCAGCGCATTGAGGTAGGGATCCTGAACGCAGAATTTGTCCGGTGGCACCTGTCTGGATGGGTGGTCCGGATGGGCATATTCCCCGATATTAGGCTGTTCAAGCCCACTCTGGAACGATTTATCCCTGTTTACAGCAGTAGGCTGAGGGGATTCCTGGGGATGGATAATTGCTACAAGGCCCTCCTGACGAAAGTCCCTTTGGCCATACCAAAACATCTGATTGGAAATCAACTTAGGTAAAAACCTGGCCAGGGCAGCCTTGCGCTGGCTGCTGTCGGGGGCCGTTTCGGATAGGCGCCAAAGGATAGGAGCAAAGTACGGGCGTTCCTGTAACAGGAAGCCCTCAGGCTGTTGGAAGCCATTTACGTGTAAGGGAATACCCCCATCGGGGCATTGCCATTGCACGGCCTTCTCAAAAAAATCGAGGGCCGCTTTCCAATCAATATACGCGTAGCCCAGCGCTTGGACCGCATAAAACCAGGACTCAGAGAATCCTTCAGGTACTATTGCGGAAGCGCCTGCCTGCGGTAAGGTGAGCAACCGATGTGCTTCCTCAATCCACTTTTTTTTCAACAGTTTTTTGATTTATACAGCCTCGGAAATCAAGTAAAAAGGAGGGAGAGGCGAAAATACATATTTATTTTTTAAAACACCTATTTTTCCGCGCAAAACAATTCACCTGGGCATACTGCCTTTGGTTTGCTACAAATTCCTTTCTATATTGATCATAAGCCCAAAATAATGGTTATATTTGGGGCATGACGGTACAAAGCTTTCTTCATTTTTTGGTCTATTAAAAACCAGAATCTATGAAATTTGAAATTTATGAGAGCGAAAGCGGAAAATATTACTTCCGCCTGAAAGCATCAAATGGACAAGTCATCCTCTCCAGCCAAGGCTATACTGCCAAGGCTAATGCGATTAATGGGGCGGAATCCGTTGCCAAGAATGCTACCTCCCGGGATAATGTTGAAGAAAAAACCGCTGCTGACGGCAGTCCGTATTTTAATCTCTGCTCGGCAGCAAACAAGCAGGTGATTGGAACCAGCGAGATGTACTCCTCAAAATCTGCAATGGAAAACGGTATCGCTTCGGTGATGCGCACCGCACCACAAGCAGAAATTGTGGATTTGACCATTTAAATTCCTGCTCAGGTAGGCCTGAATTTTTTCGGATATGATACCCGAACAACACACCGTTCATGCGACGCAGTTTCAGTTTCCAGGGCAAACAGGCTTTTATCGGGGTAAAGTGCGGGATGTCTATACTGTGGGCGATAGATTAATTATGGTGGCGACTGACCGCATTTCGGCTTTCGATCACGTACTCCCCCGTGCTATCCCTTTTAAAGGTCAGGTGCTGAACCAGACAGCACTGCACTTTCTGCAAGCAACCCGGGATATCATTCCGAATTGGGTAGAATATTCCCC
>CAZGOT010000049.1:5438-15916 GCA_964527495.1 uncultured Haliscomenobacter sp.
CCCGATCCCAATGTGGCGGTGGGGTTTGCTTGTTCTCCGATAAAAGTGGAAATGGTAATCCGCGGCTATTTGTCCGGGCATGCCTGGCGGACTTACGCCTCCGGTGCCAGGAGCCTTTGTGGGGTGCCGCTACCCAACGGGCTTCGGGAAAGCGATATTTTGCCTGAACCCATCATTACGCCAACTACTAAAGCGGCTGAAGGCCATGACGAAGATATTTCCAGGGAGGCAATTCTGGCTTCAGGTCTGGTAGGGGAGGCGCATTATGTTCAGATGGAACAAGCAACCCGGGCATTGTTCAAAAGAGGAACGGAAATGGCTGCTGAGCGGGGGCTTATCCTCGTAGATACCAAGTACGAGTTTGGTTTGTTGAACGGGGAAATTATGCTGATGGACGAAATCCATACCCCGGACAGTTCGCGCTATTTTATAGCCGATGGATATGAAGACCGGCAGTCCAAAGGGGAACGGCAGCAACAACTCTCCAAAGAGTTTGTGCGGGAATGGCTCATGGAAAGAGGGTTTCAGGGTAGGGAAGGGGATAGTATGCCCGAAATGCCCGATGCTTTTGTATGGGAAGTGTCCTTGCGCTATATCCATCTTTATGAGCAAATCACGGGTTTTCAACTACAAAAACGCGATACGAGGTTTATGCAGGAGCAAATTTTTGCTAATATTCTGCAAACCCTGAAGGCAATACCCTGACCGCGGATGCCCCGATGGTCGTTCCTTTTTGCTGTAAGGCGATGGTTTTTAAATAACCGGATTTTCATCCATAATAAAATAATATCCGCAAGTTTTAGGTTTGAGGTATTTTAGGTGGCTTACTCCAGTATCATTCAGGGTCTGTGTCATAAAAATTGCCGCTTTCTGCGGCATAACAATGTTTTGAATAGACTTCATTTTTCTTGATTGCACTTAGTGAAATTAAGGGAAATCACGTTTGTTCAAAATCCTGTTAGGCGGCGCATGCTGCAAAATGCCTTATGAGACAGCCTCTTTCGAGAGAACCGCATGGATTACTATAATAACAAATACGCTACGTTCATCGGCCCCGCCTTAGGTGCAACTGCTGTGCTGACGCTGTTGCCCCTGGTATTGCTTTTTGGTCAGCTAAGAGGTAAAATAGAGGAGCGCAGCAATATTTCCGATTTCCCTTTCTCTATTACTGCGTATGGGATTCAATACAGCCTTCCCCAAAACCAGATTGGGGATATGGTCAAAGATTCCATAACCGGTGAGTTAGTTTTTTCGACAGCTAACGGCATCGTGCGTTTCAATGGCTATGAATTCAAAAATTTCCGGGAGCACGTAAGCTTCCGCAGGACGATTTTCACCAGGATTTTTTATTGTCCCCTCAAAAAGGCATTTTATGGATGGGAAGAAAATGGGGAATTTTCTTTGCTAGCCGACACGGTGGTCCTTCAGGGAAATTTTATGGCAGCAGATATCCGGAAACCTTACTTTGTGACGATAGATTCCAGTGGGTTAATAGATTATTTTCAATATGTCCGGAATAATCGGCAGAAATTAGAAACGGGGATACATTCAGCTACTTTCATTTATATGGTGAACGATACTTCCTGTCTGGTTGGAGCAGATGGGAACGGGTATCTTGTTGCGTTGAATACTGGAGAAAAAAAGCTATTCAAAGGCGAAAAGTGGATTAATGCAGTACAGGATGCAAAAACGAATTCCACGTACGTTGTTTCCAGAAACAGGGCTTTTCGTGTTCAGGGTGGAGAAATGCAGGAAATACGGGTCGTTGCCGATGGTAAGCCCGATTTTACCGATGTAGAGGTAGTAGAGGATATGGTCGTTTTTACTTCCCGGCGCGGTATGTTTATCTTATCCCCGTCCGGGGTGTCTTACTACTCAGAAAAGGATGTGTTTCCTACAAATTTACTTACCTGCCTGTATTATGACCGGTATGAGGGCTGTCTTTTTGTGGGCACCTCCACCAGAGGGTTATTGAAATTAATTCCCCGACGTTGCTGGAGCATATACAAAAATGAACTCGAGTTTCAGTATTCCTTTGGGGCTATGGTCTCTTTAGGAAATGGAAGGATTGTGGTTAATGGAGATCAAAATGTGCGCACATTCCCTGAAAATGAGAAACTTGAACCGGAAAACTTCAAGGCAGCCCTATCGGGGCTTTCTTTGTTTGGGGATACGCTGGCTGCTATGGGATGGGATGGCTGGCTGAGAGGATATTCCATAAGTCTTCAAAAGAGGATTTTTCAATTTAAATATACAGAAAAACCCAGTTTTGCACTCTTTCGCGACCGAAATGGCGATTTCTGGACCGGTACGGAGGAGGGGGTGTATAGGAGCAGGAATTTGGTACACACAACGCGCTTTCTTCCCACAAAAATTAAAAAGAAAATTACCACATTTTATGAGGATAGTCGTGGAAGGCTTTGGTTTGCAGGAGAAAATGGGGTATTCGTGCTGGATAAAGACAGGCGTCTGGAGATGCAGTTTGATACCGGGAGTATAGCTTCGGCCCAGGATATACGGGCATTCTATGAAGGGCGGTATGGAGAAATCTGGATTGGAACTTACGGTGCCGGGCTGTTTTGCTATCGAAATGGCCGATTAGTTTCACTCAAGCAAATGGATAATTACTTGTTAGGCAATGATATTTTCACCTTGGCCAGGGATAAGTACGGCTACCTCCTAATGAGTTCCAACAATGGGATAAGGGTCGTTCAGGAAGAAGTACTATACAATTACTTAAATGGCAAAATAGTCCACCTTGTCCCCTTTTATGTCGGAGAACATTCCGGGATTTTCATCCCGGAGTTCAACGGAGGGTTTCATAACAATTATGCTTCGGAAGGAGACAGCATTTTTTATTTCCCGGGAATTCAGGGATACGTCCGATATGTTTCCCGCCCATTTCTTAAACGCACCGATAATTTGCAAATAAGCCAGGTTTTGCTGGACGGTAAGCCGGTAGATCGGCCATTCCGGATTCCCAGAAAGATAAAATTTATTCGTTTCGATTTTTTTGATGCGAATTTTTCGGAGACACAGAACCTGTATTATCAGTATAAATTGACAGACAGGGACGGCAGTAATAACTGGAGTAAGCTGCAAAAAGAGCCCTTCCTGGTATTCTCCCATTTAGGCCCTGGAAAGTACACGCTATCCATTCGGGTAGTTGATGGATACAATGCTCTTGTTCCGCCATCGGTTGCTTATGAATTTTATATCCCCCCCTATTTTTATGAGTCCTTCTTTTTCTATTTGATCCTGTTGCTAGGTACTCTCCTAATCCTGATAGCACACCTGGAGCGCAGGTTTGGAAAGCAGAAGAAAGAAATTGAACGCGAACTCGAACTGAGGAATGCGCTCACGGAAATGCAGCTTGTAGCCATCCAGTCCCAGATGAATCCGCATTTTTTGTTTAATAGCCTCAATACGCTGGTCAATATGATCAGCTCTAACTATTTGGAGAAGGCAGAGAAATTTGCAATAGATTTATCGCAGTTACTCCGGCGCATCCTCGAGCAGAGCGGGAAGAATTTTGTCCTTATCCAGGAGGAAATTGGAACGCTGATGAAATTCATGGAAATCCAGCAGGCGAGATTTGATTTTGATTTCGCTATTCACTGCCCCCACGAACTTAGAGATAAAAAGATTCCGACGATGCTGCTGCAGCCATTGGTCGAAAATGCGATTATCCATGGGATTGCCCATCTCCTTGAGGAAAAAGGCAAAATAACCCTGGATTTTTCCTCACCGGAGGAGGGTAAAATTCAGGTTGACCTACGCGATAATGGAGTAGGATTTAAACAATCGGTCGCGATTTATGCCGGGAAAAAGAAAAAATCCATGGGATTGGAAATGGTCAAGCGAAAAATTGCCCTGTTGCATGACCGATATAAGATTGTCGTGGAGCTAAAAATGGAAGAGTTAGATAGAAATGGGCAAAGTGGTACCCATATGTGCTTGATAATTAAATCACACATAACCTGACGGGAAATTTCCGGTGCAGGATGTTTGGGACAAAAAGCCCGACGTATAAAGATGTTGGCTTATGGTAAAGTGTTTAATCGTAGAAGACGAAAAGTCAAGTCAGGAGCTATTGTTGTCGCGTATCAAAAAGGCCTTTCCGGAAATTTTCGTGGCGGGTATTACAGCCTCCGTAGGGGATGCCATTGATTTTTTGAAGAGGCGTAAAGTGGAGATCCTTTTTCTGGACAATCAAATCAAAGGGGGGATGGGGATGGATATCCTGTCTCAGGTGCCGGCGGTTAATTTTGAGGTAATCTTCACAACGGCATACTCCGAATATGCCGTAGAAGCGCTTAATGCAGGGGCGACATATTATCTGCTTAAGCCCTACAACGAGGAAGAATTTGTGGTGGCAGTCAGCAAAGCCCTGTCTCGGGTTTATTTAAACAGAGGCAGTCTTACGATTGGACACGGGAACAAGCGGATAATTTCGCTGGACGAATTGATGTATATAAAATCGGAGGGGGCATATACTATTTTTGTGCTAAAGGACGGAAACATAGAAACATCCTCCCGGAATCTCGGTTTTTTCGAAGTCCGTCTGCCGGGCGAGCGCTTTTTCCGCATTCATCATTCCTGTATCGTAAATCGGTCTTTTATTGCTGAGGTGGAACGGGGAGAATCTCTAAACATTTTGCTAACGGATGGGGAAACCCGTCTCCAGATATCCCAACGTAGGGCAAAGGCTTTTTTTGACAAGATAAATATGGCGTAAAATCCTACCTTTGCCGCTCAACGCACGTCAAAAATGTTCAGGAGCGCTTTTGCTTTTTACCTCAATTCTTTTTCCGGATTGTCCCGAGATGTCTGGGTACTGGGCATGATTACCCTGATCAACCGGAGCGGGGCGATGGTCATTCCGTTCCTTACCGTCTATATGACCCAGGAATTGGGATTCTCCAAGCCACAGGCCGGTTTGGCGATGAGTTGTTTTGGTATCGGTTCCCTGATTGGCACTTTCCTTGGCGGGCAGCTGACCGACAGGAAGGGTTTTTACCAGGTACAGTTCTGGTCTTTAGTGCTGACGGGGATCTGTTTTTTAGTATTGATGCAGGTAAAGACCTTTGCCCTGTTTTGTTTTGCGGTGTGGATAATCAGTGTGGTAGCAGAAGCATTCCGCCCGGCAAATTTTGCGGCCATAGCTGCCTATGCCCATCCGGAAAGCCGGACGCGCTCTTACTCCCTTATACGGCTGGCCATCAACCTGGGTTTTGCTGTAGGTCCTGCGCTGGGCGGATTGATGGCCCATGGGCTGGGATATGATTGGTTATTTATTGCCGATGGGGTCACCTGCCTGATTGCAGCCCTGACCTTCCGGATTTTGCTACGGCCTAAGAAAGAAGCACCTTTCCCGGGCGAGGAGAAAAGTACAGGTGAGCCTGGTAAGTATGGCGCATATAGCGATCGTTCCTTTCTGTGGTTTATGTTCTTTATGGTTGCGATGGCTATATCGTTTATGCAATTTTTTTCCGTTCTGCCAGTATTTTTCCGGGAGTATTGTAATTTCAATGAAGGACAAATCGGTTTGCTGCTGGCGATCAACGGCCTGATAATCGCCCTATCGGAGATGCCACTGGTGTATCGTTTGGAGGGGCGTTTCCCGAAATATATTCTGGTAGCAGCAGGGGCTTTCCTGATGGGTACTTCTTTTCTTATCTATAATTTTCTGCCTGCCGTTTGGGGGGTAGCGGCATTTGCGGTTATCCTGATCACATTAGGGGAAATGCTCAACTTCCCGTTTTCGAATGCAATTGCCCTGGAGCGGTCCAATGCTTCTAACAGGGGGCAGTACATGGGGGCATATTCCATGGCCTTTTCACTGGCACATATCCTTTCGCCCAGCCTGGGTATGCAGGTGGCCAATCGTTTTGGATTTGGGACATTGTGGTTTCTGACCGCTGGTATAGCGACGCTGGCGGCATTGGGTTTCCTGATGCTGGGAAGCCGTAAGCTAAATATGCGACAGGTATGATTGGTGGGGACGTACACTATGCGGCGGACCTGCTTCGGGAAGGGAAGTTGGTCGCAATTCCTACCGAGACCGTGTATGGCCTTGCGGGCAATGCCTTTTCGGTTAATGCGGTAGCACAAATATTCTCGGTAAAGCAGCGTCCTGCTTTTGACCCGCTTATTGTCCATACCTCCACAGTTGACCGTCTGAAGGGATTAGTAAGGGAATTTCCGCCTTTGGCGCTGCAGCTTGCGCAGTGTTTTATGCCCGGCCCCCTGACTCTTTTGCTTCCCCGATCTTCGGTTATTCCCGACATCGTCACAGCGGGGTCTGACCTGGTGGCAGTCCGGATACCACAGCATCCTTTAACACTCGCATTGCTCGAAGCGCTGGATTTTCCGCTTGCAGCACCGAGTGCTAATCCTTTTGGTTATATTAGCCCCACAACCGCCGAGCATGTGGAGCGGCAGCTGGGGGATAAAATCCCGTATATCCTTGATGGGGGGCCGTGCTTAGTTGGGCTGGAAAGTACGATTATCGGATTTGTGGGCGGTCGGGGGGTGGTTTTTCGCAAAGGAGGGGTTAGTGTGGAGGCGATAGAGGCAGAAATCGGCCCCGTTGAGGTGCAGGCCCATTCCAGTTCTAATCCCTTGGCCCCGGGTATGTTAAAAAGCCATTATGCACCTCAGACGCCTTTTTTAATTGGGGATATTGCCGCTATCCTGCTGGAACATACCGGAAAACGCATTGGTGTGTTGAGTTTTCGGAGGCACTACGATACCATACCGGCCCAATGGCAGGTAGCTCTTTCCCCAAAAGCTGATTTTCAGGAGGCGGCACGGAATTTATTTGCAGCAATGCGCTACCTCGATAGCCTTGGACTCGACCTGATAGCAGCAGAGCTTTTGCCCGAAAAAGACCTTGGCAGGGCAATCAATGACAGATTGAGAAGGGCTGCGGCAAAATAAAAGGCAATAATTTAAACTTTTGCGTGGAATGGCGGTATCTATTTGCATCCTGGTCTCAGTGTACGACATAAAATACTGATCATTAACCAAAATCCATTCATAATGAAAACCCAATTTCTTTTACCATTGCTCATGCTGGGGGTAGTGTTGTTTGCAGGTAGTGCAAACGCTCAGGATAAGACCACCCGTCCTAGCCCTCCGGTCGAAAACAAAGTGATCATCGGGGGCTCTGTCAACGTAATTGTCAACTATAGCAGTCCTGCGGTTAAGGGCAGGAAAATCTGGGGAGATCTCGTTCCCTATGGAGAAGTATGGCGCACAGGTGCAAATGAGGCTACCACTATGGAGTTCAGCCGCGATGTGCTGATCAGTGGACAACGCCTGCCAGCAGGGAAGTATGCCTTCTTTACTATTCCCGGAGAAAAAAGCTGGACCTTGATATTCAATAAAGAACCTAATCAGTGGGGCTCTTATAATTATAAACAGGAGATGGATGCGCTTCGCGTTGATGTGAAGTCCAAAGCTTCCAAATCCTTCAACGAACGCCTCTCCATTACGATCAGCAATAAAGGTAAAGCGGCCGTAGCCTGGGAAAACGTTGAAGTGCATTTTACGGTTAAACCGCTCTGAGAGGCTGTCTGAAAAGTCTTTCCGGGGTTGTGTAAAAAAGCCTCTGGCATTTCATTTGGCGGCTGATGCCGCCAAATGTTATTTTAAATGAACGATGTTTTGCCTCATTTTGCTTTGCAAAATGAGGCAAAACATCGTTCATTTAAAATTATCTTTCGCCGCCGAAGGCGGCGGAATACTTTTTACACAACCCTATACTTATAAGATATGGTATACCAGTAGCTGGAGGGGCCACTTCTGTCCGTATTTTTTTCAAGAAATCCTTAAAAAAAGTGAATGCTTCCTACCTTTGCACAAACTATGGGATCCTATCATGAAACAGCTACATTTAACCCTGTTGATCGTATTGCTCCTAACCTCAGGGGCATCCTGTAAAAAGGATACAGATGCTACGGCGAAGATGCTTTTAGGGAGATGGGAACTCCAGGAGGGGTTCAGAAACCGACAGCCCTCAGAGTCTCTTGCCGGCCTCTTTTTTGAATTTGGCAAGGAAGGAAAGATGTCCACTAACCTGCCGCTCACAGACATTGCTGCACAGGCGACGTTTTCTGCTGATCCGGAAAAGATCTTGCAGCGCCAGGGCGAAATGGAGGTAGAGTACCAGATTGAAACGCTGAACGATTCCCTGCTTATTGTAAATACCAAGCTGCGCAACTACGATTTTCGTTTTGTGCTGAAAAAAAAGTAACGCTCGCTTCCTATGAAGCACCTGGCTTTTTTGAATAAATATTTCTGGCAGCACCGCAGGTTGCTGCTGCTGGGAGTCGTGTTTGTCTTTGTTTCGAATTATTTCCGAGTCCTTCAGCCACAAGCGATCCGGGAAGCACTGGATTTAGTGGTGGACAACCTGCAGATTTATCGCCTGTACAAGGGTACGCCTTTACAGTCGGCCTTCTTCTCGATGTTGGGGAGGCAGTTGCTCTATTTCGGGGTAATGGTGCTCCTCCTCGCATTCGCCATGGGCCTGTTTATGTATTATATGCGACAGACCATCATCCGGATGTCCCGCCTGATCGAATTCGATATGCGGCAGGAAATCTATCGCCACTATCAGGCTCTGGATCTGGCGTTTTATAAGCGCAACAATACCGGTGACCTGATGGCCCGTATTACGGAGGACGTAAACAAGGTTCGGATGTATCTGGGGCCTGCGGTGTTGTACGGGGTAAATCTAGCTTCCTTGTTTATCCTGGTGATTTATGCCATGCTGGCTGTCAACGTCGAACTTACCCTGTACAGCCTGATGCCCCTTCCGCTGTTGTCCATCTCCATATATTATGTAAGCAATCTGATTAATAAAAAAAGCGAGGAAATCCAGCAGCAGCTTGCCCATCTGAATAGTATCGCCCAAGAGGTTTTTTCGGGTATCCGGGTGGTGAAAGCTTATGTGCAGGAAGCGCCCATGGTGCGATATTTTGGCAAAGCTACCGAACAGTACAAAGACAAATCCCTTTCCCTGGCAGGTGTAAACGCATTTTTTTATCCCTTGATGCTGCTCCTGGTAGGCGCAAGTACTGGTCTGACCGTTTATATCGGAGGTCTGCTGGTCGTCAAAGGCACGGTTACCCCTGGGAATATTGCCGAATTCGTCATTTATGTAAATATGCTTACCTGGCCGGTTACTTCCATCGGATGGATCGCATCCATTATGCAACAGGCCGCAGCGTCGCAAAAGCGCATTAATGAATTTTTAAAAGCTCCTGCAGCAATCGTCAACCCAGTAATAGATCCCAAGCCGCTCCAGGGCCATATCCGCTTCAAGGGAGTCGGGTTTACCTACCCGGATACGGGAGTCAGGGCCCTGGATCAGGTTTCTTTCGAACTACTTCCAGGACAAAAAATGGCTATTGTTGGCCGAACAGGCTCTGGAAAAACCACTATAGCTGATCTTTTGGTGCGCCTTTATGACGTTACGGACGGTGCTATTTTAATGGATGGGGAAAATATTTCCCACATTGACCTGAACAACCTCCGTCGCCGCATCGGCTACGTACCTCAGGATGTTTTTCTATTTTCAGATACCGTTTCGGGGAATATAGCATTTGGAAAACCGGATGCCCATCAACAGGATATAGAGGTTTTTGCTGCTCATGCGGCCATTCATGATGAAATCGCCTCCCTGCCTCAACAATACGCTACGCTTATCGGGGAGCGCGGGATTACTTTGTCCGGAGGGCAGAAACAAAGGATCGCCATCGCACGGGCGCTGCTCAAAGAGCCGGATATGCTGATTCTGGACGATTGCCTTTCTGCAGTGGATACGAATACCGAAAAGCGCATTTTGCAGTATTTCAATGAAGTACTGGCTAATAAGACCGCTATAGTTATTACGCACCGCATTTATTCCCTGTTACAATTCGACAAAATTATTGTCCTCGACCATGGGCGTGTCGCAGAGGAAGGTACCCACGAAGAACTACTCGCGCTCAAAGGCTACTACGCTGAAATGGTCGAACGGCAGCGGGCTGAAGAAATTGAGCAATAAATACCGATATAGTCTTTCCCATCAGTCTGGAATGGCCTTTTAAATAGTTCCGACAATTTTTTGATTGTTTGATCAAATCTTTACTTTTGTATCGGTAAGCACACAATGGCCTTTTCTCACAAGAAGAGAAAATCCCGGTAATGTGCTTATCGAGGGTAGCCAAGGCTTTTGTTTTCAAGTCTTCTGCACATAATGTGGAGGGCATCCGGATAAAGCCTTGTCGCCATGAAAGGAAAATGTATTATGCCAACCTAATTAATTTTTGCATCAGTGGACAACGAGAGAAATCAAAGGAAGTTTGACAGCGTGTATTCCAAAAAAGTACGTGCGGGTAAAAGGAGGACGTATTTCTTTGATGTGCGGCAGACGAAAGGGGACGACTATTTCCTGACCCTTACAGAGAGTACGAAGCGGTTCAATG
>CAZGOT010000050.1:0-15675 GCA_964527495.1 uncultured Haliscomenobacter sp.
TACACAACCTCAGGACGGCCTCCGGCCTTTTTACACAACCTCTACTTTTAACCACAGGATAAAAATGCTATAACATGTACCACTATAACCTTTTGCTACTGGCTATTTGTTGGATGCCGATATGCATACAGGCTCAAAATGCGCATAAGCTGTTGCGCAACGGAGATCGGGAATATACAAAAGAGGGGTATGCTGAAGCGGAGGAAAACTACCGCAAATCGCTTGCCAGGTCGGGCAGCGCAAATGGATATTATAACCTGGGCAATGCGGTGTATCAGCAGGAGCGGTTTAAGGAAGCTATCGGACAATACGAACAGGCCATTAGAAAGGCCCCTTCTGCGGAAAAAAAGGCGGACGCTTATTATAATCTGGGGAATGCCCATTTTGAAGCCGGCAACCTGGAAAAAAGTATTGAAGCGTATAAAAATGCCCTACGCAACAACCCCACTGATATTGCTTCCAAATACAACCTTGCCCTGGCACAAAAAAAGCGGCAGCAGCAACAGCCGCCCCCAACACAACAGCCTTCTCCTAATGCGCAGCAGCAACCTTCTCCATCGGACCAACAACCTCAGCAGCAATCCGGACAACCCCCACAGGAATCCCCACAGTCTGAATCCCCACAGCAACAACCATCGGCAGGGCAAAAACTGAGCCGTGAAGAAGCCGAAGCGCTGCTGCGTATTGCCGGACAAGAAGAAAAAAAGGTTCAATCCAAGGTGCGAAAAGATCCTGGTGCGGCTTCAAAAAATAAAAAAGATTGGTAAGAGGCTATCTTTAGGGTCATTAAAAATTTTTGCCATGAAAAAAATCAGCTTAGCTCTCACTTTTTTAGTTTTAGTCCTGCATTTGGCCCACGCGCAAAAACAGGTGCGTTTTGTTGCCGAGGCAAGTACGGATTCAGTGCTAATGGGGCATTACTTTGAACTTTCTTTTCTTCTGGAAAATGGAAATGCACGTAATTTCTCTCTTCCGGAGCTGGATCCTTCTATGGAAATCCTTTCTGGCCCCAATACCTCTTCTTCTTTTTCTATGGTGAATGGAGAAAGCTCCCAGAAAATGCGCTACAGCCTGGTTATCCGTCCTGCCCAGGAGGGGACGTTTACTATTCCACCTGCGTCTGCAGAGGTAGAAGGTAAAAAAATGGAAACAGCTCCGATTCAGATTTACGTCGGCCCCAATCCGGAGGGCATACCCCAGCCGCAGCCTAGCAGGCAATCGGATGTATTCCGAATGGATTTTGGTGATTTCTTCGGTCGTGATCTGCCCACTACCCCTTCCCTGCCGCGGGAGATTCCAGCAAAAAAAAGGAAAACGGTAAAAATTTAAACGGTGAGGTATTTTAGAACGGTTTTGATAACAGCAGTTGCATTTTGCGGGGTGCTTTCTGCTTTTACTGTTGATGCCCAACGCCCAATCCCGGTATTTGAAGCTTCTACAGATGCAGAAGAGATTTTTAAAGATAGCTATTTGCAAGTAACGTTTACGCTCCGCCATGCAGAGGGCAGTGATTTCCGGCCTCCCGATTTCAAGGATTTCCGGATTATTTCCGGTCCTTCGAGGGGTATGAGCACAACGATTATTAATGGGCAGGTGAGCATGGAGATGTCTTATGCCTATGTGCTGCAGCCACGTCGGACGGGAAAGATCCGCATTGGGAGTGCCAGTGTGGAAGGACTGGTGGATCGTGTACGGCGCACTTTCCGGAGCAAGGCCCTGGAGGTTACGGTTCTGGAACAGAAACCTGGAAAAACAGGGGATAGCGCTCCAGATTATTTTGTACGTGCTTCCCTCGACGTGCGGGAAGCCTATCTCGGTCAGCAGGTCACCTTGGATTATACCCTGTTT
Organism: uncultured Haliscomenobacter sp.; assembly: GCA_964527495.1. Classification (GTDB taxonomy): domain Bacteria; phylum Bacteroidota; class Bacteroidia; order Chitinophagales; family Saprospiraceae; genus JADJPL01. The sequence goes on from CAZGOT010000050.1 coordinate 1,849, forward strand.
ACCACGGTAGAGGTGCAGAATTTTAATATAGTGGAAGAATCTCCGTACCTCGATTTTTATGCAGAGGACCTTTCCGGTGTGGATCCCCGGGTGAGGAGGGAGGTGGTTAATGGCAGGGAGTACTACAGTCAGGTATTGAAGCGTCTGGCCCTTTACCCCCAGAAAACAGGGTCTCTTACCATTCAGCCTGCTTCCCTGCAGTTGGGCATAGTAACTGACGAGGATGCCGCTTCCTTCTTCTTTGGCGCGGATGTAAAGCGGGTAGGCGTGAGTACGGAGCCGGTGAATCTGAAGGTAAAGCCCCTTCCGCCAGGAGCACCTGCTTCCTTTAGTGGTGCTGTCGGGACTTTTTCGTTTGAAGCTTCGCTCGACCGCAATACGGCAACGACAGAAGATGCGCTCAGTCTAATATTTGTGATTACCGGCGACGGCGATTTGAAGCGGATAGAAGCGCCTGTATTAACGGAGTTAGATTCCTTTGATGTGTACGATCCCCGGGTAAAAGAAGAAACGTACGGGGAGGAATCCGGCAGGCGGGTGGGGAGGAAAGTATTCGAATACTTGCTTACGCCTAAGGCAGTGGGGACCTTTTCGCTGAGCCCTTCGTTCAGTTATTTTTCTCCTGAAGCTGAAAAGTATGTCACCTTGAGTGCACAGACTTTTCGGATTGAAATACAGGAAGGAGGTGGGGATAAAGGTGGGAGTATAGCGGGCAGATCCGGAAATTCAGGTAGTTTGATGGAAGTGGAAGCCCTTTCCCGTGGGCAGAAGCGCTGGCTAAAACATCCGCTATTTTGGTTTGCTGTATTATTGCCTTTCCTTGCTTTCGGCATAGTGCAGGGTACAGGGTATTTCGGCAGGATATTCGGTCGCAGGCAGGATAGCCGTGGTCCCAAGGGCGCCAGGGAGGTGGCAGAAAAATGGTTGCAGGAAGCAGAAAGTCATTTGCATAAAGGAAATAGCCGACCTTTTTACCAGGCGGTTTCCAATGCTATTATGCAGTACGTTTCTGTGCGTACGGCAGTACCGCTTCCGGAGTTATCGGAGGAGCGGATCCTGGAAGAACTTGGCCATCGGGGACTGGAAAGCGGGCAAATGGAAGCTTTGCGACAGATTTTTAAAAATTGCGAACTTGCCCTTTATGCAGGAATGGATTATACTGCTGCTATGGAGCAAACGCATCGCAAAGCATTGGGGGTGCTGGAAGGGATGGAACGGCACTTTAATTTACCGCTATCTGCAGCAGAATAAGAAAAAGCAGTCTTGGACTTTTTTCTATTGCCGTAAACAGGCAAACAGCCACGGTTATTAAATCAGGACTAGAAAAGAGCGGATATCTTCTATTACAGCGCGGGAGTTCGATAGACGGGGCACTTTGTGTTGTCCGCCGAGTTTGCCGCGGGCTTTCATCCACTGTTGGAAAGAACCGGGAGGGATAGCGCGTATTTCGGGAGGCCCCAGGGCGATATCCCTATAGCGCTTTGCCTCATAGTCGGAGTTAATTTGCTGGAGGTTATGATCCAGTTGCCGGGCGAAGGCCTCCAGATTGGAAGGTGGTTTTTCAAATTCTATGAGCCATTCGTGACCGCCCTGGGCATTTCCCGACAGATAAATAGGGGCTACGGTATAGTCCCGGACGATGGCGTTGTATCGGGAACAGGTTGTGGCGAGTGCTTTATCCGTATTTTCCACGATGACTTCCTCGCCGAAAGCATTAATAAATTGCTTGGTACGTCCGGTTACTTTAATCCGGAAAGGGCTAATGGAGGAAAAGGAAATCGTATCGCCCGGCATGTACCGCCAAAGGCCGGAATTGGTACTTATAACGATAGCATACTGCCGGCCTATCTCTACTTCCTCCAGGGAAAGGGTACGCGGCTGTGGCTGTCCCCATTCTTCCATGGGGAGAAATTCATAGAAAATGCCATTGTTGAGGAAGAGGAGCATACCCTCTTTGTCAAGTTCGTCCTGTGCAGCAAAAAAACCTTCAGAGGCATTATAGGCTTCCTGATAACTAATACCTGGACCAGGGAAGAACAAGTCGAATTGGGTGCGATAGGGGGTGAAACTGACCCCGCCATGGGAATATATTTGGAAATCGGGCCAAACCTCCCGCATATTCTCCTTGCCGGTTATTTCGAGGATCCTTCGGAAAAGGACGACAGTCCAGGTAGGTACGCCGCCAATCATGACCACTTTTTTTTCGCGTGCCCCTGCTTGGGCGAGGCGCTCGAGTTTCAATTCCCAATCGGAGAGCAGAGCAGTTTCCAGGTCAGGGATAAAAAAAGCCCTTCCTATCCTGGGCATATTGCTGATCATAATTGCCGAAACATCGCCCACGAGTGTTTTTGGATTAGGTGGAAAGCTGCTGAGGCTTCCACCCATGAGCATACTTTTATCGGCAAAACAGCGTGCATCGGGGCGGGCGTTATAGAGGAGGGACATGGCATCCCAAGCGGTACGGAGGTGGTTTTGATTAAGATTTTGAGTAGAAACCGGGATAAATTTGCTTTTAGATCCCGTGGTGCCGGAAGATTTGGAGAAGCGGGTTACTTTTCCCGGCCATAGAACGTCCGGTTCACCGTGCATCATCCGCTCGATGAGCGGTCTCAGGTCTTCATAGTCGCATAGAGGAGCGGCATTTTTAAAGTCGGCCAAACTACGGACTTTTTGTATGCTATGGGTTTTGCCCCAACTGGTTAGCCTGGCTTTTTGCAATAACTGATACCATTGGTTGTGTTGGGTAGCAAAGGGATGTACCGTGCTTTTCCACAGTTGCCTGTAGCGAAACCTCAAATAAGCCCGCATGAAAAAGTTGATGCTATCCCTGGTCATAAAACACGGCATTAACTTCAGAATGACATCCGGAATGCGTTAGTTTAGAAAGTTGGCATATTCTCTTGCAAAATAGTCAAGATAATGTTATTTCGCGGATAATTTTCCGTTCAATTCTAAGGCGAGGAATTGACCAGTATAGCTATCGGTACATTGAGCAATGGTTTCCGGGGTACCGGTACAGACGATTTGCCCGCCTTTGCGCCCACCTTCCGGGCCTATGTCAATGATATAATCAGCTACTTTGATTACATCCATATTATGTTCGATAACGAGTATGGTATTTCCGTGAGCAACCAGCCGGTTGAGGACGGCGATCAGGTGGCGGATATCCTCAAAATGCAGGCCAGTGGTGGGTTCGTCCAGGATATATAGGGTTTTTCCGGTATCTTTTTTAGAAAGTTCCTCTGCAAGTTTGACGCGTTGGGCTTCTCCTCCGGAAAGAGTGGTGGCCTGTTGGCCCAGGGTGATATAGCCAAGTCCTACATCTTCGAGGGTTTTCAGCTTCCGGAAGATTTTTGGGATATTTTCGAAAAAAGTAGTTGCTTCGGAGACGGGCATATCGAGGATATCGGAAATAGATTTTCCTTTATAGAGGACCTCGAGGGTTTCGCGGTTGTATCGGCGGCCCAGGCATTTTTCGCAGTCCACATATACATCGGGGAGAAAGTTCATTTCAATTACGCGCATACCGGATCCTTCGCATTCTTCGCAGCGTCCGCCCTTGACATTGAAGGAAAAGCGGCCGGGTTTGTAGCCCCGGATTTTAGCTTCCGGCAGTTCGGTAAAAATTTTGCGTATTTCGGTAAAGACACCGGTATAGGTGGCCGGGTTGGAGCGAGGTGTACGGCCGATGGGCGCCTGGTCAATTTCAATAACTTTATCGAGGTATTCCAGTCCTTCGATGCGGGTATAGGCAAGCGGTTCCTGGAGGCTGTTGTAGAAATGGTTGCGCAGGATTGGGTAGAGGGTTTCGTTGATGAGGGTGGATTTGCCGCTGCCAGAAACACCTGTGACGCAGACGAAAAGTCCGAGGGGTATTTCGATATCGAGGTTGCAGAGGTTATTGCCCCTGGCACCATAGAGGCGCAGGTGTTTTTCCGAATTTTCGCGCCTGAGCAAGGGCACTTCGATACCCGTTGTGTCATTGAGGTAGCTGGCGGTGAGGGTATCAGAGCGGAGGAAAGCTTCCGGGGTACCTTCGCCAACGATTTGGCCACCGAATTTACCAGCTCCCGGGCCGAGGTCAATCAGATAATCGGAAGCGCGCATGATATCTTTATCGTGTTCGACGACGAGGACGGTATTGCCTATATCTGTAAGTTGTCGCAGAGCGGCGATAAGGCGCTGGTTATCGCGCTGGTGCAGGCCGATACTGGGTTCATCCAGGATATAGGTAATCCCGGTAAGTTGAGACCCTATCTGGGTAGCTAATCGAATTCTTTGGGACTCGCCACCGGAAAGGGTTCTGGCAGGGCGGGCAAGCATGAGATAATCGAGACCGACATTGAGCAGAAAGCTGAGGCGGAGGCGAATTTCTTTGAGAATTTCCCTGGCAATGGTCTGACTGCGCTGGGGTAACTGGTGTTCTGCTTCGGTAATCCAGGTATGCAGTTCGGCAATATCCATTTCAGATAATTCGCCGATATTTTTACCGTTAACGCGGAAATGCAGGGATTCTTTTTTGAGGCGTAGTCCTTTGCAATCGGGGCATTCACTTATAGACATAAACTCTTCCGCCCAGCGCCGTATTTTTTCGGAAGAAGTATCATTATACCAGCGTTCCAGCATTTTGAGCAGGCCTTCATAAGCGAGATTATAGGTAGTATCGCTGCTGTTGGACTGGATTTCCAGTGCCGGGCCGCCTCCGTGCAGGATAATTTGCATAGCTGCCGGGGGTATATCGCGTAGGGGGGTAGAGAAGGAGAATTGATATTTTTTACCCAGGGCACGCAATTGTTTAAAAGAGAGGTTATCGCGAACTTCCCCCAGGGGGGCGATGCCGCCATCGTTGATACACTTTCCATCATCCGGGATGACTTTGGCCATATCGGCTTGAGTAATCATGCCCAGTCCGTTACAGGTAGGGCAGGCGCCATAGGGGGAATTGAAAGAAAACGTATTAGGCGAAGGCTCTTCGTAAGAGATACCTGATTCCGGATCCATGAGGTATTTGCTAAAGCCTGTGAGCGCATTCGTATCCGCATCAAGCACCAGGATAACCCCTTTTCCGATTTTAAGCGCATTGGCCAGGGAGTTATTGAGGCGTTCGGTGTTGTTATTATTAGGGGAGAACCGATCAACCAGCACTTCTATATCGTGGACCTTGTATCGGTCCACTTGCATACCCGGGATGATTTCAAGGATTTCTCCGTCCACCCTTACCTTAGAGAAGCCTTGTTTGAGGGTTTGTTCAAAGAGTTCGCGATAATGGCCTTTTCTACCCCGGACCAGCGGCGCGAGCAGCATGATTTTCTTTCCGGCAAACTGCTCCAGGATGCGTTCCCGCATCTGTTCTTCGCTATATCGGGTCATGGGCTTACCGGTAGCGTAGGAAAAGGCTTCGCCAATACGGGCAAAAAGGAGGCGCAGGAAGTCGTAGATTTCGGTTACTGTTCCTACGGTTGAACGAGGGCTTCGTCCTGTCGTTTTTTGCTCGATGGAAATAACGGGGCTAAGGCCGTCAATGCGTTCGACATCGGGGCGTTCCATTTCTCCGATGAATTGCCTGGCGTAAGAAGAGAAGGTCTCCATATACCGTCGCTGCCCTTCGGCATAGATGGTATCGAAAGCCAGGGAAGATTTTCCGCTGCCGCTGATACCGGTAATGACGACCATGCTATTCCGTGGAATGCGGAGGTTTACATTTTTTAGATTGTGTTCACGTGCTCCGATTACTTCGATGTACGCTGGTTCCTCAAATTGATCAGGATGGTTAGGAGGCATGGTGGCAGCGTTTAATCGAGAGTTTTGAGCAGGGATTTTAAAATCAAGGCAAGTTTGGGTTCTGTAGATTTGGCCATAGCAATGACATCTTCTACAGAGGTACTGGCAATTTCCTCGATAGGAAAACATTTATTGGTCGCGATGGAAACTACAAATACCGGAAGGCCCATGTGACGGGCAACGATGACTTCGGGGACGGTGGACATTCCCACTACATCGGCACCGATAATATTCGCAAATCGGTATTCTGCCGGGGTTTCGAGATTAGGTCCGGGCAAGGCAAGATAAACGCCTTCATGGGCCCGGAAACCATTATCCCGGGCAATCTGTAGTGCTTGTGCGTTCAGTTTGCGGTCGTAGGTGTCGTGCATATCGGGGAACCTGGGGCCCAGGCGCTCATCGTTTGGGCCTCGGAGGGGATTATCGGGCTGCAGGTTGATATGGTCGCGGATAAAGACAATATCGCCCGCTTCAATATCTGGATGCACACTGCCGGCCGCATTGCTGATAATCAATCGCCGGATTCCGAGCATATAAAGTACCCTTACAGGGAACGTAACCTGTTGCAGGGTATAGCCTTCATAGAAATGAAACCGTCCGGCCATAGCCACTACCCTTCTGCCATTCAGGTATCCCAGTACTAATTCACCCTTGTGGCTTTCCACCGTGGAAAGGGGAAAATGTGGGATGATGTCATAAGGAAGGGTACACACCCTGTCAATTTCTGATGCCAATCCACTTAGGCCCGTTCCAAGGATAATGCCGAATTCCGGTTGGAAATCCGTTTTCTTTTGAATAAAACGGGCGGATTCCTGATAATGATCGTACAACATTTCGTTTATTCTTCGCACTAAAAGGTTTTGTACATTATATCTGACCTGTCTTGAAAATTTGCACAAAACCTATTGATGCAGGTTAATTATGCATTTTGCGCCGCAAAGATAGCGGATTTATAAGTGAAATTATGGAAAAGGCCTAAAGGTGATTTGAGGTTCGGCAAAAATATCGTATATTAGACTTCTTGAGGCAAAAAAGGCTATACCTGTTTCTAATATGAACAATTTCAACGCACCGGAGGTCGTAAATTTTTTGCTCACGATAACTTTTTCTTTTATTATCGGATTGGAACTGACGAAAAAAAAGGAAAAGCGTGAAGCGGGAGAGGCTTTTTTTGGAACGGAGCGCACGCTTGCTTTTGTAGGCATCCTGGGTTTTGTCCTTTTGGAAGGTGCCGAATACTTTCCGGGGGGCTATCTTGCTGGCTGGGTATCGCTTTCGGTTTTTCTTGCCGTTTTTTATTTTTCCAATATCTGGCATTTTAAAAATTTTGGGCTTACAAAAGTGTTGGTGGCCCAATTGGTTTATGCGATTCCCCTTTTATTGAAAACCCAGCCGATTTGGTTGGCTTTGCTGGTTGTTGTGTTGGTGATTACGCTGGTAGAAATGAAAGAGCAGATTAAGGCGTTTTCCCAGCGGATTTTTTCGGAAGAATTCATTACCCTGGCAAAGTTTGTAGTGATGACAGGGGTTGTGCTGCCTTTAGCTCCTACGGCCCCCCTTGTGGAAGGTTTTCCTTTGAGTTTTCACAAGCTGTGGCTCGCCATAGTCGCCATTTCCGGAATTTCCTACCTGAGTTATCTGGTACAGAAATACGTTTATCCGAATGCGGGTACCCTTTTATCGGGGATATTGGGGGGGTTGTACAGCAGTACGGCTACGACATTTCTGCTTTCAAAGCGCAGCAGGGATAAGGTTTCGTCGCCCCAGGAATACGCCGCAGGGATTTTATCGGCCACGATGATGATGTTCATCCGGGTTTTTGTGCTGATGTGGCTGTTCAAAGGCAATCTGGCACTGGTCTTTTTTCCCTATTTCGGATTTTTGATAGCGGGCAGTGCACTTGTGATTTTTTTCGTTTACCGGCATCGCCAGGTATCGGAACCTGCAGGGAATACTGCTTCAATTGTGCAACAAAACCCGCTGGAATTTAAAATGGCGCTGGTTTTTTCTGCATTGTACATCTTTTTTTCGCTGATTACCGAATATACGCTTAAGCAGTTTGGTAGTGCGGGGCTTCCTGTGCTTTCCTTTATCGCGGGCTTGTCGGATATAGATCCGTTTTTAATCAGTTTACTGCAGGATGAAAGCAGTTCCCTCCCATTTGATTGGATAGCCTTGGCTGCTATGCAGACGGTAACGGCGAATAACCTGCTGAAGATGCTGTATGCCTTAGTCCTTTCCGAATCACAGACCCGCCGCCTGCTGATTTACAGCTTCGGGCTGATTAATGCGGGTTGTATTGTGGCAATAATTATTCTCCGCTATGCCGGATAATTATCGGAAGAAGTGCTTAATTCCCTTCTGCCTTCTTTCGGTTTAGATAGCGGTTGAGCTTTTGTCGGTATTCTTCAATTTCTTCTGCCTTCATTCCTTTTTGCGTAGCAGGGGGCATTTCCAGGTTTTCTGGCCTATTAGCAGGCGCCTGATCCTGGAATTTATTGGTACCGTTCTTTTTCCTGGTCAGAGAGAAGCCATCGTAAAGTTTTCCTGTAGCTGTATAGGCTTCATAGGCAATTTTGTGGTTGTCTACCCGGATAATCTGAAAAAGCTGCGTATTAGAGGCAGCCCGTTCCATCCATTCGTCAAAATTGAGGTGGTACATTTTAGGTCCGCTGACGGAAACGACATAGACCGGTCCTTTTTCGTAACGGTTTGCCCCAAAGTGTATATTATGACCTCTTCCATAGGCATGGTCATGGCCTTGCAGCACCAAATCAACGCCATATTTTTCGTACAGGGGCTGTAGAGCCTCGCGGATTTCCTTGTTGTCGCGACCAATTGCAGTAGAATAGACCGGATGGTGATGGGTGATGATGGTCCAGGACTGCGGATTGTTTTTCAACAGGTTTTCGAGCCATTGCTGTTGGGCGGCAATCTGTTTTGGGTTGTTCAACATGGCCTGGGTGTTAAGACTAATAAAACGAACGCCCTGATAGTCCATATAATAAACTGTTTCTTCGAGGTCAGCAGGGCCGTTTTCAGGAAGGGTAAACCCTGGTCTCCAGTGGGGTGCAAGTATTCTGTCTCCTCCGGGGCCCCGGGGATACTCATGGTTGCCCGGGGTCAGAATACTGGATTTAGAGCCAAAGATCCAGCCTCCGGCATAATGCCATTCGCCCCATTCTTCATCCCGGGTAGATATATTCACAAGATCGCCGGCGTGGAGCATCAAATCAGCTGTAGGCAGTGTGCTATAGGCCTGACGAATGACCCTGGACCACAAGGACTTGAGGTCGTTCTGTGCATCGCCGAAATAGATGAAAGAGAAAGGGGCTGGTTTGTTATCGGCAGTTTTGAAGTGAAACCATTCGCTCCATAGCTTTCCATCTCCTACGCGGTAGGCATATAGGGTAGCTGGCTGAAGCCGGGAGAAGGTAGCGGAATGATAGAAAGCAGCACCTTTATCACTAACGAGTTTTTCGGTGCGTGCGTTAAACCGGGTGGCTTGCAGAACAAATTCCGGCATATCCCCGGCAACGGCCACTTCGGCATAGGCTTCTGCTATGGTCGTATCCGTCCTCCAGGTTACGGCCTGGGTTGTGGCAGGATCGCCATTCCAGGTCAGGACGATGCGATCTGGCGCCGGTCCGGGAGGAAAGCGGTCGTTGGTTTGCGCGTATATCCAAAATACAGGTGCAAACAAAGCCACCGTTGTCAGGAGGTATTTGAATATGTAAATATTTGCGGCGTGGGGAGTTTTTTGTTTGAGGATACGGAATACCATAAATACGGATGTAAAAAAAGAAAAAAGAGTTTGACTTTGTTATGCCCCCCGCTGCCGCTCGATAAAATCCCGGATAGCCTCGGTGATGAGGTCGGGCTGTTCAATACTTGACGAATGGCCGGCCTGAGGAATAATCTTGAGGATAGAGCCGGGGATCTCATTATGGATGCGGTGGGATTTTTCGGGAACAGTTGCGACATCCTCGGCACCGCATACGACGAGAACAGGGCATTTGATATTCCGGAGTTCTTCAAAAACCCCTTTTCTGCCGATTACTGCGTTGACGGATCGGGTAATATTTTTGGGTAATTGCAGGAGATGCTGTTTCCATTTTTCCCGTTCGGCACTTCTGGAGGCATCGGCGAGAAAAGTTTTTCCAAACATGATCCCGAGGATTGTTCCAGCAACTGGTTTGGGACTGAAAAAGCGGACGATATTATTGAGGAGGCTGTATTTAAAGGTATTAGGCTCGATATCGGCGGAGGTATCCAGCAGGATAATACTTTTAATCAGGTCGGGCCTGCGTGCAGCCAGGCGCATAGCAACGAAACCGCCCATGCTTAAACCGATAAAATGAACCGGACCAACATTCAGTGCTTCGATAAGCCCTGCTGCATAGGCATACAGGTCTTCCATGTCAAAATCTTTTTGGGGCATGGAACTGCTGCCCTGCCCCGGGTGGTCATAGGCTATACAGCGATATTGACCTTTAAGTGCTTCCACCTGATAGTCAAAGAGGTGCACATTAAAGAGCAGGCCGTGGGAAAAAACCAAAGTTTCGCTGCCCGTTCCGGCATCGGTGTAGTAGATATTGACGTCTTTTACCAGGATATTCGCCATGACTACCTTTTTTAAAGCTTCGAAGTTAGTAAAAAATACTTACTCCGATGCCAGGTTATCGAATTCATAGAGCGGATCGATCCGTGTTCCAGCTTCCATTTCGAATACTGGTTTGATGAGTCCATCTTCAAGACCATATACCCATCCGTGGAGGTGTGGGCGCTGTTCGTTTTGCCAGGCTTTTTGGACGATAGAAGTTTTGGCAAGGTTCATAACTTGTTCGCGGACATTGAGCTCCACGAGTCTGTTGGCACGGTCTTCATCATTGGGGATTGTATCCAATTCTTCCCGATAAATGCGGTAAACATCTTTGATATTGCGCAGCCATTTATTAATAATACCGTAGGAGTGGCGGTTCATGGAAGCCTTTACACCTCCACATCCATAGTGCCCGCAGACGATAATATGCTTGACTTTCAGGTAAACAACAGAATACTCGAGTACACTGAGCAGGTTTAGATCGGTATGTACGACCATATTGGCGATATTGCGATGGACAAAAACCTCGCCGGGTGCTGTACCGGTAATTTGGTTGGCTGGCACACGGCTGTCGCTGCAACCAATCCACAAAAACTCAGGGGTTTGTATTTTAGCCAGATTTTTAAAGAAATCCGGGTCGTCCTGAATGGTTTCCTTTGCCCAGGCTTTGTTTTGAAGAAGCAACTTATCATAAATCTTCATGGTATGGTTGTTTTTTGTTAGTTATTAATTTGTGTAGATTGGGCTTCAATCAGGTTGAAATGAATAGGGCTTTTAAAGCTGCTTTTCATAATTTCAACCCGGACATTTTTTAGCGGGGCATGTGCCAGGAATTCGTTGATAGAATCCGCGATATCCTGGTCAATAAAATCGGCGCGGGTGAGGTCAATAATCAGGTTGGCACCATCAGGGATGGATTCCAGTGCATTTTTTATGAGGGGTTTATTGAGAAAGCTCACATCTTTACGCAAGCGCAGGAGGTAGTTGTTTTTGTCTGAAACAACTAATAAGGCTGATCGGAAGTTGCTCCGTATCAAAAAGAACAGGCCCACGAGGATACCTATGATGATACCTTCCAGCAAATCTGTTACCAAAATGGCAAGGATAGTAACGACAAAAGGGACAAACTGATCGAAGCCTTTTGCATAGTATTCCCTGAAGAGCGATACTTTAGCCAGTTTATAGCCGACGAAAATCAGCACGGCGGCGAGTGCGGAAAGTGGGATTTTATTAAGCAGCCAGGGCACCATGGAAACCAGGATGAGCATGAGTACTCCATGCAAGATCGCAGACATTTTTGATTTGCCCCCGGCAGATACATTGGCAGAACTTCGGACTATGACGGAGGTGACTGGAAGTCCTCCAAGCAGTCCTGATATAATATTGCCCACACCTTGTGCTTTCAATTCCCGGTTATTGGGTGTCACGCGTTTGTAGGGATCCAGTTTGTCTACGGCTTCGATGCTGAGCAGGGTTTCCAAACTTGCCACAATTGCCAGGGTGGCGGCGGTTATCCAGACTTCCGGGTTACCAATGGCACTAAAGGCAGGGAAGGTAAGGAATGTCAAAAATTCGGCGCCGTTGGCAGCTACGGGCAGCGCTACAAGGTGGACAGTACTAAGAGCCCATTCGGAACCACTGTTTTGTAGCCATACATTTATGAGGGTTCCTCCGATTACCGCGACCAGTGCACCGGGTATAAGCTGGAAAGCTTTTTTAGATTTGATGAACTTGAGTTCCCAAAGCATGAGGATGGCCATAGCCGAGAGTCCGATGAGGATGGCTCCAGGTTGGACATAATTCAGGGCATTGAATATCTCCGAAAAAGTATTTTGATTGTCAGGCTGTAAAAATGCCTCATCTCCTTCGTAGTCTTTATCATAGCCGAATAAATGTGGTATCTGTTTCAAAATGAGAATAATACCAATAGCGGCCAACATGCCTTTGATGACAGAGTTTGGTACATAATCCCCAATGACCCCGGCTTTCAGAAAACCGAACAGTATTTGTAGAAAGCCAGCAATGACTATAGCAACTAAAAAAATATCGAATTGCTCGAGGCGGGCAATACCCGATGCAACGATTACGGTGAGGCCTGCTGCAGGACCGGATACACTTAGTTGAGATCCGCTAAGCACCCCTATGACAATTCCTCCTACAATTCCGGCAATAATACCTGAAAATAAAGGTGCATTTGAACCAAGTGCAATGCCCAGGCATAAAGGTACAGCAACGAGTAGTACAACAATCGAAGCAGGGAAATCCGCACCAATAGTACGAAAAGGATTATTCATTGAATTACAGTTAGTTAGTAAGGTATTTTTTTTAGATTTCCGTTCACTTGCAGGCTGATGACGCCTGAATAAAATAACGTTTACCATTGAGGTTGACCTCATTACCAGCCTGACGGGCAGTAATTGGGAACTGTGAAACGGATCCCTCGTTAAATAATAACACCAATATGGGAATAGTGTTCGAAGCAATTATTTTCCAACTGCCACTATTTGAGTCGTTGCCTGCATACGAAAACTGGGCATATCCACCGGAGGTATAGGAACCATCGCTATTATAGTAGAAACGGCCGTTGGGACGGAGGTCTATCGAGATTTTATCCGACAGTCCATTGCTGGTATAGAGATAAAGCAGTCGCTTATTGGTGAGGCGCTGCTTCCATTGCTGTACTATTGGCGGATCAACCGTTTTTAGGAATTGTATGCTATTGGCTACAGATTTGAGGGCTTCGCCAGCTTCCCTGGAGTAATCAGATGCCAAGGCAGCACTTACTACGCTAATTCCACCTCCATACGGGGATATCATAGTAATTGTTTCTATAACTACATTCTGACCCTGCGCAAGGCCTGCATAACGGATAAAAAGGCCGCGGTTGCCATAATCGCGCACCGTAGCCGTTAAGGCGGTATTCGATGCAGCATCTTGTATATCGAGGGTGTTTTCCCGAATTTCCTTAAGGCTGGAAAAATTATGCGGGACAAGGCTGATTTGTGCTTTATAGGAGGGATGGGTGATCAGGATATTCGAATTTTCCGGTAGGGTATGTGTCCAGCCAACCGGCAACTGAAAATTAAAGCTGCCGTAAGGGTCTTTGATCCGTGTACCAGTTGCGGGCGGGGCGTTAGTAGACACAGGTCCCTGCGGTACAGGAGTTGGAGCGGTAGAAGTACCTGAAGTATTCCCTGTGCCGGTGGTTGAGGTACTAACAGGATCAACAGCCGTTCGAACCATTTCGAGGGATACTCCTTCGCTGGTCAGGTAATAAACGCCTGTAATCCTGGCTAGCGTAAAGCTTATCTGTGCACCTTTATATGTGTATTGGCCGGAAAGCATTCCAAGGAGCCTATTTCCGCTGAAGGGATGACGCTGCCCCTGGTATGCTATAAACCCTTCATAGGTATTTGGAGCCGTCAACTTGACGGATAGAAGCA
>CAZGOT010000051.1:0-2608 GCA_964527495.1 uncultured Haliscomenobacter sp.
GTTGCCCAGACAGTTGCCGTGGGATCGCTCCTTTTTTTAGTACTTCCATTCAGGTACCTTTTGTCGCTTTTTGGGTTTCCCCTTCCCGTTTTTCTGGGGGTTATCGTCGTGCCACCGCTCGTTTGGACCCTTTTTATCCTGGAAAAAGCTTCCTGCCCGAAGGATTTTAGGCGTATCAGCCATTGGATCAAACTCATCCTCCTTGTAGGGGTACTGTCCCTGCTTTTCGTTCCCACCCGATAAATCATCCGAGCTGCTGACTTTCGTCATTGGCATTGAAGAGGGTTTTTATCCATCTTAGCGCAAAGATTAAATCCTGTGGCTGAGTAAAAAGCCCTATTGCTGTGCCTGGTTAGGAACTTTATTCCGGACTTCGATGCATAAACCATTTTCGAAGAGTGGAAATGGATTTTTGATGCAAGGAAGTACAATAACCTTTCCAGGCAGTAGCAAAGCCTTGTCCTTTTACCCAACCTCCCTTCCCAACAGGTTTATTTAAATTTTTGACTATGCACGATGCGGCTTCCACGATTTTGTTTTCTTTTGGGAATGAAAGCGGGCTTTCTTCCGAACAGCCTGTTAGTCTGGACCGATCTTTGGCGCCCGATGTTTTTGAGGGTCCGGTACCGATTTATTTTCAATTCCCTAAGCCTTTGTCATCGGTGGATGTGGTTGAGCACACTGCATTCCAGCAAGGGTTGCATCATTTTTTTACTACGGGAGAAGGAGGAGGCCTTCCGCAGAATGGAAGCCTTAAACCAGCCCTGCTAGCGCCTTTTTTTCGCAGCCAGCTTTTGGGAAATAGCTTTCCTGTATGGATACCAGACTATACATCCCTCCCTGAAGTGCCAGGTTCGGAAGGGCATTGTTGGCCAGTAGATCAACTCTTACAGGTTTCGGCTGGGCATTTGGCAGAAGAGGGAGGGGAATCCGGATTATTAAAACCACACCTTGGCCTGATTGGCCGTATAGTACGTCAAAAACTGGATATTTTAGGAGAAGCAGTGCAAGCTGGTCCATTATGGGTGGAAGCTTTTCAGGAATTGCAAAAGGAACTCCAGTTGAAGGGGGTAGAAGGATTACGGCTTAGCGCAGATTTAAACAAGCTACAGCGGATACTGCCGCAAGGTGGATTCTGTGTACCCTGCTCACCTTTGGCACACCTTGCGCTATTTGCAGGGGTGTTGGATCAGTTTGAACAAAAAAGGGTAGCATTACTGCAGGCCAAAGCCGCATTTGCTGGGTCCCCCCTCCACACCCTCCACGCCAGCGATTCTGGTGATCTTGTGAATCAACCGGCCGGGGATATTGCCCAACTTGTAAATGACCGGGCAGGCAAACGGGATATGACCGGGGATTCGGCACCCTTGCAGGAAATTCGGGAGGAAGTAGCATTGGCTGTGCGAGAATTGCAGGAATGGGGGCCTAATGTACTTCTTGGAAGACAATTTCATGAAAAGTCAGGGCTGAACTACCAGAAGCATTTCCCACGGTGCAGGGTACAGGTGCTGGAAGAAAAAGATATTTTCGGGACGGCCCAATCACTTTTTGAGGAGATGGCTACCCGCACCACGCGGCTGGTCAACAGCCTGAAAAAGGCTTCGTCCATCCTGCATAATGCCGATGCAAGTACTGTTGGGCATCTTTCTTCATCCGCTTTGGGTTGGGAGGCTTTCACGGAAGAGGAAATGGCCTTGTGTCCACCAGTAATTGTTTTGATAGACGCATTTTCGCTATCAGAAAATGCCCTTGGCGGGTTTTGTAAATGTTTGTTCAAAGGATACCCGATAAAGGTTTTAGCTACTTTTCAAGGGGGCGCGCAAGGTCAGACAGATATAGCTGCTATTGCTGTTGCCATGCAAAAGGCTTTTGTCTTGCAATCTGCTGCACTGGATCCCAATGCATTGCTGGGAGACTTTTTTCGGGGATTAGCGAATAAAGGTCCGGCTTTCTTTCATGTTTTTGGGCAAGCGCTTCCCGGGGGCAAAAGCGGCGGACAAAGTTTCCTGCATGGTTGTGCTGCATTGGAAAGCAGGGTGTTTCCTGCTCTCCGGTACGATCCTAAGAATAATCTGCGATGGGGTCAGCGGTTTGAGCTGGTTTTCAATCCGCAGCAGGACCGCGACTGGCCCTTGCATCAACTGGAAATTAAGGAGGGCAAGGGCAGTGTTCAGACCCTCTCGTGCATTTTTACCGCCGTTGATTATGCAGTGCTGGATCCCTCCAATGCTTCCGGATTCAAAGTCGTGCCTTCGGAATACTGGACCGATGAGCTGGTGCCACTGGAGACTTATCCACTGGATGGAGGTGAACAGACGTCCCTACCCTTTATCTGGATGGCAGATGACAAGCTGGAATTACAAAAGGTAGTGGTAGCACTTCCCTTGCTGCGATATTTGCGTAACCACCTGGATTCCTGGAGGTTTATCCAGGAAAATAGCGGGATACACAATTGCCATGCCGAGCGTGCACTTGAGGCATATAAAACGCTGCCTCTGGCCACTGCGGATGAGGGAGGGATCCGGCAGGTAGCTGCTGCCGAGTTGGAGGCACATGCCACTGCTGCGGTGAAAGAGGCCATGGAAAAATTGGCTGCAACGCTGCTCGA
>CAZGOT010000051.1:2618-5193 GCA_964527495.1 uncultured Haliscomenobacter sp.
TTTCCGCTGGCAGGATTTTCCGGCGCAGTTGCAGGCCCACCGGGGCTTTCAGTAGAAAAAACGGGAGCAAAAGAGGAAACTGTATTGGAAGCATCTCCCGTAACGCCTGCTGAGACGGATCCGCAGTCCTTGGAAAAGGAATCCCCTCCACTGCCTCCGCCACCTCCTCCCGTTACAGATCTGGAGGTGGAAGCATGGATTGATTCCCCCCTCTGCACTTCCTGCAGTGAGTGTGTAGATAATTTTCCTCAGATTTTCTCGTACAATGCAGACAAACAGGCTTTTGTGGCATCGCCCAGAGGAGGTCCTTATGCGGATATTGTCCGGGCAGCAGAGCGCTGCCCGGTCAGCATTATCCACCCTGGCACACCGTGGGACAGGAGCGATTCTGATCTCATGGAGTTAACCGAACGGGCAAGGCCTTTTCAATAAAATATGGGAAAGGCAGGCACCATTAAACATCAACCAGATGATGCAGGAAATCGCAATTGGAATTGGAATTCCCTTAGGTCTTGGGCTCTTTTTCGCCACAGTTATCGCCATTGCCTATAAAAAATTTCGGGTAGTGGAAGATCCCCGTATTGACGAGGTGGAGGGAATGCTTCCCCATGCCAACTGTGGGGCTTGTGGCAGACCAGGCTGCAGAGCGTTTGCAGAAGCTTTGGTGAGCGGGGAGGAGTTGCCTTCGACGTGTACGGTAAGCACAGCGGAGGGAATAAAGCGTATCGCAACCTATTTAGGGGTCGAGGCGGGATCCGTGGAAAAAAGGGTGGCGCGGCTCCTTTGTGCTGGTGGGAATAACGAAGCCCATAATAAAGCAGCGTATCGCGGCGGACTGCATACCTGCCGGGGGGAATCTGTGGTCAGTGGCGGGGCGAAGGCCTGTACCTGGGGCTGTCTTGGGCTTGGTGATTGTGTCCAGGCCTGTCATTTTGATGCTATGTACATGAATGAAGATGGGCTCCCGGTGGTCATTGCCGACAAGTGTACGGCTTGCGGCGATTGTGTCCGCGCCTGTCCAAAGGGTTTGTTTGAAATTTTTCCCCTAAGCAGAAAGCTGATTGTTCAGTGCAAGTCCCTGTTGGAAGGGGATATTGCTGAATCCAGGTGCAGCGTGGCCTGTACTGCCTGTGGGCGCTGTGTTGCCGACTCTGCGCCAGGGGTTATCGAAATCAGGAATAACCTTGCCGTGGTGAATTATGATTTAAACGAACGCACTGCGCCTGTTGCGACCCAACGCTGTCCAACTGGGGCGATAGTCTGGGTTGATGGGCAACAGTTTGCCGCTTCTGCCAAATCTGAGCTTCCATTGGGAAGGGTAGAAATGTATAAAGCAATATGATCTGAAAATATTTGCCATGAGCAATAACAGCAGTAAAGGGTGGCTGAAACCTATCATAGACTGGGAAGCTTTTGCTGGTGAAGGCATTGGGGTTTCGAAGGGTCTTTTGCCTGAGCGGGACAACAATTTTTTTGGCCGGCGGATACTGGTTTCTGATGAGGGGCCATTGGAATTTGCGGCAGGGCTTTCCATGACCGGAATCCGGTCAGCAGCTTTTTTGAGCGGAGAAGAATTGATTTTGGATTTGCAGGTGTTGGAAGAAACTGCCCGGCACCATGTTCCGCTTCTCGTGTATGTCTATGAGGCATCGCTATGCACCCTGGTACCGCTCCTGGATCGTCTTCCCTGTTTTGTTCTTTCGGCATCGAGTGCACAGATGGCTTTGGATCAGGCTTTACTGGCAAGAAGTGTTAGTGAAAAGGCCCTTCTGCCAGGGATTATCCTCCTGGAAAATACTGGGGATTACTCGTGGGACGCCGTGGTAATGCCCACGGGCGCACAATTGTCAGTCTTTCCGGGAAGTCCGGACGAGGTACTGGAGAGCCCGACCCCAGCGCAGGAAATGCTTTTTGGCCAATATCGCAGCAGGATACCCAGGTGGTTCAACCATGACCTGCCTGCTTTTCACGGAACGATCAAAAAACCCGGTGAACGGGCTCTTGAAAAACTGGCGGGGCAGAAATTCTTTGAGGATCACCTCGAAGAGATCCTGGAATCTGAGCGGACTGCATTCCAAAAGCAATTTGGGCGCAGCGCTGGGTCTTTCCATATTACAGGACCTGCTAGAGCAGAGGGTTTAGTCCTTTCCAATGGCCTTGAGCAAAAAAACCTTCGTGCGGCGCAAGAGCAGTTTGTCGCTAAAGCAAAACACAAGCCTGCCATTATTGAAATTGTACAATGGCATCCTTTCCCTTCGGAAGCCTTGCGTGCAACGATACTTTCCGCAAGCCATTTTACCGTTGTAGAATCACCAGGGAGTGGGTTTTACGCATGGTTAGAAAGGGTACTTTCCCCAGGTTCGCGTTTGGAATGGCACCGGGGCACGGCAACTGCGCCCCTGGATGCACGGGAGGCAGAAGGATTATTTGAAAATATGGATAAAGGGGGTAGGCAACTGCGGGATTTTGCCCTTGGTTCCGTCTTTGATTTCAGAAAATCGGGATTGCCGCAATATGAGGTTCTGCTCCAGCGCATAAAAAGGGCATACCCGGAACTGGAAGCATCGGCTCTGGT
>CAZGOT010000051.1:5203-7778 GCA_964527495.1 uncultured Haliscomenobacter sp.
TTTTCTTCCTGAAAGAACTCCCGGCCGGGTATCCCGTTTTATTCGGCGGTACCAGGATGGGGGTCCGCCGTATGCGCGGCTCTCGCATTTTGCCCAGCATGCTGTTTACCCCTCAGATGTTGCGGGAGAAAGTGCGGTGGATCCTTTCAAGGCGTTACCATTGATGCCTGCAGCTTCCTCTGCCCTGAACAACTGGGGTGGTACCAGGAAGATGATACCGGTTTTAGAACCTCAGGGATGCACTGCCTGCGGAATTTGCTCTGTTGCCTGTCCGCACGCTGCACTGCCCGGACTGGCGCTCAATATTGAAAGCCTATTGAGAGGAGGCCTGGATATTGCGATAAAAAGGGACACCCCGCTCAGTTCACTTACCCCGCTGGTCAAAAACCTGTCAAAAGCGATTGGCGCTCTGCTTGTGGAAAAAGCGAAAAATACAGCAAAATTATCGGAAGTCCTTGTTGAAGCCTTTCAGCAGCTCGTAACCCAGATGGGGCTGCAAGCGGAAAAACGCGAGCAGGTTCAGAAAGATATTGATATCCTCGCCGAAATTTTGCGCCCCTGGCCGACGGTAGTTGCAGAGGATTTGTTTCGGGTAGCAGAATCCCGGGACCCAGGCAGTGGTATCCTTTTTGCTGTCGCAGCAGATCCTGCAGCTTGTACAGGCTGTGGCATTTGCGCGGATGCCTGTCCTGAAAAAGCTATCCGGATGGTATCAGCGCAGGAGCCTGATTTGCATGAAGAAGCAAAACGTTTTGCCTTGTGGGAAGGGTTGCCTGATATACCCGAACCCATGCTGGAGCAACTTGTCGCACCTGGAAGCCCTCGCGCGGTATTTGCCCTGTATTGGAGCCGAAAGCGTTTTCAGGTGATGGCAGGGGGTGGAAAAGAGGTGGAGGGCAATGGGGCCAAAGCCTTGCTACATGCTTTTCAGACAGTGCTGCTGCACTTGCAGGCTGAAAAGCGGTCCGCATTGGAGCAGCGGGTACAGGCAGTTATTGACCAACTTGCTGCCAAGATTCATGCTACTCTAAGCGATGCCCTTCCCAAAAAAGCTTTTACTGATCTTTCAGGGGCCCTTGCGCAAGTCCAAGGTACAAAGGCGCCTTTGGATACCTTGTTTTCTGGACTTGCCGAAAATGCCCACTTAGGCAAAATTGATACAACTGTATTGCGCAGGCAGGTGGACCTGCTAACACAATTGCAAAATTTATCGTGGTTACTCCGGGAAGGAACTTCAGGGGCTGGCAGGGCTACTTTTGGTTTGCTCTTTGGCGGACAGGTTCCCGAATGGGTAGGACAATTCCCCGGCAACCACTTTACTGTTCCGGTTTTCCTTCGTTCCGGAGGCGATTATGCAGCCTTTGCCAACGGCCTTATGGAAGGCCAGGTCCGCCATTACCTGGATAACCTTAGGCTGCTGCGCCGTGGGGAGCTGGAAGTTAAGGGGCGGTATCAGGCTTCGGAACACGATGCGACGGTAGCCGCACTTTCTTATGAAAACCTGACCGAGGGGGAAAGACAGGGTATTGCGCCATTATGTTTACTATTTTTTGGGGATAGGCCAATCCAGGAGAACGGGATTAACAGCTCCCGGCCGATGGTAATAGTGCATATTGCTGACGGAAAAGTCCTTTCACCCATGGATATGGAGACCAATTTTGCCAGTTATTTAGCGCACAGTTTTGGCAATAAACCCATTGCCCAGACCAGTCTTGGCAATCCGGACCACTTTTTTCATGCTGTAAAAACGGTCTTTCAAGGTAATAGCACGGGTTACTTGCGTCTTTTCGCCCCGGAAATCCCCGGCAGAGATATCCTTTCCGCCAGCAGGATCGCCCTGCATACCCGTGCTTTCCCGTTGATGCTTGCCTTGCGCGAGGATAGCCGGGACATGGCAAGGATTTCGCTGGAAGGAAATCCGGCACCAGATGCTGACTGGCCAGCCTCGGGTGTGGAGTTTTCCAGGTTGTTTGGGAAGAAAGGGGAGTACATGTTTACCTATGTAGATTGGTTAAATACCTTGCCTGAAAGGGAAGATTTTTTATCGAACATAGATGTTTTGCCGACGGACCCTGTTCAGGTCGCTACGTATCTGGAACTGGATCAGATATCAGCAAGGGGTAAAACCCCACTGGCAGTGCAGACAGACCCTGGGCGTTCGATAGGACAGCCGTTGGAGGCTTCTCCGCAAGCTATTGTCCTTGCGCAGACTGCGCTGCGGAATTGGACGGTGCTCCGGGACCGGGCAAAATCCTGGAAGGAAATATGGGAAAAGCGGGAGGTGGAAATAGAGGTGCGGCATCAGATGGCTATCCAGCAGGTGAAGGAGGAATGCGAACGAAAATACCTTCTGGCGGAAGAAAAGTGGAAAAAGCAGACTTTGGAAAGGCTGCGGGATAACCTTATCCAAATGACAAAGGCAAAATAAATATCTTAATACACGGATTATGAATGGGGTACGTTTGCATGAAAATTTGTTGAGTTTCCGTAATGGGGTACACCCGGAGGAATACAAGTCCCTTTCCGACTTCCGGGCGGTTGAGCGGATGCCGTTTGTGCAAGAATATACCCTGCC
>CAZGOT010000051.1:7788-14070 GCA_964527495.1 uncultured Haliscomenobacter sp.
CTCCAACTGGCGCAGGAAGTCCGGAGAGGGCAGTTAATTGCGGAACCAGCGAGTTATGTTTCGGTAGCCTTACATAGCCCTGTAGATGGAACAGTCTCTTTTACGGGGTTAGTAGAACATCCTAATGGACAGATGATGCCTGGGGTGCGCATAAAAACAGATCCTTTTTCCCCTCAAACCCTGGATAAGAAGACATTGCCTCCAGTCGAGTCCCTTACTGTAGAAGCATTTCTGCAAGCCGTGCAATGGGCAGGTATAGTGGGGATGGGAGGAGCAGCGTTTCCCGCACATGTTAAGTTCTCCATTCCGCGGGATAAGGCTTGTCGCTATTTGATCCTTAATGGATCGGAATGTGAGCCCTTTCTAACCTGCGACCATAGGATAATGCTGGAATATACTTCGGACTTGCTGGACGGCACGGCAATACTGCAGCATTTTGTTCAAGCCAGCCGGATAATCATTGGTATTGAAGCCAATAAGCCCGATGCGGTGGAGGTATTGAGAAAAGCGGCAGCCCAAAGGCGTATGGAGGTGGAAGTACTGCCTTTGGCAGTTAAATATCCCCAGGGAGCTGAAAAGATGTTGATAACGGCTGTCCTGGGCGAGGAAGTACCCTCCGGGAAACTGCCGATTGATGCTGGTGCCCTTGTTACCAATGTTGGGACAATAGTGGCACTATCCCAGTATTTCCGGGGTGGAGTTCCGCTTATTGAGCGCGTTGTCACTGTTACGGGTACAGCAGTAAAACGGCCATCCAACTTGTTGGTGCCAATTGGTACGCCGATGCGGGAGGCTGTGGACTATTGCGGTGGCTTGATGCAGGATACGGTGCGAATCCTTTTGGGAGGGCCTATGATGGGAATATCCCAAAAAACACTTGATGTGCCGGTGATTAAGGGTACTTCCGGTATTCTTTTGCTTACGGAAAGGGAGGTGCAGGATCTGCATGCATTCAATTGTATCCGCTGTGGGCGCTGCCTGGATGCATGTCCCATTTTTCTCAACCCTGCAAGAATGGGAGTGCTGGTAAAAAAAGGGCAATGGCAGGAACTGGAGGCGATGAACGTTATGGACTGTTTTGAGTGTGGTTCCTGTGCTTATGTTTGTCCTTCTGCGATACCGCTTGTACAGAGTTTCAAAGTCGCGAAGAGTGTATTACGGGAGCAAAAGGGGAGGGAAGGGGAGAAAAAATAATCATGGTGGACTCGACGGGAAAATCCCGGGCAGGCACTTAAAATAGAAAACAAATAGGATGAACGAAAGATTGTCCATTTCAACGGCACCATTTTTGCACGCAGCAACCACTACGCCCAGGATAATGTGGGAGGTTGTACTTAGCCTTTTACCTATTCTGTTGGCAGCTTATTATTATTTTGGCTTAAGCGCGCTACTGGTCACGCTGGCGGCAGTTGGGGGTTCGGTGATGGCAGAACGCATGTTCGATGCCCGGGGCACTGTGGCGTTGCGGGATGGCAGTGCTGTGATTACAGGCCTTTTGCTGGCGCTATGTCTCCCTCCCGGATTTCCACTCTGGATGTCGTTTTTGGGCGGGGTAGTGGCGATCGGTTTAGGCAAATCCATCTGGGGAGGTCTCGGGCAAAACATTTTCAACCCAGCACTGGTAGGAAGGGCATTCCTGCAGGCTGCCTTTCCCTCTGCTATTACAACATGGGAGCCACCGGATGGCAGGTATATAGCGGTACGCGGGACCAATCTTGCTGCTCCTTTATGGCAGGGAGAACCCGTAGATGCGGTCGCGACGGCCACTCCACTGGCGAGGATGAAGTTTGATCATGTGCCCACCGACCTTTGGGAAATGCTTATTGGGCGCACAGGGGGCTCTCTGGGGGAAACCTGTGCCCTTCTTCTGATACTGGCAGGGGTTTATCTCATTATCCGCCGGATTATTAACTGGCGCATTCCTGTAGCTATTCTAATCGCTGTAGTCATTCCGACTGCCGTATTGTATGGGTTGGACCCTGTGCGTTATCCCTCGCCTGCTTTTATGGTGCTGGCAGGAGGATTATTGCTCGGGGCGGTATTCATGGCTACCGACTATGTATCTTCCCCACTCACCCAGCGCGGAATTTGGATTTATGGGCTTGGCATAGGTATAATAATCGTCCTCATCCGCATTTGGGGAGGGCTTCCGGAAGGGGTGATGTATGCAATCCTTCTTATGAACGCCGCTACGCCGCTAATTAACCGATATACGCGGAACCGGGTTTACGGGCACTAAAGCGCATACTGATGGAAAAAGAAAAAACGACACATTTAGCAGGTGCAAAACCGGATGAAGGTACAGGGCCTTTGCATTTGATTGCCACTCTGGGGCTGGCTGGCTTTCTGTCTGGAGTCTGTTTGGTAGGGGCATATATCTATACCAGGCCATTGATACAGGCTGCAAGGGCAAAAGCGATGGAAGCGGCTATTTATGAGGTGTTGCCTGGTTGCAAGCGGTTTGAGGTATTCGCTCTTTCCGGCGGGAAACTTACGAGGCAAAAAGCCGGAGGCGGGGAAAACCGGGTTTTTGCTGGCTATGATTCGGAGGGTAAAGTAATAGGCTACGCCATCCAGTCAGAAATTTCCGGTTTTCAGGATGTCATTAATGCACTTTTTGGCTATGTGCCTCAAAATCGAAGTATTATCGGGCTTAAAATCCTGGAAAGCCGGGAAACGCCGGGTCTTGGGGACAAAATTTTCAAAGATCCGGCGTTTGCAGAGAACTTTAAGCAACTTCAGGTAGATCCGGAAATTCGGCTGGTGAAAAAAGGGGAAAAGCAAAAGGCCAATGAGGTAGATGCCATTACCGGGGCAACGATATCTTCTAAAGCGGTAGTAGGTTTGCTCAATAACGGGGTAAGGAAGTGGAAAGAAGTGCTGGAGGAACCTGTTCCGGAAAAATAACTTAACAATAGCTGAAAGACATGGAAATACCAGAAAGCCGTTCTCTAACCACGCTGGTAAAGGGGATATGGGAGGAAAACCCGATATTTGTTATGGTCCTTGGGATGTGCCCAACTATGGCCGTGACCAATACAGCAATCAATAGCCTGGCGATGGGGCTCGCAACCCTGGCAGTTTTGATTGGTTCCAGTGTGTTGGTTTCCCTATTCCGGAACAGTATTCCTGCTCAGGTCCGTATTACGACCTATATCGTGATAATAGCGACCTTTGTTACCATTATTGATTTTTTTCTCGCTGCGCTGGCACCTGCCGTCCATAAAGAGCTCGGTGCATTCATCTCTTTGATAGTAGTGAACTGCATTATTCTAGGCCGTGCAGAAGCTTTTGCGGCCCACCATGGGGTATGGCTGTCTTTTTTGGATGCGCTCGGGATGGGAATTGGATTTACGCTTGCCTTGCTGGCTATTGGTAGTATTCGGGAAGTACTGGGAACGGGGGCGCTTTTTGCTGTTCCTCTTTTTGGTAAAGGTTTTGAACCATGGGTTATTATGGTCCTTCCGCCAGGAGGCTTTCTGGTTTTGGGTATTCTTTTACTGGGAATCAGCCGGATAAAGGCAGGTAAACGGATTTGAGCTGTTTTCACTATAACACCTTCGTTATGTCTGAGCTTTTTTGGATTTTTTTCTCGGCCTTACTGGTCAACAACTTCACCCTGGCTTATTTTCTGGGCCTGTGTCCGTTCCTTGGGGTTTCAGGAAAGCTGGACACCGCTTTCCGCCTGGGTTTTGCCAATATTTTTGTGATGGTCATCACTTCGGTATGTGCCTGGCTGCTAAATACGTTTGTCCTCACCCATGCACCTTACCTGCGCCTGATCAGCTTCATTATTGTCATTGCCAGCACCGTTCAATTGGTGGAAATGGCAATCAAGAAGCTGAGTCCGGAATTGTTCCGGGCGCTGGGGGTATTTCTGCCTTTGATTACCACCAATTGTGCTATCCTGGGCCTGGCATTGTTTCAGACAAACAAGGGTTATGGACTTTTGGAAGGGCTTGCTTATGCCCTGGGCGGCGGCGGTGGTATGACCCTCGCTTTAGTCCTGATGGCGGGCATCCGGGAAGAGACGAAACTCATGGATATCCCCAAATTAATCGAGGGCACTGCGCTCAACCTGATTATTGCAGGGTTGTTGTCTATGGCTTTCATGGGTTTTGCCGGTCTTTTTAGTGGAAACTGAGGTATATAAAATCAAATGTCTATGCTGGGATATTTAGCCGGGATCGTTGGATTGGCCTTGTTGTGCGCAGGATGGGTAGCATTGCAGTTTGTTGCACGTCACCAAGGTACCAAAAACCATTTTGAGCACCTTTCTGGTGGTTGCGGAACCTGCACTTGTGGGGGAGGCGGGGTTTGTACAAATTCCTCCAGCGAAGCGTGATGCACATGTCTCATGATGCAGAGGTTGTGTAAAAAGTATTTTGCGAAGTTAAACAGGTGAAAATTGGGCAATCCTGTATATATTTGGACGTGGAGGGAATAATTTTTGAAATACCTTTTGTTCAATTAAACAGGTTATGCATATCCAAGCAAAGCAATTCGTTTTAGCCGCAATATCCCTGTGCCTGTCCTTTGGGGCGAATGCACAAAAACAGATGGGCTTCACTCCGGCAGGAAGTGAAAACCAAAAGCAATTGGAGGCCCTTTTTGTAGGCCTTCCGGAATCGGAAGCTTTTAAAAATCATCTCCGGGAGCTGACGCGTGAGCCCCATCTCGCAGGTACGCCCGCGAACCGCAGGGTTGCCGATTACATTCAACAGGCTATGGAAAAAGCGGGTTTCCGGGTCGAACGGCCTCCATACGACGTGTACATGCCTACCGCACCAGGTGAAATCGCCCTGGAAATCGTCACCCCACAGCGGATGCCCCTGAATACCAAAGAATTCATTCTGGACGGCGACCCATTTTCGGCCCAGGCAGGCACCTATCCCGGATGGAACTCCTATTCTGGTTCGGGCGATGTTACGGCCCAGGTAGTATATGCGAATTACGGTACCCGTGAAGATTTCGCCCAATTGGCAAAAATGGGCATTTCGGTAAAAGGCAAGATTATCCTGGCCCGCTACGGGGGTAATTTTAGAGGATACAAGGCAAAATATGCAGAAGCTGCGGGTGCCGTGGGCCTGATTATCTTCACCGATCCGGAAGATTCCGGGTACATGAAAGGGCTGCCGTATCCGGAGGGGAAGATGTTCAGTGAGAGCACTATCCAGCGTGGTTCTTTGCTGACCCTGGATTATACGGGCGATCCGCTCACCCCTTTTGAACCGGCCCTCCCCTTGGAAAGCCAGGGTAAGGGGGTCAAGCGCCTTGCACCGGAGGAAGTCAAAGGTTTCCATACCATTCCGGTAACGCCCATTGGCTATGGTGCGGCAAAGGAGATTTTGGGACGTATGTCCGGTCCTGCTGTGCCAGAGCCCTGGCAGGGCGGACTTCCGTTTACCTACCGTCTGGAAGGCGGCCCACAGCTTACCGTCCGACTCAAAGTCCAACAGAACATAGGCCTAAGCCGCGTGGAGAACGTTATCGGCACCCTGGAAGGGAGCACCTCTTCCGAGGAGTGGATCATCCTGGGCAGCCATTACGATGCCTGGGAATTTGGGGCGACCGATCCCAATAGCGGCACGGCAATGCTGCTCACCCTCGCCGATGCCCTTGGTGCATTGGCCAGACAAGGCTACCGACCCCAACGAACCATTAAAATTGCGCACTGGGATGCAGAGGAACACGGAATCCTTGGCTCCACAGAATGGGTAGAGCAATATCGCGAAGAACTCCACCAGAAAGCGGTAGCCTATTTCAACGCAGACGGCGCCTGCTCCGGTCTGGTTTTTGGTGGCTCTGCCGCCCCCAGTCTGAAAACCCTTATGATCGAGGCTACCAAAGCCGCTCCCTATGCTAATGCACAACAAATGGTGTATGACCATTGGCTGGATCGCTCCCCCAACAAACTCGATGGCCCGGGTATAGGTAGCCTCGGTGGGGGCTCCGACCATCTGGGTTTCTATGCCCACCTGGGCATTCCAAGTCTGAGCGCAGGGATGGGTGGCCCAACGATGTATCATTCCCTCTATGACAATTTCCATTGGTATGCCACCGTGGGTGAACCCGATTTCGTGTCTGGTCCCACTGTGGCCAGGGTAATGGGCCTCATGGCCTTGCGTATGGCAAACGCCCAGGTCCTGCCATTTGACCTTACGCGTTACGGCCTGGATTTGAAAACGCACCTAATGGATGTCGAAAAGAAAATCAAAGGGTATGCACCAGCGTATAGTGCCCAGTCTTTAATCACCACTGCTGAAAGTATCCTGAAAAATG
>CAZGOT010000051.1:14080-15636 GCA_964527495.1 uncultured Haliscomenobacter sp.
GCAAAGGACTTAGCCCGGCCCAATCCAGCGTACTCAACAAGACGCTGCTCCAGATCGAGCGTGCTTTTCTGGATGAAAAGGGGATGGCTTATGGCGCCTGGTACCGATCCCTTTACGCCTCTTCCGACCCTTATAGTGGCTACGCATCCTGGATGCTGCCCGGACTGCAGTATGAGGCTTCGCTCAAATCAACGGCTAACCTTCCAGATCTGGAGCTCCGGCACCAGGCCGCATTCCAACGCCTGAACAACGAGATTTTAAAAATGCTGCAGGTTTTGAAATAAAAGCTAGCGGGAGCAGGTCTTTACCGGTCAAATTCCAGGCGCATACCGCAGCCGTCATAGAATTTGCCCTGATGATACGCCAGGCGTCCACTTACAATAGTAGCTTCCACCGAGCTCTTGAAAGTCTTGCCTTCCAAGGGGGACCAGCCGCATTTGTAATACAGGGTATCCCGGTGCACAAACGTTTCGGCAGCAAGGTCCACCAAAACGGCATCTGCCCAATATCCAGGCTCAATAAAGCCCCTTTCTTTTATCTGAAAACACTCCGCTGGGGCATGGCACATTTTTTCTACGATTTTCTCCAGGGTGATGACACCACTATGATAAAAATCCAGCATCATTAAGAGCGGATGTTGGACGAGAGGAAGGCCTGAAGGAGCAAAAAAATAGGTGTTGTGCTTTTCTTCGAGGGTATGTGGGGCATGGTCGGTGGCGATGATATCGAGGCGGTCGTCCAGCAGCGCACGCCATAATGCCTGCCGGTGGTGTTCTTCTTTAATAGCCGGGTTACATTTGATCAGGGCACCGAGGTTGTCGTAATCCATGCTGTTGAAATAAAGGTGGTGCACGCAAACCTCGGAGGTGATGCGCTTTTCCCGAAGGGGAATATCGTTGCGAAAAAGAGCCGTCTCGTCTGCGGTGGATATGTGTAAAATATGGAGGCGGGTATTGAACCGTTTTGCCAGCTCTACCGCCATGGAGGAGGAAAGATAGCAGGCTTTTACGGAGCGGATCTCGGGGTGGCAATGCATCGGCACGTCCTCGCCGTAAGAGGCCATAAATGCGGCTTCGTTATTGCGGATAGTCGCTTCATCCTCGCAATGGACGGCGATGAGGGTGGGGGCTTGGGCAAAAAGCTGTTCGAGCGTGCTGGGGTTGTCCACCAGCATATTTCCCGTACTGGAGCCCATGAAAATTTTAATTCCGCAGACCCTCCGGGGATCGGTGCGCAGTACCTCTTCCAGGTTGTCGTTTGAAACGCCCATGAAGAAGGAATAGTTGGCTTGTGCACGCAGCGCGGCAATCTGATATTTCTGTTCCAGCAACTCCTGGGTAAGCGCGGGAGGCTTGGTATTGGGCATTTCCATAAACGTGGTGACCCCACCGGCAACGGCTGCCCTGGACTCGGTGGCAATTTCTGCTTTATGGGTAAGGCCGGGCTCTCTAAAGTGGACCTGGTCGTCAATTACTCCCGGCAGGAGGTACTTGCCCTGCCCATTGAGCACGGTTGTTCCCGGGGCATCTATTATGCCTCCGATTTGCTCAAAACGG
>CAZGOT010000052.1:0-2892 GCA_964527495.1 uncultured Haliscomenobacter sp.
CCCTATCCCGTCCACCGTCTGCCGTCCACCGTCTGCCGTCTCCCGTCTGCCGTCTATCGTCTGCCGTCCGCCCTCCTCCGTCTTTTCTTCTTATTGTCCTCTTCATAATACCCGTAGCCATAACCGTAGCCATAACCATACCCATAGCCGTAACCATAACCATACCCGTAGCCGTAACCATACCCGCGGCCTGCTTTTACGCCGTTGAGGAGGATACCCAGGCGGGGGAATTTTTTATTCTGGTAGATATCCTCGGCAATACGCAGGAAGTTGCTGTGGGTTTTGCCGAAGCGGGTAACGATGATAGCCTGATCCACGTGGGGGTGGAGGAGCAGGGCATCCGTAACCAGCCCGATGGGGGCAGTATCTACGACCACGAAATCGTAGCGGGCGCGGAGTTGCTCAAAGAGGGCGTAGGTGCGGTTGCTGGCGATCAGCTCCGCCGGGTTGGGAGGGATGGGGCCGCAATCGAGGTAATCTACGTGCTCGTAGCCCGGAACGGGGCGAATCAGGTCATCGAGGGAAGCGTCGGGTTCCACCAGAAAGTTGGAGACGCCGTTATCGGCCAGGGAGCCTGTGAGGTAGCGGCTCATCTTGGGCTTGCGCATATCCAGGCCCACCAGAAGTACCTTATGCCCGGAAAGCGACATGCTGATGCCGAGGTTGATGGACACAAAGCTCTTCCCCTCACCGGAGATGCTGGAAGTGATCAGATAGACTTTCGTGGGGCTGCCTGCCGCCATAAACTGGAGGTTGGTGCGCAGCAGGCGGAACATCTCCGCTACTGCCGAGCGGCTTCCTTTCTTCACTACGATAGGGCTTTCGCTGCGCGCCTGACTGATAGTGCCCAGGAAGGGTGCAGCAGTACCCCGTCGGACATCCTTTTCGGTATAGATGCGCTTGTCCAAAAATTCCCGCAGGAAGACGATACCGCCCGGGATACCCAGGCCCAGCAGGATCCCGATCAGCAGGATGCGCTGGCGGTTGGGTGCTACGGGGCCTCTGTTGGAAGGGGCGCCCAGTATGCGGCTTGTCCCTACTTTGGCCGCAACAGCCAGGGCGGCCTCTTCCCGCTTCTGGAGCAGCAGCAGGAAAAGTTGTTCTTTGATTTGCTGCTGGCGCATGATCTGGAGCAGTTCCCGCTCGATGGTAGGGATAGTGCTGATTTCCCGTTCGATAGGCGCAAGGCGGCGCTGCAGGGTATTGCGGCGCACGTTCAGCTCCCGCCGGGAAGTTTTGATACCCAAAAGGATGGCTTCGCGGATGTCTGCCAATTGTTTATCTATCAGTTTAAAAGCTGGGTTGCCTTCTTTGGCGTTGGTGCCCAGCTCTTCGCGCTGTAAAAGGAGTTCGTTGTATTTGTTAGTCAACTCCGTCAGGCCGCCTTGCCCCAGGATACCCGAGCTTGCGGGAAGGGGTTCATTGCGCGAAAGGGCATCTTCCAGGCTTTTTTGGATTTCGTCCATCAGCGCCATCTGCAGCTCAATTTCGTAGAGCTGTTCGTCTTCCAGGCTGCTCAGCAGGCCGGGGTAGGAAGTTGCGCGACCACCTATACCGAAAGCCAGTTTTTTATCGCGCTTATATCCTTCTACATCGCGCTCTACGTCATACAGCTCCTGGGTGATATACTGTAGGCGCTCATCAATAAACTGTATCGTTTTGCGGTCGGACTCGTTCTTGCTTTCCACCGAGTTGGCGTTGAACTCCTGGATGAGGGTATTGATGATATCCTGCCCTTTTTGGGGCACGGGGCCATTCAGCGATACCTGCACTACATTAGACTGCCCCGATTGGCTGGTTCCCAGGGCAGAAGCAAAGGAGGCGGCCACATCCTCCGGATTGCTGATCTGCACCAGCATTTCGGATGCCGGTGGCTTTGCGCCTGCAAAATCCAGCAGGAAGGTAGCGCCGTTATAGTTGAAGGGCACCCCAAAGCGGCAGCGGAGGGTATCTTCTTCTCCGATTTGCAGGATAAACCTTTCGCCATTCTGGACCGATATGCGCAACTGCATGCCATAGACAGCAGATTGGGGTTCTGCATAGCGCAACTGTATGCTCCCGGCAGGGTAAATTTCGTTGTTCATGAACCGGCCTACGCTGTAATAGGTCACATGCAGGCCCAGGCTGTCCACGACCCGCCGCATGAGGTTAGTGGATTTGAGGACCAGGAGGTCGTTTTCGATGGTATTGGTTGGGGCTAGTCCCAACTGGGTACCCAGGGGCAAAGAACCAGGCTCTTTTTCGTTCAGCAGCACCGTCCCCGACACCTGATAGACAGTAGTAGAATAGCGCAGTTTCAGATAAGCAGCAGAGAGGCGGATAGCCACGCCCAGGACACGCCAGCACTACTCGCCCAGGAAGAGGACCAGAGACTGGCCAAAGTCCACATCCTCCTCGGGGGCATTATAAGACTGATCGTTATTTGCGGTTGGTTCGTTCATACATTAAAAGTACCAATAAAGTGTATTGTAGCCTAAAAGTGGGCAGAAAAAGCTACAAAAACAGGGGGATTGCAGGTAAAAAACCGCCAAAGCGGTAAAAATAAGATTTTGACGCGGGCGGCGATCAGCGGCCCAGGGCGATAATCAGGGTAACGAGGGATAGCCCGGCGGTGGTGTAGGAAATAACCCGGCTGATCAGATCGGGCGCAGCAGCGATTTTCACCGGCAGGGGTTCTACATAGATCATATCGTTCTGGCGGAGGTAGAAAGCAGGGGAGGTAAAGATATCCCCACGCGTGAGGTCGAGTTTGTAGTAGTTGCGTTGCCCTTCGATTTCGCGCACTACGAGTACATTGCGGCGGTTGGCAAAGGGGGTAAGGTCGCCGGAGGCACTGATGGCCTCCAGGATAGTCGTGCGCTGGTTGGAAAGGCGCAGAAGGCCCGGCCGGGC
>CAZGOT010000052.1:2902-15531 GCA_964527495.1 uncultured Haliscomenobacter sp.
CAATTGCCGGGTTTTCGAGATAGGGGGCGAGCAGCTCTGTAAGGCGGTGGTGGGCCTGGATGAGGGTCATACCGCCTATATGCACTGGCCCCAGGGTGGGGATGTTTACACGCCCTTCCGCATCAACGAAGTAGCCATTGAACAGTTCCGGGCCAAAAGAAGCCTGCCCGCCAATGCCGAATTGTTGTTGTTGCATTAACATCCCGCCCTGTTGCATATTTTGGGTCACCGGGTTAAATGGCGCTGCGGCCAGTTTACCTGCTTCGCTGTCACCGGCGCTGATGGTAATCTGGAGCAGGTCGTTAGGCTGGATTTTGAGGTCTGTTTGCTGGGCAATTTGCTCTACCAGGTTATCGGGGATAGGCACTTCGCGAAAGTTTACCAGGTCGCGGTAGCGGACGCAGTTGGTTAGCAGGGGCAGCAGCGCCAGTATCCAGAGTACCCTGGGCAGAACAGTGGTTTTAGACATGCTAGGATAGATTTTTAGAGCGTATTATTGCGGAATAGCCCGGAGGCGCTTGCTACTTTAGGGTATGTTTTTGCCTAATCGTAATTTTTGTAG
This sequence comes from uncultured Haliscomenobacter sp., assembly GCA_964527495.1. Classification (GTDB taxonomy): domain Bacteria; phylum Bacteroidota; class Bacteroidia; order Chitinophagales; family Saprospiraceae; genus JADJPL01. The sequence continues at coordinate 3,465 of CAZGOT010000052.1, forward strand.
GCAGGTTTCAGGGCCTCCAAAAATTTGAACGGTTTTCCTCCCAGGGAAAAGTAAATGTTTAAAACAAAGCTCCCCAGCACGGCGAGCAATTTGTATCCCCTGGCTTTGAGGGACTTTTGCCGTATCCGCACAATGGCATCGAAAATGCCTTTATCTTCTTCACTGACCCATTGGTTTACCGCAGACTTATACCTTTGTATCACCTCCAGGCTGCCGTCGCTTGAGCCTCCATCTATAACGATGTATTCGAAATCCTTGAAAGATTGAATTGCTACACTCGCTATCGTCGCTTCCAGATCTGCTTTCCGGTTGTAATTGATCGTAATAACTGACAACTTCACCCTGATAAAATTTCAATTGGCCCCCTTTGATGTTTAATACGCTGCAAAAAGGATGCCAGAAACGTGAAATAAAAAACAGCTTTGCATGGGCATAATTTCTTTTTATCCCCTGGGATATCTTGCGTGCCACTTCGTACAGCATCGCTGCCTTGAGGAAAAAAACGATGGCGCTGAAAATATTTCGCTTCAACCTTATCCGGAAGTAAAAAAACTTCTGTTTGAGTTCTGCCATCAGAAGGTGCAACGCATCCCGGTTAAGTAGCCCCTGCATCAGCTCCAGATCAATCAGGTCTTTAGGCTCAGACCTGTTTTTCTTGAAGGCATAACATTGGTCGAAAGAAATAAACTTCAGCGTTTCATACATGAAATATACCCGAGGGTCGTAGATCAGGGCCTGCTTAGTTTTTTTGTGAAAAATAATTTCGTCAGCATGGTTTTGTACCATCGGCACCAACTGGAATACAGCAGGATTTGTACTCAGCGCGTCTATGTCTTCCGCTTTGCGGATGCCATAGAGCTCCAGTACCGCAGACCCGTCAATCACCATATCATCTGCGTGCAGTCCGGCCGAATCCAGTGCATGTTTGAGTTGTTTCCACTTATCCGGGGAGGAATAGTTGCGGTCTTTTTTATTATTGATGAAATGTAGCTGGTTTTCATCAAAAACTACATCAGCTAATTTCCTGGCTTCTGCGGGTGTATCTGTGATGTGCACGGAGCTGAATCCAATATTATTAAGACTTCGTATTTTTTCTTTAATAGCACGCACCGCACCGAGGTCGGCTGCCTGGAAGGCAATAATAGTACATTCCCCAGGGTCCGGAAAACATTCCATTTGTTTTTTTTGCAGTCCGGAATATCCATCCTCCGGGGTACCGATCCAGTCCATGTGGTGATAGCAATGCCACAGTATCCTGTGTGCCCCTGCAGGGGAAAATTTTACCGCTTTTTTATACACTACCTTGCTGAACAGCCCGACGGAATCTCCGATATACTGGTTTCCGGAAGGCCAAAGGAAGGCCAGGTATATATTGTTTGCAAAAGAAATGATTTTCCTTACCGCCATTTCGATCAATGGGAGGGGCACCGCCCTTGCATAAAAATAGCGATAATCGCAGGTAATAGGGGGCAGTTCCGTCTGTACCACGGCCACCTGCCGGGAAGCTTCCAGGGTGCAAGCAGCCCGATGGCCTCCATTCAGGATAGTGCCGTCTGAGGAAAGGGGGATTATGGTTTTGGAAGCATCGAAGCCTTCCTGGACGATGGCTGCATAAGTTTGGTTAAAAATATGGCAATAGTTTTCCAAACCTGATTTTGAGCTATTGTCAGGGTCGGTAAAATCCCCCAGGGACTGTGCTTTTATATCCTGGTAATACACCTCCTTTGCCAATTCGGGGCATATATCCTTATACTGCAGGTATAGCGTGCGCAGGCCAAGGTCCATCCGGCGCCAACTGAGGAGGGTCTCAGGGGCGACCCAGCGGATTGTATAGGTATCCTGCTGGAGTTGATCGTAGATATGGGGTTCGATCAGGCCCTGCAGCGCTTTTTTTGCGACGGTGGTCATGCAGACGTATTTTCCGGGCCCGGCAAGGGGCGTAGGGGCGGTGTGCAAGGCATTTAAGACAGTACAGAGGCAGGTTTAATGTATAGTCTCATAGAGTAGTTTGTATTGTTGGGCCACTATTTCGCTGGACCAACGGGCGAGGGCCCGGTTTCGGGCGGCCTGGCCAAGGGCAGAAACCCGCGAACGGTCGGATAAGACCCAGTAGAGTCCTTCTGCCAGTTCTTCCGTATCGAAAGGCTGGGCCAGATAGCCAGTGCTGCGGTGCTCCACTATATCCGGCAAGCCGGCCACATGAAAAGCCACAACGGGGGTTCCGCAGGCGTGGGCTTCAATCCCGGTATTGGGCAGGTTATCCAGCCGGGACGGAATCACCAGGGCGTCTGCGGCGCTATAGAGGATCCGAAGGCTCACGCTATCCTGGAGCTGGCCCATGTAGCGCACCGGAAAGGGCAGAGGCAGTGGCTTTTGTGGTGCCTGCTGGCCGAAGACCACAAGCTGCAGCGCTTCCATGGGGTATGCGTTGTGCAGGTGCCAGAGCGCTTTTTCCAGCAAGGGGAACCCCTTAGTGAAATTCCCGGTGCCGCCCATTGCCCCAAACAGCAGTAAGGGCCTGTCTTCATCCAGGCCGAGGATATTCCTGGCCAGTTTTTTTTCCACAGGCGCCCATACGTCGGTGTCAATGGGGTTAGGAATAACGGAAACGGGCCAGTCATGCATCAGGGCACTATGCTTTATACAGTCGGCCATCCATTGGCTGGGTGCCACGAGAGGTATAGGTTGTTTCCAGTGCTGGCGTTTGCGGCGCCAGGTCCAGGCATTGAGGTCGAAGGCGGATTCGTGACCGGGGCGGTTTTTCCGAAAATACCCTTCGCGCCACCGTTGGTCGTAGGACACATGTTCTGCCCCACAAAATGCCCACATATCGTGGAGTGTCCAGAGCATGGGTTTGCGGATTCGTCCGATATCCGCCACCGAGAGCATTTCCATTTGGACCCAGTGCAGATGTACGATATCCGATCTACTTCGATGGATTTGCTTCAGCCAGGCGGAGGGCAGCACTGCCGGCGAATGGATTACCGGGTTATCTGTCTTCAAAGTCTTTATCAGGGGTTTTACCAGAAAGGGCCGAAGGGCGGCAAATGCTTTTTTCCGGCGCGTTGCTGGTTCTTTCACCGTCCAGTCTCCGGAAAAGGCTTTATTTACCCACATCTCGGATTCAAGGCCGATGGAAGTAAGGGCTTTGTGTAATCTGTACGCCGCAATTCCGGCGCCACCGGCGCGGTCTGCATAGCTTAAATGGATAACTTGCATGCCTTTTTTATCCCAGCATCTGCTCCAATCCCTGGCGGATACCGACTACCGGGTGGTATCCGAGCAGTTCCTGTGCTTTGGAAATATCCGCCAGGCTGTGGCGCACATCGCCTGCGCGGGCAGGTCCGAAAGTGGGCGGAATATCTGTACCGAGCGTTTCCTGGATAGCGGCATAGAGCTCCAGGAGGGTCATTTGCTTACCGCAGGCTATGTTATAGGTTTGGTTCAGCGCGGCGGGATTATCGGTAAACAGCCCCAGGAGGTTTGCCTGCACGGCGTTTTCCACGTAGGTAAAATCCCGGCTTTGCAAGCCATCGCCGTGAATAAGCGGTGCTTCCCCCTTGCCGAGTGCCTGTACTATCCGGGGGATGACAGCCGCATAGGGCCCCTCCGGACTCTGGCGAGGGCCAAAGATATTGAAATAGCGAAAGCCAAGGAGTTCCAGACCATACAGGCTCCCAAACACCCCTGCATAAAGTTCGTTGATGGTCTTGCTCACGGCATAAGGCGAAAGCGGTTTGCCAATGCGGTCTTCGCGCTTGGGCAAATCGGGATGGTCGCCATAGACGGAGGAAGAAGACGCATAGACGATGCGCTTTATCCCGGAGCGGACGGCAGCCCAGAAAATATTCAGGGTGCCATCGGCATTGGCGGCATTGGTGGTCAGCGGATCGGCGATAGAGCGGGGTACCGAGCCGAGTGCCGCCTGATGACAGATGCGGTCCATCCCCTGGCACGCTTCGAGCACAGCGGGATTATCCCGCAAATCCCCTTCCACAAGTTCAAATCGGGGATGCCCGGTGAGGTGGATCAGATTGGCGCGGCTCCCGGTAGAAAAGTTATCGAATACCCGGACGTGCCGGACCCGGGGGTCGGCCAGGAGGGCATCTGCGATATGGGAGCCAATGAATCCGGCACCACCGGTGAGGAGGATGTGCATAGAGAAAGCGGGGATAGGACGGTTTGAGTGTATTTAGGAAAAAGCAGTCCGCCCTTTCAGTGCCCTACCTGTTGGGGCGAAACGAACATGGGATTTCCATCCCCCAGAGAGCTATCCTGTTGCCAGGTCCCCTTAGATTTTTTACTGAGTACCCCAAAGTAAATAATCGCCAGTCGTTTGGCAAACTTCCTGAACACATCGAGGATCCAGTTTTCGATAAAGTAATTTTTATCCCATAATAACCGGGGTGTCCACCGCAACATAGAGAAGAGAATCAGCCCACCGGCAATACAGAGCTGGCCAAGAAGGTGGAACCATCCGGTTTTGATATTATAGAGCAGGATCATATCCCGACCTACCGCAAAGGTAGCCTTGAAAAACCACTCCAGGCTCAGTTTGTGGGGCAGGATAGCATGGCGGACTTTCAGTTCCGGATCATATCCCATTTTAAGCCCCAGCTTTTTGATACGCAGTTGTACTTCTGTTTCTTCCCCATATCCCGCCATAGTGCCTTTCATGCCCAGATCGGGATGAAAGCCGCCCAACTGTTCCAGGATTTCTTTTTTAAAGACCATGGCAAAGCCAGAGAAATAGTCGGTATCCTGGGTAAGCGGATGTATTTTTTTATACGGAAGTCGCGCACATACATAGCGGTCTTTAAGCCAGTGGGGCCTGCCATCGGGATACCAGGGGATATCAATCCCTCCCCAGGCAACAAAATCGAAGTGTGTGTTTACCCAGGCAATCCGGCTCAAAAAATCCGGAAAGGCGATGGCATCATCATCTATATATATGATACACGGAGAAAGTGCTTCGCGGTAGCCCCGGTTGCGTGCGTGCGACAGCCCCTGTTGTATTTCGTGGACATAGCGAAGATTGGGCAAAAGTGTCTGGTAGTGCCTGACAACGGCAGGAGTATCATCCGTGGAATTGTTATCAACGACCAGGATCTCATAAGATGCCGGATCGAAATCCAAAGTCCGGAAAGCTTCCAGGTTCTGCGTAAGGAATCTGGTGCGGTTGTAGGTGCAGATGATGATGCTGTAATCGGGCATGAATCAAAGGTTAGTCCAGAACATTTCCCGTTTAACGATCAAAACAACATATAGTTCGGACTAATGGGCTTTAGCCCATTCTTATGGAATAAAAGGTTTTGCAATGGGGGGTGTTTTGCCGCCTTCGGCGGCAAAAGAAAATTTCGAATAAACGACATTTTGCCTCATTTTGCTTTGCAAAATGAGGCAAAATGTCGTTTATTCGAAATATCATTTGGCGGCTAATGCCGCCAAATTTTGTTTTGAACAGGGGTTGTGTAAAAAGCCCCCGGCTTTTCATTTGGCGGCTTGCGCCGCCAAATGTTATTTTAAACAGACGTCATTTTCATTGATTTTGCTTCGCAAAATCAATGAAAATGACGTCTGTTTAAAATTTTATTTCGCCGCCGTAGGCGACGGAATACTTTTCACACAACCCCTATTCACCTCACAACCTTATCCATAGATCCGGAATCAGATCCCGGGTCTGGTCTTGCAGGTCGGGGCGGCCGTACCACTGTTGGGGGGCGACCACTATCTTATCCGGATTCGCATTCAGCCATGCCCCCCACCAACTGAAGGTGCTATTGGAGATAATCTGATGTTGAAACGCGGATATGAGCAATAGGTCGCGGTAATCGTGTCCGGGGGGGCCGGGGGGGATAAACTCTACGGTCGTATCTTCGGGAAATGCGATATTAGCTTTGACCCAGGCCACATCTTCCGAAAAAACGCCAACGCAGAGCGGGACGCCCAACTTTGAACGGATGTATTGCAGTCCGGCTTCAAAATAGGTATTTTCCAGCACCCCGTGTTTGGCTACACTGGATGGGTCTGAGAGGTAGTCTCCCCTGCGCACGTGCAGGGCCACGGTAGCCGGGCCTGCCGCAAATGCGCGGATGTGCTGATCCCGCGCATCGTCCTGGGGAGGGCTAAGGGCTAAATCCTTGCGGATAACCGGGGCATAGGGTTTAAAATATTGCTCCGATTGAAAAAACCCGCTCAGATACACATTTCCTGTAAGCTGAAAAATACCAGGGTCGAAACGCAGGGATTTTTCTTTAAATGCCGGAAAGCCTATGGTTTCGCGCAAAAACCCCAGAAAATGCTGATCGAACCCCTCTGCCAAGTCAAGCAGTCGCGTTTTCCATCCGGCCTTGGGCAGGACTGGCGCCGATGCGCCCGCACTACCTGTGGCGGAAGTGGCGGCGAGTCCCGTTTTGGAAGACAAGCTTACCAAAAAGCGCCTTGCAAAACCTGGATATAAAAACCGGCCTATCTCCCCGGAAGTGGCTATCCTGCCTGCCACAGGAAACTGGTCCAGGGCAAATTTTCTGGATCCGGCCTTTCTTTTTTCCCCGATATCAAAAAGCAATTCCGCGTTGTTGCGAATAGCCAGTGCCCTGGCCGCTGCATACTGGAACATGGAATTTCCCACTCCACCAGTGATTTCAACAATAACAACCGGAACGCGATTTCTTTTTTTAGTAGCCATAAAGATTTCCGAGGTATCCCTGCTTATAACCTCCAGCACAACAGCTCCCCATCCAGGTGCTTGTACATGGATTTGATATCAAAAAGGATGGGTTGGTCGGGCATTAGGGCATGGAAATAGGCAGCGTCCAGGTTTTTGTAGGCATCGTGGGCAACGGCCACGATTGCCGCATCATAGGGCCCGCTGGGGGCATCTATGAGTGTGAGCTTGTATTCGTGGGCAACCTCGTTGGGGGAGGCGTAGGGATCTACGATATGGACGTTGATGGAATAGTCCATGATCTCGTGGGCGAGGTCGGCCACTTTGGAATTGCGGATATCCGCTACATTTTCTTTAAACGTGATACCCATAATCAGCACCTTGCACTGACTGGGGTTTTTGCCCTGCTGGATCAGGAGCTGGGCGAGGCGCTTGGCGATATACCCCGGCATCGCATTATTGATCCTCCGACCGCTCAGGATGACTTCCGGGGCAAAGCCGTACTGCTGGGCTTTGTAGGTGAGATAGTAAGGATCCACGCCGATACAATGTCCGCCTACAAGGCCGGGATAGAAGCGCAGGAAGTTCCATTTTGTTGCGGCAGCGGCAAGGACTTCATCGGTATCAATACCCATTTTATCGAAGATGACCGCAAGCTCGTTCATCAGGGCGATGTTGATATCGCGTTGGGTGTTTTCGATAACTTTTGCCGCTTCGGCCACTTTGATTCCCGGCGCCTTATAAATGCCGGCAGAGATAATCTGGCCGTACACCTGTGCGACTACTTCCAGCGTAACAGGGTCAGAACCCGATACGATTTTAGTAATCCGCGTGAGGGTGCGTTCTTTATCCCCGGGGTTGATACGCTCCGGCGAGTATCCAACGGAGAAGTCTTCGCCGAATTTTAGTCCGGAGTATTCTTCCAGTACGGGCACGCAATCTTCTTCGGTACAACCGGGATAAACGGTAGATTCAAAAACGACGATATCCCCTTTTTTCAGGTTCCGGCCAACGGCACGGGAAGCGCTGAGTACGGGGCGCAAGTCCGGCACATTGTGTTCATCTACGGGAGTAGGCACCGCCACGACGTAGAAACTGGCCATTTTGAGGTCTGCTTCGTCATGGGAAAAGCGGATATCGGACCCCTCGAAAGCCTCGGCTTCGAGTTCTGAAGAGGGGTCAACACCCTGGCGCATCAGTTCCACCCGTCCTGGGTGGATATCATAGCCGATGACCCGGAAGTGGCGTCCGAACTCCAGGGCGATGGGTAAGCCGACATAGCCCAGTCCGATTACGGCGAGCGTTTTGTCTTTAGCAAGTAAATCGCTGTACATATAGGTTATTGAGGCTTCTATTGGATTTATATCTGCCCATTCTGCGCATGCATTTATTGCTTTAGCGACTGGAAATACTCGAGGGCCCGGCCCACGTTTTTGTGTTTCAGCGCTTCCCGCAGGCTATCGGCATGGGCCTGGTGATGCAGGTCGGTGCAAAAGTAATCTATCATTTCAAGCGAAAGGAGGTTTTCGGCAGTTTTCTGTACCGGCTTGCCGTAGAGCTCAGTGAGCGAGAGGAGGTTGACCTGGAACCTGCAGCCCATATCCTTGAGGCGCTCATACTGCTCAATATCCTGAAAGAGGAAAGCATAGCGCTCGGGGTGGGCCAGGATGGGGGTATAGCCTTTAGTGCGCATCCGGAAGAGGTATTCTTCCAATTGCGGGTGGGGAGCGAGAAAGGAGGTCTCCACCAGTACACAGCGGTCGAACACGCAGAGGAGGGGTTCGCCCGAGTTGAGCAGGGACTCAAAATGTTCGTCCAGGAAATACTCTGCGGCGGCGTCAAATGCTATTTCTATGGCGTTTTCGTGCAATGCCGCACGTACTTCTGCCAGTTTTTCCCGGATAATGGCATGGGTATTGGGATAGAGTTCCTTATATATATGTGGCGTAGTGACGAGGCGGGAGTACCCCAGCTCCTGCAATTGCCGGATAAGGGCGAGGCTGTCCTCTATAGTTGCGGCCCCATCATCAATCCCGGGCAGGAGATGCGAGTGGAAATCCAGGCCTAAACTGGCATAGGATTGCGCGCGAGGGGATTTTTTAAAAAAAGAAAACATGCAGGGGTTATGGGTAAAATTTCAGTAGGTGAGGGGCTGGAGGCTTGCAGTTTCCGATTTTTTGAACCAGGCCACAAATTTTGCAATGCCGGTGTGGATATCCGTTGAGGGCTTCCATTGGAAGTCGCGTTCGAGGCCGGATATATCGGCAAAGGTAGTATAGACATCCCCTGGCTGCATCGGCTGAAGGTCGAGGATTGCCTTTTTGCCCAGGGCATTTTCCAGGACAGCGATAAACTCGAGCAGGGGGACGGGCTTATTGTTGCCTATATTATAAATCCTGTAGGGGGCACGGGAAGTAGCCGGATCAGGTTGCAGACCATTCCACCCGGAATTGCCCCGGGGCGGATGGGAGAGGACACGGTAAATACCCTCTGTAATATCGTCAATATAGGTGAAGTCGCGCTGCAGGTCGCCATGGTTGAACACTGGTATCGGCTTACCTGCGAGGATAGCTTTGGCAAAAGAAAAGTAGGCCATATCCGGGCGGCCCCAGGGGCCATATACCGTAAAAAAGCGCAGCCCCGTAGTGGGAATCCCGAAAAGATGGCTGTAGGTATGGGCCATCAGCTCGTTGCTTTTTTTCGTAGCCGCATAGAGGGATACGGGATGGTCCACGTTATCGCTTTCCGAAAAAGGGATTTTTTCGCTCATCCCATACACGCTGGAGCTGGAAGCATAGACCAGGTGGCGGAGGTTTTTCTGGCTGCGGCAGCCTTCCAGCACATTCAGGAAGCCCACGATATTGCTTTCTACATAGGTATGGGGATGGTTAAGGCTATAGCGCACCCCTGGCTGAGCCGCAAGGTGTACTACTGCGTCGAAAGCATTTTCGGCAAACAGCTTTTCCATTCCTGCGCGGTCTTCGAGGCTCAATTGCACAAAGCGGAAATTGGAGTGGCTAACACTCTGCACCACACTCCCTGCGGCAATGATTTCCTCCTCTATCCCCAATACGGCCAGGCGGCCGTATTTGAGCCGGGTACCATAATAGTCGTTGATATTATCGAGGCCCAGGACTTCATGCCCTTCGGCAAGGAGGCGCTGAGCCAGGTGGAATCCGATAAAGCCGGCGCTGCCAGTAAGCAGAATATTCAAGGACAACAGTTTGGGTTTTTGGATGGTTGAGCGGGCCAAAAATAGGCTTTTTGTCCTTTATGCTGGCCTTTGTGCTCCGGCAAACGTTTGGTGCAGGCAATGTGGGAGGCGTTTTTTCGGCGTAAAAACAAGGCTTCGCCGACGAAACGTCGCAGGGACTTTTCGCAAAAACAAAAATTAAAATGTTGATAATCAATCAAAAATATATAAATAAAAACCTATACTTATACCCTTAAGGTTTATCCCCGCATTAAATCGAAGCGATTGGAGGATTTATCCCCTTTTCCTATTTTTTCTTTTCGTTTTCCTGTTTTACGTACGTGTTCGAGGGGTACCTGTAGCTGGAGGGTCATACCGAGCGTCTCGAGTTCGATGACTACGGTTTTCCGGTTGCGGGCCTCTACGAGGTATCCTTTTGTGCCATACAGGCGGCCCTGGATAATTTCTACTTCGTCCCCTTCTGCCGGAAGATCCTCTATTTTATTCACTTCGACCAGGAAGCCAGCTCCGGTGACGGCTTTGAGGATATTGATTTCTTTTTCCGGGATAGCCAGCAAATCCGATCGTTGTTTTACAAAAAACAGGACATCGGGGTCTTCCAGTATCGGCACATACTCACGTTTCACGATTTTGGCAAACAGGTAGCACGAAATCAGCGGCAGTTCGAGATGTACGACTTTACGGGTATAGTGGCGGATAACCTCCTGCAGGGGCAGGTAGATTTCCAGTCCTAGACCAGTAAGGCGTTTGTAGGCCATTTTTTCCCGTTTATAGCGGGTGTACACAGCAAACCAACGCGCTTCGCCTTCGTGCAACTGATTAATTGCCAAATGTTTATTTTTTTATCCAACGAAAAAAACCATTTGCCAATGTACCAAAATCACCCTTTCAATCCCTGCCTGACCCCTTCTGCGATGTAATCCAGTTGATCCACTGTCAATTCAGGGTGCATAGGAAGAGAAATCACCCCTTTACAAAGCTGGTCGGTGACCGGCAGAAAGCGGGTATCGGTGAATGGTTTGAACGCCTCCTGCTCATAGAGTGGAAGCGGATAGTATATCATAGTGGGAATACCTTTATCCTGCAGATATTGCTGCAGCGCATCGCGGCGGCCATTTTGCACGATCAAGGTGTATTGGTGGAATACGTGGGTAGAATTCGGTTGTCGCACCGGGATTTGCAGGGAGGGGATATTCCCCAGTGCCTGGTCGTAGCAGGCTGCTGCCCATTGGCGGGAGGAGGCGTTTTCCTCCAGATACCTGAGTTTGACATCCAGGATAGCGGCCTGCAGGGCATCGAGCCGGGAGTTGCACCCTACCATATCGTGATAATAGCGGCGCACCTGCCCATGATTAGCAATTTTATTGAGGCGGTCGGCGATCTCGTCGTCATTGGTATACATAGCGCCACCATCCCCATAAGCTCCTAAGTTTTTGGAGGGATAGAAAGACGTACAGCCAACATGGCCGATAGTACCCGTTTTTTCTTTCCGGCCATCGCTGAAAGTATAATCGGCTCCGATAGCCTGGGCATTATCTTCGATTACCCAAAGGTTGTGGGCATGGGCGACGGCCATAATCGGTTCCATATCGCAACTCTGGCCAAAGAGGTTAACTGGAACAACAGCACGCGTGCGGGGGGTAATCGCTTTTTCCACGATATCTGCTGTAACGTTGAAAGTATGCGGGTCCACATCCACCATCACCGGCTTTAACTGCAGCAGGGCAATCACCTCGGCAGTGGCCACATAGGTAAATGCCGGGACGATTACCTCATCGCCAGGGCGCAGGTCCAGGGCCATCATGGCTATTTGGAGGGCATCGGTACCATTCGCGCAGGGGATAACATGTTTTACCTGCAAGTACCTTTCCAAATGGTCCTTGAAGCGTTTAACGGCCGGTCCACCGATAAACGCTGTAGAATCCAGGACCTCCAAAATAGCCTGGTCGATTTCTGATTTCAAACGGTCGTACTGAGTTTTCAGGTCAACCATTTGAATAGCGGGTGCTTCCATATAAAATAAAAAATACGCTTTTTACTAATTACAAATGGGCCAACGCCTTTTTAGTCCGCATATTTTGAACAATGCTATATCATTCAAAAATCAACTGCTTCTTCCAAAGGATTATTCCCTCTCTCCCACAGAAGAAAAGCCCCATATTCTGCTTCGTTGAGCAAATTAGTAC
>CAZGOT010000053.1:0-6378 GCA_964527495.1 uncultured Haliscomenobacter sp.
AGGAATCTTTCACCGCCTGCGGCGGCGAAAGATTCCTTTTTAAGAGGCTGTCCGAAAAGTATTCTGCCGCCTTCTGCGGCGAAAGGAAGTTGAGGTTGTGTAAAAATGCCGGAGGCCGTAATTTGGCGGCTGACGCCGCCAAATGTTATTTTGAATGAGCGATGTTTTGCCTCATTTTGCAAAGCAAAATGAGGCAAAACATCGCTCATTTAAAAATGTATTCCGCCGCCGAAGGCGGCGGCACAACCTCATGGCTTACTTAATATCAAACTTTAAGCGCGCAAACCAGAACGCACCGTTGAAGCCAAACTGCTGCACGCGGCGGCTGTACACGAAGCGTCCAAGGCTCATATTGCCTGAGTGGGTATGGCGATCCTGGTAAGTATCGAAGATATTGTTCCCACCAATCGTAGCGGTAATCCCTTTTACCAGGTTGTAGCTCACCGAAGCATCAAAAATGACTTTGGCATTGAAAGTCTGATCGAGCGTTTCGCGGTTGCCGGTAAAGGCGTTAACCGGGAAAGCGCCTGGATTAGCTGGGTTCATAGTGGGGTCGAGATAAACGACTTTGCCAAAATGTACGCCCCTTGCCATCGCAGAGAATTTTCCGACTTTGTAATTCAGGGTGAAATTGACTTTCTCACGCGGTACTGCAACCTCCATGCGGCTTTGGTCTTCGCGGTTGAAATAATTGCCAATCTGACCCGTACGGATAAGGACATCTGATGCTTTGACGATTACCTTTCCACTCTCATCCTTCTTTACCTCGTTTTTGATAAAAGAACCTGCCAGTGTTGCCTTGAACTCATGCCGGGAAGCTACACGGAAGTCATAGGACAATACAGCCTCGATACCACGTGCGCGGGTGTCCACAGCGTTAGAGAAGAAGTTTGCCGTTTGTGCACCTGCTGCGCGGAGCTGGGCCAGCAGGTTGGGATCGTTGCCCCCGCTGAAATTGTTGGTCAGGATTACCCGGTTGTCTATGTCAATCTGGTATGCATCAATAGTGAGTTCGAGACCGTCGGCCGGACGGGTAGTAATACCAAGCGTATAGCTCTGAGAGGTTTCCTGCTTAAGCTGCGGAATACCTAGTAACTTGGCTGGTTGGCTGTCATTGGTAAAGGTACCGCTTTCTACCGGAGTGAGTACACCGTTGATCGTGACGAAAAGGGTGTTGGTTTTGGCATAAAACCGCTGCTGCATGGAAGGGGCACGGAAGCCCGTGCTCATAGATCCGCGGATCGAGAATGCATCGCTGATTTTATAGCGGGAAGCAAGCTTGTAGTTAAGCGTGCTGCCGAAGTCGGAGTAGTTTTCAAAACGCAGGGCACCAGCTACCATGAATTTCTCGGAAAAATCCTGCTCGAGGTCAATATAAGCTGCTACACTGTTCCGGTTATTATCACCTTGGTTAGCAGGAAGGAAGCCTGGGAATACCTGAGCACCACCAGCAGCACCGGAAGCTTGGTCGTAGTTGCGCCAGGAAGATTCTTCTCCCGCAATGATTCCAAATTGCTCGAGGCGGTATTCACCACCAAAAGCCACGTTCAAGCCGGACATGACATCATATTTGCGGCTCAGGTCGGCATTGATTGTATTTTGAAGGAACTTTAGAGAACCAGCATCGAAGGTTGTCTGGAGATTACTGCCCCGGACTGCCGCCTGAGAGTAGTTGACAGAGTTATCTACACTGAACCCGAAATCGTTTCTGCCATACGTATTGCTGAAATCCACCGCCCATTCGCCGAGCTTACCCCGTAAACCCGCTGCCAGGCTGAAGTCGCTGATATCCGTTTTAATCAAAGGCAGGAAACCGTTGGGATAAAGCGCAAAAACGTTGTTCCGGTAAATAGCCGCACCGGATTGAATCGAAGAGGGATAGCGGAAAAAGCCTGCTGCCTCGCCATTTTTAGCGTTATAACCGCTAAAAAGATAGGCTTCCCATCCTCCGCCAAGGCTAAGCTCAGAGTTCAGGAAAATACCGCCGCTAGTGATTTTGGACTGACCAATACGCATATCGAAGTAGTCGCGCGTCAACCCACGGGCAAGCAGGAAGGAATCATCGCGGATCTGGCCGTTGACCGTTGGATAAACCTGGCCGGAATAAGTCCCTGAGCGGAAAGTTGGCTCCCGGCTTATGTATTCGCCAGTGATGTTGACAAAGCCCTTGGAACCCAGGTTGAACCCGTAGTTGAGCCCTGCCTGCACCGTCTGGCCATCCGTTACCTGGACACTAGGGTCGTCGGTTTTATTTTGTGCCTTAAAAAGCGCAAAATTTTTGTCGAAAGAGGTCCTGTTAAACCCATAAGATACAGTACCGTCTATTACGCCGGTCTTTTGCTTCAATACAATGTTGATAACGCCTGCGATGGCATCAGATCCATATTGCGCTGCTGCACCGTCGCGCAGGATTTCGATACGATCAATCGAACTTGCAGGAATGGCACTAAGGTCGGTACCTACCGTTCCCCGGTTTACGGTTCCGTTCACGTTGACCAAAGCAGACTGGTGCCTGCGCTTGCCATTGACGAGGATGAGGACCTGGTCTGGACCAAGGCCCCGAAGTTGACCCGGATCAACGTGGTCTGTTCCGTCGGCGATAGTCTGTCTGGCCGATTGAAAAGAAGGAGCGACATAATTTAGGATCTGGTTGAGATCCACCTGGCCGATTTCATTTACGATACTGGCAATCGGAATCACATCTACAGGTACTGCTGTTTCCAGCTTAGTACGGGTAGCATTCCGGGAGCCGATTACCGTAACCATGTCAATATCCAGGCCTTCGGAAAGGCTAACGTCCACGGTCGTTCTCCCATTAATGGCCACTTCTTCAGAGCGGTAGCCGATATAGGAAAAAATCAGGGCAGTCCCGCCTGCCGGGACCTGGATGGAATACGCGCCGTTGACATCGGTAACGGTGCCCACCGAAGTATTCTTGACCGTAACGGATGCACCGATAAGGGGCTCGTTCGTGTCTGTGTCAACTACCTTACCGCTCACAACTGTTTGCGCTAAAAGGTTGTTTACACTCATAGTAGCCAAAGCGGCCAGAAATACGAGTAGAAATCGAAGCTTCATAAACAAAATATTTAGTGAATAAGAAAATTTCTTTGGGTAAAATGGCAAGGTCGCGAAAAAGCACGCCGCCTTACAGCGCGCTAAAATCCGGGTAGGTAGCAAGGTCCGTTGTTTTTGGACCTGATGCTGTTAATGCCATTTTATTATATGGGATTATAAGGCATAAATATAGCTTAAACAGTTAAATAGTTCAGTTGTTTTGGTTTTCAATGGGTATGGTTTCAAAAAGACCTGCCAGGGATAACAATTTCAGGAATATGATTGCAAATTTTCCTTCTTCCGCAAAGGTCTGGGTTTATCAAAGTAGCAGGGCTTTATCCCAGAAGGAGGTAGCGGCTGTAGAACAGGCACTTCTTGCCTTCACCCAACAATGGACGAGCCATAATCTAAAACTCCGCGCAGCTGGTGAAGTGCGCCATAATCGGTTTATCATCCTGGCAGTGGATGAAAGTCAGGCAGGTGCCAGCGGCTGCTCCATTGATAAGTCCGTCGCCTTTATTAAAAATTTACAAGCCGCCCTGGGTACTGACCTCTTCGACCGGATGCGTTTTGCTTACCTGGAGGGTGACGAAGTACGAAGTGTTGGCAGGGAGGAGTTTGTGAAACTGTATAGCAGCGGCAATATCCATGCGTCCACCCTTGTTTTTGATCCGCTCGTGGATACTGTCGGAAAGCTGCAGGAAGCATTTATTAAACCTCTGGGCCAAAGCTGGCATCAAAGAATGGTCTGACGAGAAAAACTAAATATGATCGGAAGGGTAAAACAATGGCTGGGTATCGAAGGGGTTAAACTGGAACTTGTCCTCCCTGAAGAGGTAGATGGCCAGGAGGGCATCCTCGCAGGTAGGTTGCGGTTTCAATCTATGAACACTCAGCTCGTGACGTTTATTAAAATCGCCGTCATCGAACGATATTCCCGGGGTAGGGGGCAGGAAAAGCTGGTAGACGAGTATGAACTTGGCAAGCTGGAAATCGCCAAGGAAATAGAAATTCCAGCCGGTAAAGTGGTAGAAGTGCCCTTTTCCCTCAATTTTACTTTGCTCCATTCGCCTTTCGACGAAATGGAACGCAAATTTCTTTTGGGGGGTATTGCAAAAGCAGCCAAGCTCCTTCATGCTGTTAAATCGGATTACCGCATTGAGGCGGAGGCCAGGGTAAAAGGCACAGCCCTCCATCCTTTTGATAAAAAAGGGGTATTGATGAAATAAGTGAGGCTGGGCATACTGCTTTTTTGGCGCAAAATCCTTATTCCACAGGAGTTAGGATGATTTCTTGTCCCTTTTTACAGGTTATGTCCAGATATGCCCCACGTCCTGGCACACTATCTACCATAAAATCATTTCCCAGGTAATGCCAAATTTTCAAAGGACCCCCTGCAAGGGACTTGACCTTTATTTTTTCCACTTTTCCTTCTTTTACCCACGCACTTACCTGAAAGGCGCCTTCCGCACCGATTTTCTCAAAGGAAAACTGCTTCCAACCTACGGGAATGTCTGGCAAAACGTGCATTCCATCCTGGCGGTTTTGTACCAACAACTCTATTACGGCCGTCAATGCTCCAAACCCTCCATCGAGCTGCATAACCTCCCTGTTGGGCCGATTAGCCCCTTTTGCCCAGGGCTGATCCGCAATTATGGATAAGCCCGTGTGGCGTGCGTTGTGTAGGGTACCCCGGCCTTCATTGGTATAGTGGTCCATAAAGTAATGCAACCAGGAAATTGCTGCATCGGCATTTTGATTGCGGGCAAAAAGGGTAGATGCCCAGGGTACGCACCAGCCACTCCAGGCACCCGCTCCTTTTAGGGTGAGGTGCCAGAGTGAATTGGAGATAATGCTTTTATGGGCGATATCCCGGGAATCCAGGACGGCAAAAGGATAAATCCCCGCCAAATGCGAGTGGTGTCGGTGGCTTTCTACAAGATCCATGCCTTCCCAAAGGGCAATCCTGCTGCTTTCAGATTCCGGATACTCTAATGTCCGTGGACCTTTATAAACAGCATAAAGCGGAAGTTTATCCTGTACCTCCTGCCAACGCGGGTCAGCGGGTGCGTTCAGGACAGTAGCTGCCTGCTGCAGACAGCGGGCAACCAGATGGCATGCGGCAAGTTGAAAAGAGGCATTGGCCCCCCAGGCATCCATGCGTGCACCCTTAAATTCAGGACTTACGCTCACTGGCAACCGAAATGTTGCTTTGCCATCCTCCCCTGTACTGTTCTCTATCATGGCCCAATATCCTTCAAATGCACCATTGAGCAAAGGCCAGGCAAGCTCGCGCAGGATAGCGGTATCCATGCTGTAGCGGTAATCCAGCCAGGCCAACTGCGCCATCCAGGCAGTACAGGCATGGTCTATGGTTCCCGTCCAGAAACTGCCAACAACCTGCAGGCGGTCGTCCACCGCATGCGGGATCATAAGTGCACCAGGACGGCCAAAAAACTTTTCTCCGGTGGCCTGCATACGCGGTAACCATTCGCGGAACATGCGCCATAAGGGTTGTAGATGACTGGTCCGGTTGGTGGCAAGTGCAGGCCAGTAAATCATTTCTATGTTTACGTTGAAATGATAATCCGAACTCCAGGGCGGCAACTGGTACTCTTCCAGAAAAGGGCCCTGCAATCCGGCAGCGATTCCTTGTGGGGAAGTGGTACATGCCTGCTTGTAGAGGCCATAATCAAAAAGTTCCTGAATTTTGGGATCCGGAAGGTCCAACATAGGCGTTTCAGTTCGGTACTCCTTCCAATATTCCTGGGTCGGCGGCCGCAGAATAGCTGAATTGTCTATTGCAATTGCTTTTTTTACCCCTTCCAGGGCATTTTTTCCTAAAAAGGATGCCATTACCAGCCGGTTACCGTGTAACCGGGCACCAATGCCAAGTGAAAGGTCTTCCGGAAGGGATTGCTCGAATGCTTTGCCTGCCTGTATACTACCTTCCTGGATGACAGGGGCTGTCACTCCAATTTTTTCAAGCGTTTCTTTTGTATGGTTCCAGGAGGGTATCAAGGAAAAACCGGATGCGTTGCCCAATGTAGCAGGAAATTCCAGAAAGGCGTGCTCTGTATAAGCAGATTGCCAGAGGAGCAGGCTGTCCTTTTTTCCGCTGGAATGTGTGGAATGGATAACAAGCCGTCCGGTATGTAAATTCAAATTTGCATAAGAGAGTACCCAACCTGCAGGTAGCAGTATTTCCACCCTTCCACCACCCACCTGGTGGGGGCGATGGACCACATAATCCTTGTTGTCGTCTATGTCAAAGGCTTTCCGGAGCCCGTCCTCATCGCCCTGTTGGAGCAAACGCTTCAC
>CAZGOT010000053.1:6388-15438 GCA_964527495.1 uncultured Haliscomenobacter sp.
CGAAAACTCATTTCCGCCCCTGTGGTCCCAAAAACCGGCTCTTCCAATGGTAATGTTCCACTGCTGTCCACTCCCCCAAACCATTAGCCCTTGTATCCCGTTGCCCATCAATACCCCTGTATGCGTGCGGGGGAGCGGGAAATCCCAGCGCAAGACTTTCTCTGCGTTTTGCCCTGTTAGCAGCAAAGGGAAGAGGCAAATTACCGAAATAATGCGAAGCTGACCAATCATAAGCAAGGTAATTAACCACCAGCAGTGGTTGGAAATAATAATGCAAAATACACTTTAGAGTACCTAAAAAGCATTAAAACGTCAATAAAGATGTAATTTTTAAATAAAAATCTGTGTAAAATTTTAAAATACAATCAAATACCGTATTTTTCACTTCATTCTGAGTTTTGCCGCCCTTTCTCTTGTTTAACGCTCCGTACCGACTTTGGGCAGTTTTTTCGTTTTCGGCGCACTTTGAGGAGTATTCCGGGGCAATATTTGGGCAACGGCATCGCTATTGAATAGACGTTCGGTTTAACCGGTCATAAATATAACAACCAAATCAGGAAGTGAGGGGCTTTCCGTTTTACCAGCAGTTGGACGCCATGGATTGTGGCGCGGCCTGTCTTCGCATGATTGCGAGGTACTTCGGCCGGGTATATTCCCTTGACTATCTCAGGGACCTAACCTATATTGGTAAACAAGGGGTGTCCTTACTGGAAATCAGCGATGCTGCAGAACATATAGGTTTGCAGACCCTTGCAGTGGAAACAGATTTCGAAAATCTCCATACGGTTATCCCGTTCCCCTGTATCGCCCACTGGCGAAACGACCATTTCGTTGTAGTGTATAAAGCGGATAAAAACTACGTGTGGATTGCAGACCCGGCAAAATCCAAATATAAATTGACCCGGCAGGAGTTCCTCCAACGTTGGGTCCAGTATAAAGATGACGGGGAAAAAGGGGTAGTCCTGATCCTGCAGACCACCCCGGAGGTTTTTAAGCATCGGGGCGAACAGACCGATAAGGGCAAATTCGAATATGTACTGAACTATTTTGGCCGCTATAGCCCTTTTATTATCCAACTGGTCATTGGAGTACTCATTGGTACTATAATCCAGGTTTTATTTCCTTTTCTGGTCAAAGGGGTGGTAGATGTGGGTATCAATACCTATGACCTGCATTTTATTACCCTGGTATTAATAGCACAGCTTGTCTTGTTTACTACCCAGGTATCCATTGAATATCTGCGGAGCTGGATATTGCTGCATGTGGGGATACGGGTCAATATCAGCCTGATATCGGATTATCTTATCAAACTGACACGGCTTCCATTGCGCTTTTTTGAGAGCAAGTTGGTGGGCGACCTGGTTCAAAGGGTAAATGACCATGAGCGGGTACAGCGGTTTTTGACCTCAACTTCCCTGCTTTCCTTGTTTTCCATCCTCAACCTGCTGGCTTTTGCATGCGTACTGGTGTTCTGGAACCTGACGGTCTTCTTTATTTTTATCGCAGGAGCCTTGCTGAATATCGCCTGGGTACTGCTTTTCGCAGGATGGCGCAGGGATCTCGATATCAAACGCTTCGATCAGTCTGCACAAAACCAGACTAACCTGATGGAGTTGATCTACGGGATGCAGGACATCAAGCTGTTCAATGCGGAAAAACAAAAGCGCTGGGCATGGGAACGCATTCAATCCCAACTGTTTCGTACGAGTTTGAGCAATCTCAAGCTCACACAGGTACAAAAAGTTGGTGCCATCGCCATTAACGAGGTCAAAAACCTGATTATCATCTTCTTCGTTGCTAAAGCGGTAATAGCTACGGAAATGACCCTGGGAATGCTGGTGGCGATACAATATATTATCGGTCAGCTCAATAGCCAGGTAAACCAATTGCTGGAGTTTGCCTTTTCTTTTCAGGAGGTAAAGATCAGCCTGAGCAGGATGAATGAAATCCATTTAAAGAAAAACGAGGAGAATCCAGAAGAAAAAATAACCATTCTGCCGGAATATGGAGATATCACACTGGACCAGGTTTCTTTTCAATATAGCGGACCCAACTCTCCTTATGTACTGCGCAATATCAATGTCCGCATACCGAAAGGACGGGTAACCGCCATCGTAGGGCGGAGCGGTAGCGGAAAGACTACCTTGTTAAAACTGTTATTGAATTTTTACCCGCCTACAGAAGGGATAGTGCGGGTCGGAGATGTCAACCTGGCCGGGATAAGTAATCAGCTCTGGAGGCGCAAATGCGGAGTAGTCCTGCAAGATGGTTTTATCTTCTCGGATACTATTGCCCGCAACATTGCCCTTGGAGATGAAATTATTGACAAAGAAAAATTGCTACGCGCTGTTAAAACTGCCAATATCCAGGGTTTCATCGAATCGCTGGACATGGGGTACAACACCCGTATAGGACAGGATGGGGTAGGGTTGAGCCAGGGACAGCGCCAGCGGCTGCTCATAGCAAGGTCTGTTTACAAAAACCCGGATTACCTCTTTTTTGATGAAGCAACCACTGCCCTGGATTCTTTCAACGAAATGGTTATTATGGAGAACCTCCTGGAGTATTTCCATAGAAAGACCATCGTACTCGTGGCACACCGACTAAGCACCATCAAGCACGCCGACAATATTATCGTCATGGAGGATGGAGAAATCGTCGAACAAGGTACTCACGAGGAGCTAACCTATTCCCGAAAAGCATATTTTCAACTGGTGCGCAACCAGATCGAACTTGGGGCCTGACGCAAAGGCTCCGGTACCATAAATTTTGTCCAGCATGCAAGAAGATGAAAATTTCGAAAACAGGAGCGAGGAAGTCCAGGAAATCCTGGGTACCCCGCCACCATGGCTCCTGCGCTATGGTACAGTTTTGATATTCAGTGCTTTTGTCGTCTTTGCATGGCTCAGTTTCTGGGTCGAATATCCGGATATGGTCGTTGATCCTATTCGCATAACTTTCAAAGACCCCCCTGTGCGGTTTCGTGCTCAGGAGGGGAACTATATCGAATCTGTGCTTGTAGGAGATAACCAGCCCGTAAAAGGTAACCAGGTCCTGCTGGTTTTTCGCAATACCGCGAATTTCAACCACGTCCTCTACCTGTCGGACCAGATGAAAAACCTACCCAATGAATTAGATACTACCCTCGCCAAATTTTCGCTCGATACTACCTTAATCCTTGGAGAACTTCAGACGGATTTATACCATTTTTTTGAAAAACAATCCGATTACCGCCTTGCAAGGATGGGGCAGTTCAAAAGTGGGGAAACCCAAAATTTGCAACGCCAGATTACCTCTTTGGAAACTGCCCTGGCAGGACGCCGTGCTTCCTGGAAGAATACAGCCGAAAGGATAGATCAAGCTAGTATTGAGTTGAAAAAACGCGAAATGGAGTATAAGGTAGGTAAAATTTCTATCAGCGACCTATCCAGGTTCCGAAGTGATCTAGCCCTCCTGGAAGAAGAGCGGGATGCTCTGGAGGCTGCCATCCGGGAACGCCAGTTTGCAATCGGATCGCTGAAAGGACAAATAACCTCCGTTCGACAGGGCGGCGAGGAAAACCGGACCGCGACTGCTGCCGCACTGGTGGACAGCTACCTCAAGCTCAAACTGAGGCTCAATGCATTTATGAAAAAATATTTTCTGATGGCCCCGTACGACGGTGCAGTACAAATCATCGGACGCAATATATCGGCAGGGCAATTTGTGGATGAAGGAGATGAACTACTCGTCGTTATGCCAACCGGCGAACGGCAGTTAATCGGAGAAATGCAGATTCCATTTGAAAAATCCGGTGCTGTAAGGACCGGTCAGCGCGTTGTTATCCGCATCAATGGCTTTCCCTATCCGGAATATGGCTCCATTATCGGTCAGGTTTCCTGGAAATCCAAAGTGACACGCAACGTGGACCGCAACATCGTGGTACCTGTTGAGGTAAAACTTCCCCAACCGCTCGTTACGAATACCAACCGGCCTATTGTTTCGGAAGAAGAACTTTCCGGAGAAGCCCGGATCATCACCCGGGAACGGCGCTTCATTGAACGCGTTATCGGCAACCCGGAAAGCTGGTCCCTGAAACGCCTGGGAAGTGGAGATTGAAAGGTATTCCGCCGCCGAAGGCGGCGAAATACTTTTCACACAACCCTTTTGAGACAACCTTGTCTCAAAAGGGAGTAGGCTTACAAATGGATTACTTCCCCATAAGCAGCAGCGGTTGCTTCCATGATGGCTTCGCTCATCGTGGGATGGGGGTGTATGGATTTCAAAATTTCGTGGCCTGTTGTTTCCAGATTACGGGCCGCAACGATTTCTGCAATCATCTCCGTAACATTCTGCCCAATCAGGTGCGCCCCCAGGAACTCGCCGTAGCGGGCATCGAAGATTACTTTTACAAAGCCACTTTTATCCCCTGCCGCACTGGCTTTTCCAGAAGCCGAAAAGGGAAATTTACCAACTTTTATTTCATACCCTTCTGCTTTGGCAGCCTCTTCAGTAAGCCCGACGGAGGCTACTTCGGGAACGCAATAGGTACAAGAAGGGATATTTGAATAATCAATAGGTTTCACGTGGTGACCTGCAATTTTTTCCACACAAAGAATACCTTCTGCACTCGCTACATGCGCCAGGGCAGGGCCTGGAACAACATCACCGATCGCATAAATTCCCTGGATATTCGTCCGGTAGAATTCATCTACCTGAATCAATCCATTTTTAAGCTGGACGCCCACTTTTTCCAAGCCTATATTTTCTATATTGGGCGTAACACCAGCGGCCGATAATACAACATCACAGGCGATGGTTTCCATCTTTCCGGTTGCCCTGTTTTTTGCATGTACGACACAGCCTTTCCCGGAGATATCCACTTTTTCGACAGCAGTATTGGCCATTACTGCAATACCTTTTTTGGCATAGATTCTGCCTAATTCTTTGGACACTTCAGGATCCTCCCTGGGCAGTAGCCCCTGCTCCAGGAACTCGATTACCGTAACTTCCGTACCGATAGCATGGTAAAAGTAAGCAAATTCTACACCGATCGCTCCGGCACCTACTACCACAAGGCGTTTGGGCTGTTGTTCCAGCGACATTGCCTTCCGGTATTCGATGACCTTCTGGCCATCAATAGGCAGGTTGGGCAGCGCCTTGGCCCTTCCACCTGTTGCAATAATAATATGCGGGGCACTGTACTCCGTAACCTTACCCTCTGCTTCTACTGCCACCTTCCCGCCAGGAAGCAGAGCACCGTGCCCGTTGAGTACGGTAATTTTATTTTTGCGCATCAAAAACTGCACCCCTTTGCTCATCCCATCTGCCACACCCCGGCTGCGCGATACCATCGCCCCAAAATCCGCTTTCGCACTCCCAACGCTAATACCATAATCCGAGGCATGCTGGATGTATTCGAAAACCTGTGCACTTTTGAGCAGCGCTTTTGTAGGGATACAGCCCCAGTTCAGACATATGCCGCCAAGCGATTCCCGCTCCACAACGGCTACACGCATCCCCAGTTGCGCAGCACGTATTGCTGCAACATACCCTCCGGGGCCGGAGCCAAGAATAATCATATCGTATTGCATATCGTATTTCTTTAGATGATTTTTCTATGTCGGCCGCAAAGATAGACACTTCAAACGAGGGAAACAAACCCCGGTATATCGGTTAAATAAAAAGCCCCGTTGGAAGAACCAACAGGGCATATCTAACTTACTGATACCTTTGCTTTTTGAGGAGGTAAGCACCGAAATTTTACGGACTTGAGATGGCACTTTTTCCTTTCAGAAACCATACGGTGATTTCGTTAACAATGCAAAAGTAGTAGTTTAATCTTCGTCAGGCAAATCTAGGCTAATGAAAATTTGTCAATTCACAGATTGCGTATTCTTGTAAGCTATTTGGTTAATAATATGTTTATCAATATTTTATGATATAAATTATCGTCTTGTCCCAACTCCGTGTCGCTGTCAGGCCAGTTTTTTTTGCTTTAAAAAAGGTACAATACCCTGTAAAGAAAGGACTCCGAACGGACGACAATTTGTCATTACATGTGCATGCACATTTTTACAAAACCCAATAATTCTACAATTTTTTGTGGTATCCTGTTTTGGGCAAAAGAAATAGTTTCAGCATTTTTAAACATTCTTTGTTGCGGTCATGTTTGAATGAAGAATTTGATTTTCAATCATCGGAACTGGTGGTTTGGGAATATCGAGCTTTGGCTGTTTTTTTTCTTCTTATGCTTCATTAATCTCTTTGCACAGATTATCGAATTACCGGGAGATGGCCATTAAGCCAGGTGTTCTTGCTTCTGCCAGCTCTATTATACGTCGAATATGATTTATTTGAACGGAGACGTCCATGCAAAATTCAACGACCAGGCCTCTTCTGATTTTCAAAAGGAAGATCCTATTGGTGATGCCCATGCCGCAACTTCTCCCCAAACCCCTCTTCGTCCCGACGCTTTTAAACTCACGGACGAGGAAAAAATCAAGAAGATTGAATCCCATTTCCGGTCAATCATGGATATTATGGGACTCGATCTCAACGATGATTCGCTTCGGGGCACGCCTAAACGGGTGGCCAAAATGTTTGTCAAAGAAATTTTCACTGGCCTGAATCCCTCCAACAAACCAGATATTTCCCTTTTTGATAATAAATTTGGCTATCGGCAGATGCTGGTAGAAAAAAATATCCGTGTCCAGTCTTTTTGCGAACACCATTTCCTGCCTATTTATGGAAAAGCGCATGTTGCCTATATTGCAAAAGACCAAGTCATCGGATTATCCAAACTTAACCGGATTGTGGAGTACTTTTCCCAACGGCCCCAGGTCCAGGAAAGGCTTACGGTTCAGATTGCTGAGGAATTGTCCCGCGCCCTTCAAACGGAGGACGTTGCGGTTTTCATCGAGGCGTTTCACATGTGCGTACAAGCGCGTGGCATAGAACACCAGGACAGTGTTACGGTCACTTCAGAATACCGCGGTGCCTTCCTGCAGGATAACGTGCGCCAGGAATTTCTGCAGTATATCAAATAATAATCTGCCCCTCCGCAGAATCGCCGAATACCGCGTGGATGCCGTTCTTAAACCGCCATCCCGTGGTAAAGGCGAGCAGGGCATCAAAAATATGCCAATTTTCCACGCCTTGCAGACTGACAGGATAGGGTAAAATCTCTTGCAACTGTCTTACAAGAAGGCCAGGGGAGACGCTTTTTTGTTTATACCCCAGGGTATCAAAGCCCAGTGTCGTGGCAAGTTTTCCAGGATATACTTCGATCGTTTGAACCTCTGCTTCCCTAAGTTTAGCCTTAATCCGGATGGCCCTGGCGGTAAGTCCTCCCAGGAACATCGGGGACATTGCCTTCGCTTGCTTATCCGCTTCGCGCATAAAATAATCCGATCCTTGTGCAGGATCTGTGTACACTTTTGGCAGAGAGAGGGGCGCATCAAGAAAAGCCGTTTTCCATCGTGCACGGGAAAAGTGTTCGAGCAAAAAAGCATCTGCATCCTTGCCTTTTACACTTTGCAAAAATTGGATACATCCCTTTCCGGTATCATAATAAGCTATTGCTGTCGTACCTGCCAGCTTGCTCCCAAAATCAATACCAACAAACGAAGTGCTGTCTGAAGACCATTGGCGGATTGCCTCCAATACAACTTCTGCTTCAATAGCACTACAGCTTACGGCTGCCATTTGATAATACGCCCTTCTTTTGGAAAGTCGCTCTTCAATAAACAGTTCGAGGGCCAAAGGGCCAACTCCGTTAAGCAAGGGGCGTTTTTCACGTTCTTTTTCCAACCTGCCGGCGAGAACAGGTACTGGAATATCCAGGAAGACCGCAAGCCCATGGGCATTAATCCATTGTGCATTATCGAAAAAGCAAGGGGTGCCACCTCCGCAGGCAATAACCACATGCTCGAGGCTTGCTGTCTGGTGCAAAGCTTCGCGCTCCCTGGACCTAAAATAGTCTTCTCCGTGGCGAAGAAAAATTTCGGCTACCGAGCATCCCTCCCTGGCTTCAATATGCGCATCCAGATCCAAAAAGTTGTAACCTGCCCGGTGGGCAAGGTACTTGCCTATATGCGTTTTTCCGCAGCCCATAAATCCAACCAGGTAAATCCGCGGAGGAATTTGCATGTCTTTTTTGTGCAAAGTTAATTCAAAATTGACCAGGTTGTTGGTTGTGAAGCCTTTCAAATACGCCAACCTGGGATTGGATAGAAAAGTATCTCTGGCATTACCGCCGAAATACTGTATATTTGCTATGACGAACGAGGGAAGCAGCTTCCCGTTTGTTTGACTTTTTTGAAAGAAAACGATAGCACATTGAGCAAAGGAAGGTTTGTTATTTATATCGGTTTAATCTGGCTTTCTGCTTGCCAGCCTTCCCTGCCGGAACGGCAGGAAAAGCAAGTGGAAGAGATTCCATTTTCCGGAAATTTTTATACCGTGGAACTCATCCGTAACCCGGAGTCGTCCAATAAAAAGTTGTCGCCAGGCCAAGCTGCAGAAATAACTTTTCGGGATACCATATATGCTTTTGGGCAGGTTCTGGAGGGAGAAGTAATAGAATATGCTTTTGTTTTTAAAAATACCGGAAAAGAGCCATTGTTGATTTCGAGAGCCCGTTCTACCTGCGGGTGTACCGTTCCGGAATGGCCCGAAAACCCCATTCCACCAGGTGGTACAGGTAAGATAACCGCCCGGTTTGATACCCAAGGGAAAACCGGTCAACAACTCAAACCAATTACCATTTCGGCGAATACCCTGGGGGGCAATACTAAAGTGTACCTGAGCGGGGAGGTTTTGCCTCGAAAAGCCAAATAAACCCTTGCGCGGATTCCTTAGTTCCGCCATGTTTTACCGTAAACCAATACTATTTTCATAATGACGCAGTTTAGTTTCATGTTTTTACAAGCAAGCAGCAGTGGCAACCCGATTATGAGTTTTGTATTTATCGGGGCCATGTTCCTGGTATTCTGGCTTTTTATTATCCGCCCCCAGGCTAAACGGCAGCGGGAGCAGAAACAATTTAACGACACCTTGCAAAAAGGGGA